>NZ_JBEPFL010000034.1:0-93631 GCF_040301925.1 Streptomyces sp. NPDC000075
CCCGGCCCCGGGACCCGGCTCGGCGCGGAACCCGTGGCCGGGGGCGGGCCGCTGGTCCGGGCGGGCGTCGGGGGCGGCGGGGGCGGCGGCGCCCGCCGCCGCCCGGAGGGGGGCTCCGGCCTCGACCCGCGCCTCCGCCTTGACCGTCCCGCCGGCCCCGGTGCGGGCCTGCGGGACGGGTGTGACGGGGGCTCCGGCGTCGCCCGTCTCGTCGGCGAGCTGGTGGACCAGGACGCCGTTGCGGAACGCCGCCTCGCCGATCTCGGCGCAGTTGCTGCCGTACACGGAGAGGCGGCTGCCGCTCTCCTCGACGATCTCCACGGCGCGGTGCGCCGCCCGGGCCTCGCGGCCCAGCACGTCGGCCAGCCGGGCGGCGTGCGGGGTGCGCACGGCGACCCTCGGGCGCAGCCGGGTGCGGGCGAAGTCCGCGGCCTCCTGGTCGGCGACGAGGCGGCCCGAGGCGATGGAGACGACGCGGTCCGCGCTGCGGGCGGCCTCCTTCGCGTCGGCCGTGGTGAACAGGACGGCTCCGCCGAGGGAGGCGTGGCCGCGCAGCAGCGCGTGCAGCCAGGCGCGTTCCCGCGGCTGGAGGCCGGCGGCCGGTTCGTCGAGGAGCAGGGTGCAGGGGTCGGCGAGCAGGGCGGCGGCCAGCGCGACGCGACGGTCCATTCCGGCCGAGAGTGAGCCGAGGCGCTGATCGCGCAGGCCCGCGATGCCGACGACCTCCATCATGGTGTCCGCCCGGGAGGCGGGGACGCCCGCGGCCGCGCACAGCATGCGCAGCTGGCCCCGGACGGTCCTCGACGGATGTCCGGGGACGTCGCCGAGCAGCACGCCGACCTCACGGCCGGGATGCGGGATGCGGTGCAGCGGGCGTCCGCGGAAGTAGGTGATGCCGCGGCCCGGTTCGAGTTCGAGCATGAGCCGCAGGGCGGTGGTCTTGCCCGAACCCGGCTCTCCGAGCAGGGCGGTCACGCACCCCGGGCGGGCCTCGAAGGTGAGGTCGTCCACGAGGGGCGGCAGATCTCGACGGGGTGTGCTGGTGAGTCCGATGGCCTGGAGCATCGCTTCTCTCGCAGGGTGTGAGACCGCTCTGCGGCAGGGTGAGTACCGCATGCAAGATAACGCGATATGTCCGATTTTCTATGCAACCGGTCCGGGCTGTGTCCGCCCATGCCGCCGTCCGGGGCCGCCGGAGCCCGGCGCCCGTCGCCGGCGGGAGGTCAGACCTCCGGCCGCAGCATCGGCGGGTTGAGCAGGGTCGCCCCGCCGGCCCGGAACAGCTGTGCGGGCCGGCCGCCCTGACGGGTCGTCGTCCCCCCGGCGGGCACCAGGAACCCCGGGGTTCCGGTGACCTTGCGGTGGAAGTTGCGCGGGTCGAGCGCCACGCCCCACACGGCCTCGTACACCCGGCGCAGCTCGCCGACGGTGAACTCGGGCGGGCAGAAGGCGGTGGCCAGCGAGGAGTACTCGATCTTCGAGCGGGCCCGCTCCACGCCGTCGGCAAGGATCCGCGCGTGGTCGAAGGCGAGGCCGGCGCCGGGCTGGTCGGGGCCTTCCAGGAGTTCGTCGACGGGAGCCCAGCGGGCGCTGTTCGCGTCCCCGCCCGCGCGGGGTGCGGGGAGGTCGGGGGCGAGCACCAGGTGGGCCACGCTGACCACGCGCATCCGGGGGTCGCGCTGCGGGTCCCCGTAGGTGGCGAGCTGTTCGAGGTGCGCCCCGTTGTCCACTCCGGGAGCGGCCGGGTCGTGCGCGCACAGCCCGGTCTCCTCGGCGAGTTCCCTCGCCGCGGCGCCGGCGAGGTCCTCGTCCCCGCGGACGAAGCCGCCGGGCAGCGCCCAGCGCCCCTGGAACGGCTGCTCTCCCCGTCGCACGACCAGCGCGCAGAGCGCGTGGCGGCGCACGGTGAGCACGACCAGGTCGACGGTGACGGCGAAGGGCGGGAAGGCCGACGGGTCGTAGGGCGACATGCCGCGATCATAGTCGTCTGCCTGACGATAAACAGCGGTTTCGTGATCCCGAGGACGGTGATCTGGAACCCAGTCCGCACCCCGGCGATCAGGCGGGCCCACCCGCCCGGCGCGCTGCTCACCCTCCCAGTTGGAGCCCATCGGCGGCCTCCTCCACCATGCCGACGCCGAGACGGCTGATCCGGACGGTGAACGGCTCCCCGGCCACCCGCAGCCCCGCCAGGCGCAGGGCGCCGAGGGGGGCGCCCGCCCGGGGGGTCACCGCGACCGTCG
Organism: Streptomyces sp. NPDC000075; assembly: GCF_040301925.1. NCBI lineage: Bacteria > Bacillati > Actinomycetota > Actinomycetes > Kitasatosporales > Streptomycetaceae > Streptomyces > Streptomyces sp. NPDC000075. The sequence goes on from NZ_JBEPFL010000034.1 coordinate 2,244, forward strand.
ACGCCGGGGCGTCGGGACGGATGCCCGCGAGGGCGGTCAGGGCGTGGATCCCCGCGGCGGCGGCCACCGCGGCCGGCCGGCAGGCCGCCGGGTGCGGGAGCGGGGCGCTGCCGGCGGTGCGCTGCTCGGCGGCGTACATCTCCGGCAGCCGGTAGCCGAAGACCTGCGCCGCGTCCAGCAGGCCCCGCAGCAGGCCCGCGGCCTCCTTGTCGTGGCCGGCCTGGGCCAGTCCGGCCACGGCGACGGCGCTCTCGTGGGCCCGGACGGCGCCCGAGCGGTGGCCGAAGGGGTTGTGTCCCGGTTCCCGGGTCGCCATGCTCCTCAGCCCCCAGCCGGAATCCATCGCCGGGGCGCCGAGCAGCCGGGCGAGCTGTTCGGTGCGGATCCGGTCGAGCAGGCCGGGTGCGAGCCGCCCGCCGCCCAGCAGACCGGTGTCGAGGAGGTGCGCGGCCGCTCCCGTCAGCCGGGCCAGCGGCCGGCCGTCGGGGTGCAGGGCGGCGGCGGGGCGGCCCCCGTCCGGGCCGTCGATCCAGAAGCGGTCCAGGAACCTCTCCCGCAGGGCCGCCGCCCACTCCCGCCATTCGGCGGCTCCGGCCCGGCCGCACCCGTCGAGCAGATCGGCGCCGAGCAGTGCGGCCCGGTGGGCGTGTGCCTGGGTCTCGCACCGCCGGGGCCCCGGGTCGGGGTCGGCCAGCAGGCCGTCCTTGCCCAGCGCCGAGCGGAGCCAGTGCAGGCACCGCTCGGCGGCGGGCAGGAGCCGGGCCACGTCGTCCTCGGGGAGCCCCCACCGGCGGGCCTCGGCGAGCACCGCCGGGAAGCCGAGGGTGGCTTCGGTGCCGGTGCAGCCCGGAGGCAGCTGCGGTCCGGCGGCGCGCAGTGGTCCGGGGATCATGCCCGCCCCGGGGCCCCGGCCGGAGATCTGGCCGCGGGCCAGGGTCCGCAGGGTGGCGGCGGCGAGCCCGGTGCCCAGGGGCAGCGCCATCCGGGCGGCCCACAGTGACTCCGCGGGGGCCAGCCCGAGCCGCCAGGGCACGCCCGCCGCCGCGAAGGCGTCACCCGGCTCCGCGGGGTCCCGCAGGAGCAGTGCGCGCAGGTCCTCGACGCTGGTCCGCAGCCATGCCTCGGCCCTCGGGTCGTCCCCCTCGGCCCGGACCTCCGCCAGCGGGTTGGCGACCTGTCCGGCGGGGGCCCGTGCGGTGCGGTCCCGGGTGGTCCGCAGTTCGATGCTGCGGGACTCCCCCGGCCCCAGTTCGAGCTGCCAGCGCAGGAGTCCGGCGGTGGCGAGGGCGTCGTCGGGGGCCGGTTCGGCGGTGGTGACGGCGAGGGCCTCCTCCGTGCTCCAGCGCAGTCCGGCCGCGTGCACCCCGGCGGCGAGCTCCGGCCCGGCGCGGCCGGCCGCCACCGCGGCGAGTTCGGCCAGGTCCGTGCCGAGCGAGACCTCCACGGGCAGGCGCAGGGGCCGGGCCGCGAAGCTGCGTACGGTGATGCGCTCGGTGCCGTCCGCGTGCCGTACCCGTTCGACGCCGATGTCGGGGTCGGGGCCGGGCTCGACCCCGGTGCGGACCGTGGCGGTGAAGGAGGCCCGGTCGGCCCCGAGGCTGCGCCCCTGAACGGGGACCGGATCCCGTCCGGCGACGCGCAGCACGCAGCGGGACAGCAGCCGGCGGCCGGACCGGTAGATCCCCTCGATGCCCCTTCCGGTCAGCTGGCCGTGCTCGGGCGAGATGGCCAGGCAGGGTGCGGCGACGCAGATGACGGCCTCGTGCACCGGCGGCAGTTCGACCCGCCGCCCCCCACCCGCCCCGGGCGGCGCGCCCCCGGGGCCACCGGGCGCCTGCGGCGGTCTCCCCGCCGGCCCGTCGCCGGCCCTCCCTGACGGCGTCCCGGCGCTCCCGGGCCCGGAAGCGACCGTCCCCGGAGCACCCTCGGGGCCGTACCGCTCCCCCGCCGGGCGCTCGGAGGAACGGCCGGCCGGATACCCGGGCGGGGCCCCCGGCGATCGCGCGCCGGGGACGTCCCGGGCCCCGGACGGCGGCCCGTCGTGCCGGGCGCCGGGGGTGGACTCCGCGCCGGGCGGCCGCGCGCCCGGTGCGGGGGCGGTGCCGGGCGGGGGCTGCGGCGGGCGGGAGGTCGGGGCGGTCGCGGTTGCGGGCGGGCCGGCTTCCGGTGCGGGGGGAGTCATCTGTCGCCTTGTCTGCGCTCCGGCCGGTTCCGCTGGGCGGCGGCGCGGCCGGACCCCCACCGCCCACCGGCTGAACGCCCCCACCCCCGCCCGGGTCACGGGCCCCGGTGGTGGCGGCCCGCACCGGGTGGCGCGTGGGCGGCGCGCGGCCGCGCCCGCCACGCCCCACAGTCGCCGCGAGGGACGGCTCGGTACGGGGGCCTGGCGGGCGCTCACCGCCCGCTCCCCTCGGTGCGGCGCGAGGTGCGACGGCGCTGCCCGCTCCGGCGGCCGGGCGGCCTGGTGGGCGCAGCGGTCCGCTTGCGGCGGGGTTCGCGGCGCCTGCGCTCCTCGCGCAGGCACTGGCGCAGCCCCTCGGGGTCGATGCCCTCGTTGCAGGCGTGGTGGAGCAGCTGGGCGAAGCGGTACTCGGAGTCCGCCTGGAGGGCCAGTCCGAGGGCGATGCGGGCGGTCGGCTCGTCCCCGCTGGACCACGAGACCCAGCCGGCCAGGGTGAGCGGGGCCGCCGCGTGCTCCCCGTAGGCGCCGACACAGCGCCGGGCCAGGGCGCGCCAGAGCCGCAGCGCCGGTGCCGCCTCGTCGCCCTCCATCCACTCGGCGGCGATGTCGCGGATCTCGCGGTCCTGGAGGCCGAGGATCACGGCGGCGGCCTCGTCGTGGCCGAGCAGCGCGTCGTCCCAGTCGTCCGCGCGGGGACCGCCCTCGGCGGGCGGGGCGAGGGTCAGGCGCCGCATGAGGGTGCGGGCCAGCGCGAGGGTCTGCGCGCCGACCTCCTCGCGGGTCTCCCCGTCGAGGATCCTCGGTACGAGGGACACGGCTGCCCGCTCCAGGGCCTGCTCCTGCTCCGTGGCCCAGGCTCCACCGAGCGGCGACATCCGCTTCTCGATGTCCTTGAGGGAACCGCGGACCCGGAGCCCGGCGAAGGTGGCCGCCGCGGCCATCACCGAGGTGCCGGGAACCGCCAGCGGCGTCCCCTCGGCCGGACAGCAGTCGGCCTCGGGGCACACGTACGACCAGTAGCGGCCGCCGGAGAGGCACAGGGCCTCCAGGACCGGGACGTCCAGGGCGCCGCAGGCGGTCCGCACGCGCTGGGCGAGCGGCCGCAGGCGGGTCATGACCCGCTGCGCGCTCTCCCCGCCGGCCGGGTCCTGGCAGACGAAGAGCACGATGCCGTCGGGCTTGTCCCCGCGCCGTTCACTGCCCTTGATCAGGCATTCGGCGACCTGGCGGGCGGTGTCCTCCCATTCGGCGGGCGCGGTGGGGATCCCGACGCGGAGCCGGCCGCCGAAGCGGCCGCGCTCGCCGTGGACGGCGACCATGACGAGGGAGTCGGTGGGGTGGAAGCCGAGCATGTAGGGCAGCGCGTCGGCCAGTTCGGCCGGGCTGCGCAGGGTGATCTGAGGGGCGGTGGGGGCTCCGGCGGGGCTGATGGACGGCCGGCCGGACGAGCTGCGTGATTCGTGGTTCGTCGTCATGACTCGAAGGTCCCGTGCGCGATCCGATCCGGAAACCCCTGTGGATAACTCGTCCATCTTTCAACATCCACAGGCCGGGGCACGCATTGGCGCGATGTCAGAGGGATCGGGTTGCATGGGGGCATGAACGCAGACCTGAGGTCCTCCGCCGATTCCGTACTCGCCCGCCTCGTGGGCGACCCCACGGGCACCGCACGGCTGCGCGAGGACCAGTGGCGGGCGATCGAGGCCCTCGTCGCGCACAAGCGGCGCGCCCTGGTCGTCCAGCGCACGGGCTGGGGCAAGTCCGCGGTCTACTTCGTCGCCACCTCCCTGCTGCGGGCGAGCGGCGCCGGACCCACCGTGATCGTCTCCCCGCTGCTCGCGCTGATGCGCAATCAGGTCGAGGCGGCCGCCCGCGCCGGCATCCGTGCGCGCACCATCAACTCCGCCAACCCCGAGGAGTGGGAGGGCATCCAGGCCGAGGTCGCCGCCGGCGAGGTGGACGTCCTCCTCGTCAGCCCGGAGCGCCTCAACAACCCCGAGTTCCGCGACCAGGTACTGCCCAAGCTGTCGGCCGCCACCGGCCTGCTCGTGGTCGACGAGGCGCACTGCATCTCCGACTGGGGACACGATTTCCGCCCCGACTACCGCCGGCTGCGCACGATGCTGGCCGACCTCCCGCCGGGCGTCCCGGTCCTGGCGACGACGGCCACCGCCAACGCCCGGGTGACGGCCGACGTGGCCGAACAGCTCGGCACCGGAGCGGGCACGGACGCCCTGGTGCTGCGCGGCCCCCTCGACCGCGAGAGCCTGAGCCTGGCCGTACTGACCTTGCCCGACGCGGCGCACCGGCTGGCCTGGCTCGCCGACCACCTCGGCGACCTCCCCGGCTCCGGGATCATCTACACCCTGACGGTGGCCGCCGCCGAGGAGGTCACCGCCTACCTGCGCCATCGCGGGCACACCGTCTCCTCGTACACCGGCAAGACCGAGAACGCCGACCGCGAGCAGGCGGAGAACGACCTCCAGGCGAACCGGGTCAAGGCCCTCGTGGCCACCTCCGCGCTCGGCATGGGCTTCGACAAGCCCGACCTCGGCTTCGTGGTGCACCTCGGCTCCCCCTCCTCCCCCATCGCCTACTACCAGCAGGTCGGCCGCGCCGGCCGTGGCGTCGAGCACGCCGAGGTGCTCTTGCTCCCCGGCCGCGAGGACGAGGCGATCTGGCAGTACTTCGCCTCCGTCGCCTTCCCTCCGGAGGAGCAGGTGCGCCGCACCCTGGACGTCCTGGCGCAGGCCGGCCGCCCGCTGTCGCTGCCCGCCCTGGAGCCCCTGGTCGACCTGCGGCGCACCCGCCTGGAGACGATGCTCAAGGTGCTCGACGTGGACGGCGCGGTCCACCGGGTCAAGGGCGGCTGGACCTCCACCGGCGAGCCCTGGGCGTACGACGCGGAGCGCTACGCGTGGGTCGCCCGGCAGCGGGCCGCCGAGCAGCAGGCGATGCGCGACTACGCGGCGGCGACCGGATGCCGGATGGAGTTCCTGCGCCGTCAGCTCGACGACGAGGAGGCCGCGCCCTGCGGCCGCTGCGACAACTGCGCCGGCGCCCGCTTCACAGCGGCGGTCTCCTCCGCCTCGCTGGACACCGCCCGGGGGGAACTGGGCCGCCCGGGGGTGGAACTGGAGCCGCGCAAGATGTGGCCGACCGGACTGGCGGCGGTGGGCGTCGACCTCAAGGGCCGGATCCCGGCCGGCGAACAGGCCGCGCCCGGACGGGCACTGGGCCGGCTGTCCGACATCGGCTGGGGCAACCGGCTGCGCCCGATGCTCGCCCCCCAGGCACCCGACCAGCCGGTTCCGGACGATGTGGCCCAGGCCGTGGTGGCCGTACTGGCCGACTGGGCCCGGGGACCGGGTGGCTGGGCCTCCGGCGCCCAGGACGCCCCGGCACGGCCCGTGGGCGTGGTCGCGCTGCCCTCGCGCAGCCGCCCGCAGCTGGTCGCCTCACTGGCCGCGCGGATCGCGGAGGTCGGTCGGATTCCGCTGCTCGGAGCGCTGGAGTACACCGAGCTGGCCCCGGAGTTCGGGCTGCCGTCCTCCAACAGCGCCCAGCGGGTCCGGGGGCTCCACCAGGCATTGACCGTGCCGCCAGCTCTCGCGGCGAGCCTGTCCGAGGTCCCTGGTCCGGTGTTCCTCGTCGACGACCGCGCGGAGAGCGGCTGGACCCTCGCAGTGGCCGCCCGGCTGCTGCGGCGAGCGGGGGTGAAGGGAGTGTTTCCGCTGGTGCTCGCGCTTCAGCCGTAGCGGAATGAGTCGTCTCCGGCGTGGCGGGGCAAGGATATGAACGGCATACCGGCGAATTCCGGTCCGCGTCCTCAAATGCTCATTGCCCCACCGTCGCGGGCCACGCGAGAATCGGAGTGCTCCCGCTCGGCTCGTCGGCACTCTCCTGGGCCTCGCTGCGGCGCGCCCACACCTCAGCCGTGCCCGTTCGCGGGCGTGTACCCGAAGGGAGGACCGTGACCTTCGGTTTCGCCCCGCCCGCGACCGCGTCCTTGACAACGGCCACCGGTGGCGCCAGTCGGCACGGCCGACTGCTCGAACCCTCCGAGTGGACCGCGGCGGGGGTTCCCCTGCTGCGCAACCCGCGCGAGGTGGTCAGCGGTCTGCACTCGCGGCACAGCCCGGAGCCGTCGACCGCCGTCATAGCCGTGCTCGGGCCCGAGGAACGGCTCGTCGCCAGCGCCTCGTTCGTGCAGCGCTCGGCCTCGGCGGACGGCTGGGAGTACCGCAACGCCCTGCTGTCCCGGCTGCGCCGGGTCATCCCGCACGACCTGCGGCGGCGCACCCCGGTCCGGACGGCGGTGCTGATGTACTGCCGCGACGGGGACGAGCGGTGGACCGAGGAGGACGGGGCCTGGATGTGGGGGCTGCGGGACGCCTGCACCCTGCACGGGCTGCGCTGCGGCGCGTACATCACCCTGACCCGCGGGGGCTGGCAGGTGCTCGGCGAAGGCCGGGGCGGACGTCACCCCAGCTCGGAGTCACGGCCCGAGCGCCTCGGTTCCATGACCGAGATAGCGCCCCTCCCCCTGAGCACCGCAGGCGGCGCGGTCGAGCCCCTGCGCCGAGCGGCCGCCCGCTAGCCGGGACCGCGTCCGCGCCCTGCCAGGGGGTGCGGTCCAGGCCCCGGCGGCCGTACTCCCGCGGAGGCGGGGTACGGCTGGTCGGGCCTCGGACCTCGGCGGGGCGGGCGTGCAGATCGCCCGGCCCCTCGCCCGCCGGGACGGGGCGTCAGACGCCCGCGCCCAGCACGGAGTTGATCTGCTTCACGTCTCCGCAGACGACGAGCAGCGCACCTGCCCGCGCGAGCGCGACCGGCAGTGCCTCGGCGATCGTCCCGGCCGGTCCGCCGTTGGCCGCGAAGACCACGACGGGACGGCCGGCGGCGCGCTGCACCTGCGCCGCGTCCGCGTAGAAGACGTCGTCCCCGGCGTCGTGCTGGGCCCAGTAGGAGGCCTCGCCGAAGGACAGCTCGTGCGCGGCCCACGGGTGCGGGTCGCCCGTGGTGAGCACCAGGATGTCGCCGGGCGCGCGCCCGGTGTCGAGCAGCAGGTCCACGGCCTCCTCGGCCGCGTCCAGCGCACCCTCGGCGGAAGCCGGGATCAGCTGGACCTGCGGCACCGCGGCCGAGACGGACGGGGCGGCGGGGGCCGCCGCGGGAACGGGTCCGGGGACGGCCTGTGCCGCACGCTGGGCGGGCGGGGCGGGGCGGACGGGACCGGGGCGCCCGGGCCGGGGTACGGCGACGGGACGCGGACCAGGTACGGGGCGGGGGGTCTGCGCGGTGCGGCTCGCGGCCGGCGTGACGCGGGGACCCTGGGCACTCTCGTGAATCTGAGGCTCCTCGATGGCGGGGGTGAGAGGCATGAGTTGATGTCTATCAAACACCGGTACGAAACGTACCGGTGGGTGGCACGTGGGTGCGATCAGAAATCGAAGCCGAGTTGGCCTCCGTTTTCCAGTTCCATCGCTTCCTCGCTGCGGCGCACCTTCTTCAAGTGCCGCCACTGGGGCAGCGCGTCGAGGTACGACCACGAGAGCCGGTGGTACGCGGTGGGCCCGCGCTCCTCCAGTGCGGCGCGGTGCACGGGGGACGGGTAACCGGCGTTGGCGCCGAAGGCGAAGTCCTCGATCCCGTCGCCCGGTTCACCCAGCGCGGCCATCATCCGGTCGCGCTGGACCTTGGCGATCACCGAGGCCGCGGCGACGGCGATGCAGGACTGGTCACCCTTGATCACCGTACGGACCTGCCAGGGCCGGCCGAGGTAGTCGTGCTTGCCGTCGAGGATCACCGCGTCGGGCCGCACCGGAAGGGCGTCCAGGGCACGTACCGCCGCGAGCCGCAGCGCGGCCGTCATCCCCAGCTCGTCGATCTCCTCCGGGGAGGCGTGCCCGAGGGCGTGAGCGGTCACCCAGGCCTGCAGGACGTCGAACAGTTCGTCGCGTCGCCTGGGGGTGAGCAGTTTCGAGTCGGTGAGGCCCTCGGGCGCCCGGCGCAGACCGGTGACGGCCGCACACACGGTGACGGGACCGGCCCAGGCCCCTCGTCCGACCTCGTCGACCCCGGCGATGACCTTGGCGCCGGTGGTTGCACGGAGGGAGCGCTCGACGGTGTGGGTGGGTGCTTCGTACGGCATGGCGCCAGCAAGGGTACGCCGCCCCGGGCCGCCTGCACACCCCGGCCTGCGGCAAGCGCTCGGACGGGGCGTCTCGCGGCCCGGCCGTTCGCTTGCGCATACCTTGGTGCGGTACATCGGCATCGCCGGGTGCGGGGTGGCGGTCAGCGGATTCGCGGCGTCCGGACCAGCCTCCCCCGCTCGGTTCCGCGGATCACCGGCTCCGAATCAGCCGGTGCGCCGACTCGCGCGCCCCTTCCGGATGACCTCACGGAAGAAGCCGCCCCGGGCGGGATCGCATTCGTGAAGCACGCGCGCGGCGCCCGTCCCGGCCGACGCACCGCTGACGTCACACATCCGCACGCGCAGGCCGCGGGCGGGCCGAGGGCGGCCACCCGTATGACAGGACCCGGGCGCGGGGCCTCCCCCGCGCCCGCCTTCCCTGGGTGAAGCCCCCGGCGGGCGCGGTCTAGGCCGGCACCTCCGGCAGCCAGGCCGGGAGGGCCTCCGTGCGGTCCAGCCAGGCCGGCGGAAGGGCGCCGGGCCCGCGCGCGCCCAGGATCCCGCCCACGATCGCGCAGGTGGTGTCCACGTCCCCGCCCACCTGGGCCGTGGTCCAGAAGGCCCGCTCGAAGTCGTCCAGCGCCCGCGCGGCCGACCACAGCGCGAACGGCACCGTGTCGTGGGCGCTCGTACGCCGTCCGCAGCCCAGCACGGCCGCGACGGTGTTCGCGTCGCCGTAGTCCAGCATGTCCCGCGCCCGGCGCACGCCCGCGCCCACGGCGCTGCGCGGCACCAGCGCGATCACCCCGTCCAGCAGCTCCTCGGCGGCCGGCGGCCCGGCCGGGGCCGCCGCCAGCGCGGCCGCGGCGGCGACGGCCATCGCCCCGCACACCGCCTCGCGGTGCTGGTGAGTGGTGTAGGCGGAGATCTCCGCCTGGTGGGTGGCCTGCTCGGGGTCCTCCGCGTACCAGGCGCCCAGCGGAGCGATCCGCATGGCGGCGCCGTTGCCCCAGGAACCCTGCCCGTTGAAGAGCTCGGCGGCCAGGGTGCGCCAGTCCTCGCCCTCGCGGACCAGGCGCAGCATCCGGTTCACGGCGGGACCGTAGCCCCGGTCGAAGTCGTGGTGCTCGGCGAACGAGGCGGCCAGCGCGTCCTGGTCGATGCGTCCGTGCGCGGCGAGCACGGCCACCACCGAGCAGGCCATCTCGGTGTCGTCGGTCCACTGCCACGGCTCGCTGCCGGCCGGCAGCTCGCGCCGCTTGAGCAGCGGGTAGTTCACGGGAACGAAGTACTGGGAGCCCAGGGCGTCCCCCAGAGCCAGCCCACGAAGGCTGGACAGGGCGCGTGCGTAGCGCCGTTCGGAAGCGGAATCAGCGGTCATCGCGCGCCACTTTAGCCGTCCAGGTCATAAGGCTCGGGTGTGGTCCACCGCTCAAACGGGCGGTCCATCCGGTAGCGGCCGTCGGAACCCAGCATCAGGATCCGGAATTCGCCGTTCCCGGGGTTGGAGAGGGCCTCGAACTCGGCGACCGACCAGTGGAACCAGCGCATGCAGAACAGCCGCATCGTCAGCCCGTGCGTCACCAGCAGGACGTTCTCGGGGTGGTCGGGTGCCTCGAAGCTGCGGTAGAGGCTCTCCAGGAAGGAGCCGACGCGGTCGTAGACGTCGGCGCCCGACTCGCCCTGCGCGAAGCGGTAGAAGAAGTGCCCGTAGGCGTCGCGGTAGGCCTTCTGGAGCTTGACGTCGTCACGGTCCTGCCAGTTGCCCCAGTCCTGCTCGCGCAGCCGGGGCTCCTCGCGCATCCGCACCCGCGTGGGGTCCAGGCGCAGCTCACGGAAGGTCTGGAGGGTGCGCCGGTACGGGGAGACGTACGCGCTGATGTGCTCGTCGCCGAAGAGCTCGCGCAGCCGGACCCCGGCCTCGGCGGCCTGTTCGCGGCCGGCCCGGGTCAGCCGCAGGGCGTGGTCGGGCTCGCGCTCGTACACCGTGTCATCGATGTTTCCCTCCGATTCCCCGTGCCGGACGAGGACGATGCGCCGTGGTCGGACCATGCCCCGACCCTATGCGGCCCCCCGGGGCGCGGACGCCCCGGGCACGCCGGTCACGGACGGGGATTCCTCGTACGGTCATACCGTCCAGCCGGGTTCGAGATCCACGACGTCCCCGGTGAGCGCCTCGACGTCGGCCTCGGTCTGGGCACGCAGCGAGAGCCGCTCCACGCGCTCCTGCCGGTACTTGCCGTGTTCGGCAGCCGCGCGCCACATGGACAGCACGAGGAACTCCCGGCCCGGCGCCTCCCCGAAGAGGCCCCGGATCATGCCGGGCGAACCCGCCATGGCGGGGTTCCAGACCTTCTCCTGCATCAGCGCGAAGTGCTCCACCCGGCCTTCACGGACGCGGGTGTGCGCGACCCGGACCACGTCGGCGTCGCTGAAGCGCGGCTCGAAGCCGGTCTTCACGTCGAAGCGGTAGTCGAAGAGCGTGACCCGGGCGTCGGTGTAGGTGCCGCTCTGCGCGGCCGCCAGTCTGTCGTGCGAGCGGGCCATGAAGGAGTCGTAGAAGGAGCGGCTCTCCCAGAACGCGAAGACATGCGCGACCCCCTGCCGGCCTCTGCTCCAGCCGCCGCCCTGCCCCCGGAATCCGGGTTCGCCGGGCAGCCCCGCCCACTTGCGCTGCCCGCGCTCGAACCCGCGTCGGTCCGTCACCGTGCAGCGAATCCACTTGACCAGCACCGCGCCATCGTACGGGCCCGGGCGCGGCGCCGGTCAGTACTCGGAGCGGTGGATCCGTACCAGTTCGGCCGCATCCCGCGCGGGCAGGCGAAGGCCGAACTCCCGGTCGAGCAGCGCGAGCAGCCCGTCCGGTCCGACGGTCTCCCGCTCGGTCCGCCCGTCCGGGTACAGGCGCGTCAGCTCCCGTCCCACGAGCGTCGTGCGCACCTCCTGCCCCGGGAGCTGCACGAGGGTGCGTCCGATGAAGGAGGAGCGGGGGTGGGTGGAGCTGTAATGGTTCAGCACGACGTAGTCGACGGGGTGGTAGCGCTGCGGGGAGAAGGCGTACAGGTCGCGCCAGGCATCACCACGGCGGAAGCGAAGGACCAGGACACCGTCCTCCTCCTCATGGACGGCGAAGGTCCACGGGCCCTGGCGCACCTCGGCCCCGGGCCGCCCGAGCGGAACGGGCTCGCGCGGGCCCTGGTAGCCGAACCCCGCGTCGCAGAGCCACGGTTCGCCTCCGACGGTGACGACGAGGACCGCGTGCGTTACAGCGAGGAGGGTGTCGCCCCGGGTGCGGTTGCGGGCGCCGCGCCCGGAGACCTCGAAGCCGATCCGCTCCAGGGCGGCGGCCAGCAGCGAGTTCTGCTCGTAGCAGTAGCCGCCGCGACGGCCGTGCACGAGCTTGTCCTCCAGGGCCTTGACCTCCAGCGCGACGGGGCGGCCGAGCAGGACGTCCAGGCTTTCGAAGGGGATGGCGGCGGTGTGGGCCCGGTGCACCGCGTACAACGTCTCGAGGTCCGGCCGCAGTTCCCGGCCGTCACCCCCGAGCCCGATCCGCGCCAGATAGGCGCCCAGATCCAGCTCGTCACCGTTCCACATACCGATCCGCTCCCCCGCCGCGCCGTTCCCCGGCCCGCGCGTACCCGCGGGCCCCGCTCAATGATCGCCACGCCCGCGCCGCGCACCAACCCGTATTCACCCGCTCCCGCTCCACGAACGCCGAGGAGGGTGCCGACCCGTGGGTCGGCACCCTCTCACGCGGTGCTAGGCGTCAGCCGTCAGCTGCAGCCGCTGGTGGAGCCGCAGCCCTCGCAGATGTAGCAGGAGCCGGCGCGCTGCATCTTCGTGCCGCAGGAGAAGCACAGCGGGGCGTCGGCGGAGACGCCCATCTGCATCTCGACCAGCTCGGCGTTGCTGTGCGCCGTCTTCGGGGCCGGGACCGGGGCGATCGTCACCGGCTTGGCGGCCACGGGGGCGACGGGCGCCGACTGGGCCAGGGACTCGGTGTCGAGCTCCTCCTCGAGCGGCTCGTAGGAGCCGGTGTCGAGGTGGCGCTGGCGCTCCTCGGCGGAGTGGATGCCGAGGGCCGAGCGGGTCTCGAAGGGCAGGAAGTCCAGCGCCACGCGACGGAAGATGTAGTCGACGATCGACTGCGCCATCCGCACGTCCGGGTCGTCCGTCATACCGGCCGGCTCGAAGCGCATGTTGGTGAACTTCGCGACGTACGTCTCCAGCGGGACGCCGTACTGCAGGCCGACGGAGACGGCGATGGAGAAGGCGTCCATCATGCCCGCGAGGGTCGAACCCTGCTTGGACATCTTCAGGAAGACCTCGCCCAGGCCGTCGTCCGGGTAGGAGTTGGCCGTCATGTAGCCCTCGGCGCCACCGACCGTGAAGGAGGTGGTGATCCCCGGGCGGCCCTTGGGGAGGCGCTTGCGGACCGGGCGGTACTCGATGACCTTCTCGACCGCCGTGCGGATGGTCTCCTCGGCCTTCTCGGTGATCTCGGCCTTCTCCTCCTCCTTCTTCTTGGCGGAAAGGGGCTGGCCGACCTTGCAGTTGTCGCGGTAGATCGCGAGCGCCTTGACGCCCAGCTTCCACGCCTCGAAGTAGATCTCCTCGATCTCCTCGACGGTCGCCGTCTCCGGCATGTTGACCGTCTTCGAGATCGCGCCGGAGATCCAGGGCTGGATCGCGGCCATCATGCGGACGTGGCCCATCGGGGAGATGGAGCGCTCGCCCATCGCGCAGTCGAAGACCTCGTAGTGCTCGGTCTTCAGGCCGGGGGCGTCGACGACGTTGCCGTGCTCGGCGATGTGGGTGACGATCGCCTCGATCTGCTCCTCCTGGTAACCCAGGCGGCGCAGGGCCTGCGGGACGGTGCCGTTGACGATCTGCATCGAGCCGCCGCCGACGAGCTTCTTGAACTTGACCAGGGCCAGGTCCGGCTCGACACCGGTGGTGTCGCAGGACATCGCGAGACCGATGGTGCCGGTCGGCGCGAGGACGGAGGCCTGGGCGTTGCGGAAGCCGTTCTTCTCGCCGAGGCGCAGGACGTCCTGCCAGGCCTCGGTGGCGGCGGCCCAGATCGCGTTGTCCAGGTCGTCGGTGCGCGGCGCGACGGCGTTGGCGTCGGCGTGCTGCTTCATGACGCGCTTGTGCGAGTCGGCGTTGCGGGCGTAGCCGTCGTACGGGCCGACGATGGCGGCCAGCTCGGCGGAGCGCTTGTACGCGGTGCCGGTCATCAGCGAGGTGATCGAGGCGGCGAGGGTGCGGCCGCCGTCCGAGTCGTAGGCGTGGCCGGTGGCCATCAGCAGGGCCCCGAGGTTGGCGTAGCCGATGCCCAGCTGGCGGAAGGCGCGGGTGTTCTCGCCGATCTTCTGCGTCGGGAAGTCCGCGAAGCAGATGGAGATGTCCATCGCGGTGATGACGAGCTCGACGACCTTGGCGAAGCGCTCGGCGTCGAAGGACTGGTCGCCCTTGCCGTCGTCGTTCAGGAACTTCATCAGGTTCAGCGAGGCGAGGTTGCAGGACGTGTTGTCCAGGTGCATGTACTCGCTGCAGGGGTTGGACGCGGTGATGCGGCCGGACTCGGGGCAGGTGTGCCAGTTGTTGATCACACCGTCGTACTGGATGCCCGGGTCGGCACAGGCCCACGCGGCCTCGGCGAGCTTGCGGAACAGCGCCTTGGCGTCGACCTTCTCGATGACCTCACCGGTCATGCGGGCACGCAGGCCGAACTCGGTGCCGTTCTCGACGGCCGTCATGAACTCGTCGTTCACACGGACGGAGTTGTTGGCGTTCTGGTACTGGACGGACGTGATGTCGTCGCCGCCCAGGTCCATGTCGAAGCCCGCGTCGCGCAGGGCGCGGATCTTCTCCTCCTCCTTCACCTTGGTGGCGATGAAGTCCTCGACGTCCGGGTGGTCCACGTCCAGGACGACCATCTTGGCCGCGCGGCGGGTGGCGCCGCCCGACTTGATCGTTCCGGCGGACGCGTCGGCGCCGCGCATGAAGGAGACCGGGCCGGAGGCGTTGCCGCCGGAGGAGAGAAGCTCCTTGGAGGAGCGGATGCGGGAGAGGTTCAGGCCGGCGCCGGAGCCGCCCTTGAAGATCATGCCCTCTTCCTTGTACCAGTCGAGGATGGACTCCATGGAGTCGTCGACGGACAGGATGAAGCAGGCGGAAACCTGCTGCGGCTGGGGCGTGCCGACGTTGAACCACACCGGGGAGTTGAAGCTGAAGATCTGGTGCAGGAGGGCGTAGGTCAGCTCGTGCTCGAAGATCTCCGCGTCGGCGGGGGACGCGAAGTAGTCGTAGTCCTCGCCCGCCTTCGTGTACGTCTTCACGATGCGGTCGATGAGCTGCTTCAGGCCGGTCTCGCGCTGCGGCGTGCCGACGGCGCCGCGGAAGTACTTGCTGGTGACGATGTTGACCGCGTTCACCGACCAGAAGTCGGGGAACTCGACGCCGCGCTGCTCGAAGTTGACCGAGCCGTCGCGCCAGTTGGTCATGACGACGTCACGGAGCTCCCAGTTCACCTCGTCGTACGGGTGCACGCCGGGGGTGGTGTGGATGCGCTCGATCCGCAGGCCGCCCTTGGCGGCCTTGGTCCCCTTGGCGCGGGAACCACGTGCCGAGCTGCTCGCCGTCTCTGTCATGCCGCCTGCCTCCCATATGCGGGCAAAAACGCCCTAAAGTGCCAGCGATATTCCGCGGCACAATGCTGTGTCTTGTATCTACGAATCTCGCCCTGCCGACCGGCCGGGCCGCACTGCGCTGCGGCCCCGTCCGGTCAGTCGGCGGCGGAGGCGGGCACGGGGACGACCGGGGGGGTCCCTCCGGGCTCGCACTCATGGGGGTGAGGCCGCGGTTCGCGGAGTTCCGCGATGGCGGTCTCGAAGTCTTCAAGGGTGTCGAAAGCTTTGTAGACGGACGCGAACCGCAGGTACGCGACCAGGTCGAGCTCCTGCAACGGGCCGAGTATGGCCAGGCCCACGTCGTGGGTGGTCAGCTCGGCGCTCCCGGTGGCGCGCACCGCCTCCTCGACCCGCTGGCCGAGCTTGGCGAGGGCGTCCTCGGTGACCGGCCGCCCCTGGCACGCCTTGCGGACGCCAGAGATGACCTTGGTGCGGCTGAAGGGTTCGGTGACCCCGCTTCGCTTGATCACCATCAGCGAGGCCGTCTCCACCGTCGTGAAGCGACGGGAGCAGTCGGGGCACTGACGGCGTCTGCGGATCGACGTTCCGTCGTCGGTGGTGCGGCTGTCGACGACGCGGCTGTCGGGGTGCCTGCAGAAGGGGCAGTGCATGGTTCCCTCACCCTCCTCTTGGCACGGCTGAATCACCCCACGGAGCCCTTCGGCGACAGAGAGCAAGTCTCTGCCGGGGGCCCGTGAAGCAGCCACAAGCATATGCGATCCCGGAGGTTCGAGCAGACCGTGGACCACAACTTGTGGGTTGTGACGCTCATCCAACCACTAGATCTTGCGTTGGGGAGGATTTGCGCCCCTACGCGTGTCGCGGGGCTCGATGGCCGGATTTCACGGGTTTCGCTGCCACACTGGGCAGAGGCCCGAAGGGTGGCGACCCAACCGGGAAGGGTACCGTAAGCAGCAGACGCGGTTCCGAATCCGCGTTCGGACGAGGGGTCGGCCACACGCCTCCGGACCCCCCGCCCGGCCGGCCATCCGCACCGGTCGGCCATACACCCGCCGCTCTAGCCCAGGTGGGCGATCCGCGATTTTTCACTCGAACGTGTGTTTGGCGCAACCTTTCGAAAGCTACTACCGTTGTCCAGCTAGGGAGAACATTTCGAGAGGGGCCGACGTGACCACCACCGCAGACAGTGCCACCATCACTGCCCAGAACCGCTCCCAGAGCCGACTCGAGCCGGTGCATGCCATGAACGACGCAAGCCTGAACCCGGAGGCGGAGGCCGCAGTGCGCCCCGCACGCTCGCTGCCAGGGCGACCTCCAGGCATCCGCGCCGACAGCTCCGGGCTCACGGACCGGCAGCGAAGGGTCATCGAGGTCATCCGGGACTCGGTGCAGCGGCGCGGCTACCCGCCGTCGATGCGGGAGATCGGCCAGGCCGTCGGCCTCTCCAGCACCTCCTCCGTCGCGCACCAGCTGATGGCCCTGGAGCGCAAGGGCTTCCTGCGCCGGGACCCGCACCGTCCCCGCGCCTACGAGGTCCGCGGCTCCGACCAGCCCAGCTCGCAGCCCACCGACACCACCGGCAAGCCCGCCGCCTCCTACGTCCCGCTGGTCGGCCGGATCGCGGCCGGCGGCCCGATCCTCGCCGAGGAGTCGGTCGAGGACGTGTTCCCGCTCCCCCGCCAGCTCGTCGGCGACGGTGAGCTGTTCGTACTGAAGGTCGTCGGCGACTCGATGATCGAGGCCGCCATCTGCGACGGCGACTGGGTCACCGTCCGTCGCCAGCCCGTCGCGGAGAACGGCGACATCGTCGCCGCGATGCTGGACGGCGAGGCCACCGTCAAGCGATTCAAGCGGGAGGACGGCCACGTGTGGCTGCTCCCGCACAACGCCGCCTACCAGCCGATCCCGGGCGACGAGGCGACCATCCTCGGCAAGGTCGTCGCGGTCCTGCGCCGGGTCTGATCCCTCGCCCCTCAGCCAGCTCCGGGACCCTCTGCGCCGGTCCCGGAGCTGTTGTATGCCCGCTGTACGCCCCTCTCGGGGACGGGGCGGTGTTACTTGCCGTCGGCCTGCGCGCTCGCGTCGATCGCGGCGAGGGAGCGGCGGACCTGGTTGCGGTCCGTGGTGTACCAGAAGTCGGGCAGCGAGGCCCGGAGGAAGCTGCCGTACCGTGCCGTCGCCAGTCGGGGGTCGAGCACCGCGACGACGCCCCGGTCGCCGGAGGCACGTACGAGCCGGCCGGCGCCCTGCGCCATCAGCAGGGCGGCGTGCGTCGCGGCGACCGCCATGAACCCGTTGCCGCCGTTCTCCTCCACCGACTTCTGCCGCGCGCTCATCAGCGGGTCGTCGGGGCGCGGGAACGGGATCCGGTCCATGATGACCAGCTGGCAGCTGGGACCGGGCACGTCCACGCCCTGCCAGAGGGAGAGCGTCCCGAACAGGCAGGTGCGCGGGTCTGCGGCGAAGGACTTGATCAGCTCGCCCAGCGTCTCCTCGCCCTGGAGCAGGATCGGGTTGTCGAGCCGCCCGCGCAGTTCCTCCGCGGCGGCCTTCGCCCCGCGCATGGAGGAGAAGAGGCCGAGGGCGCGGCCGCCCGCCGCCTCGATCAGTTCCGCCAGCTCGTCCATCATGTCGCCGCGGGTGCCCTCCCGGCCCGGGGTGGCCAGGTGCTTGGCGACGTAGAGGATGCCCTGCTTCGGGTAGTCGAACGGGGAGCCCACGTCCAGGCCCCGCCAGAGCGGCACGCCCTCACCCTCGACCCCTTCCGGGGAGAGGCCGAGCGAGGCGGCGACGCCGTTGAAGTCCCCGCCGAGCTTGAGGGTGGCGGAGGTGAGGACCACCGAGCGGTCCTCGAAGAGCTTCTCGCGCAGCAGCCCGGACACCGACAGCGGCGCGACCCGGAGGGTGGCGCCGAAGCGGTCGTGGCGCTCGTACCAGACCACGTCGTACTCGGATCCGATCATGATCCGCTCGGCCACCGCGTGGACGTTCTCCACGGCGGCCAGGGCCTGCTTGCGGACGGCGTCCTCGTCGTGGACGGACTTGTCGCGGGTGGCGCCGATCGCGGAGATCACATTGCGCGCGGAGTCGCGCAGCGCGGCCAGGGCGTAGCCGAGGTCCTCGGGGATCTGCTCCAGGCGGCCGGGGAGCGCCAGCTCCATCACCCGTTCGAAGGTCTCGGAAGCGGTCTGCAGGGAGTCCGCCGTCTTCTCGTCGACCAGCTTGGCGGCACGCTTCACCGCCCGGTTGACCTGTCCCGGGGTGAGCTCGCCGGTGGCGACGCCGGTGACGCGGGAGACCAGCTCGTGGGCCTCGTCCACGATCAGCACCTCGTGCTGGGGCAGGACGGGGGCGCCCTCGATGGCGTCGATGGCGAGCAGGGCGTGGTTGGTGACGACCACGTCCGCGAGCTTGGCCCGCTCGCGGGCGGCCTCGGCGAAGCACTCTGCGCCGTACGCGCACTTCGTGGCACCCAGGCACTCCCGGGAGGAGACCGAGACCTGGCTCCAGGCCTTGTCGGAGACGCCGGGGGTGAGGTCGTCCCGGTCGCCGGTCTCCGTCTCGTCCGCCCAGTCGCGCAGGCGCAGCAGGTCCTTGCCGAGCTTGCTGGTGGGCGCGGCCGCCTCGAACTGGTCGAAGAGGCCCTCCTCCTCGTCCTGCGGGGCGCCCTCGTGCAGCCGGTGCAGGCACAGGTAGTTCGACCGGCCCTTGAGCATGGCGAACTGCGGCCGGCGGCGCAGCTGCGGATGCAGCGCCTCGACCGTCCGCGGCAGGTCGCGCTCGACGAGCTGGCGCTGGAGCGCCAGCGTCGCCGTGGCCACGACGACCCGCTCGCCGTGGGCGAGGGCCGGGACCAGGTAGCCGAGGGACTTGCCGGTCCCGGTGCCGGCCTGGATCAGCCGATGGGAGTTGTCGTCGATCGCTTCGGCGACGGCTTCGGCCATGGCCACCTGGCCGGGGCGCTCCGAACCGCCGACGGCGGAGACGGCGGCGTGCAGCAGGTCGGGGAGGGAGGGCTTCGTCATAGCAGGACCAACCCTACGGGGCGCCGCTGACAGTGGCGTACCGATCCGGCCTCACGGGCGGTGCAGGGGGTTGGGGACGGTGCCGTGGGTGACGGCGTGGGGCCGGTCGGGGCGGTCACGGTAACCGTCCTCGTGGAGCCGGTTGCGGTTGAGGCAGATCCGGTCGATCCGCTCGGTGAGCAGGTCGAAGAGCTCGAAGCGGTCCTTGAGCTCGGGGAAGCGGGCCTGGTGGTGGAGGATCTCCGCCCGTACGAGGGACCAGAACTCGTCCTCGGGGACGCCGAGCCGGTCCTCGCACAGGGGGGCCAGGTACCGGAAGACGCCGACGAACAGGCCGGAGTGGATGAACTGGGTGAGGAAGCCGGGCGGCTCGGTGAGCAGGACGGCGCGGACCTCGTCGGGCAGGGACGCGTGCTCGGGCAGCGGGGTCCGGCTGAGGTTGACGTCGTCCACGAAGTCCTTGACCGCGAGCCGGACCGGCACGTCGTGCTCGTCGAAGATCACGACCGCGTTCTCGCCGTGGGGGGAGAAGACGGTGCCGTAGCGGTAGAGGAAATGGAGCAGCGGGGGCAGCAGCGCGGCGAAGAGCCGCCGGAGCCACACCACGGGGGTCAGGCCGGAGCGGGCGACGAGCTCGGCCGTGAAGGAGCGGCCGCGCGGGTCGGTGTGGAGGAGCGAGGCGAGGGTGCGGGCGCGCTCGCCGGGGGCCAGGTGGGGGCCCAGGGGCTCGCGCCAGATCGCGCCGAGGAGTTCCTTGTACTGGTAGGGGACCTCGGGGAGCCGGTCGTACACGGGGTGGCGGACCGTGACGGACGCGACCTCGCCGAGCAGGATCACCCCGCATTCGTCGCGGAGGAAGGGGTCGGCGTCGCGAACGGAGTGGATCCAGGCCGTCACGACGGGGGCGGCGAGGGCGAGGTCGCTGGGCAGGCCGCGCCAGACCATGGTGTTGAAGACGGACAGCGGCAGCTTGACGCTGTGGCGGTCGGGGCGGGTGAGGTTGAGGAAGGTGCGGACGGACTGCTGGGGCAGCCGTTCGTCCGGGTCGGCGGGGAGCGGGACCAGTGCGCCGGAGGCGAGGGCGGGCGCGAAGAGGGGGAGGACGACCTGGTCCCACTGCCAGGGGTGGACGGGCAGGTAGAGGTAGCGCAGGGGGTCCAGGCCCCGGTCGCGCAGGACCCCGTCGAAGGCGGCCCGGGTGACGGGGTCGAGTTCGGCCGCGTAGAGGCGTGCGGGGTCTTCCAGGCCGGCACCGCCCCGGTACTCGGCGAGGGAGGTGTGGGCCGCGAGCCAGGGCAGGCGCTGCGGGGTGCGGGCTTCCGGGGCCCAGGCGGCGGCGTCGGCGGCGGACCATCCGACGCGGCCCTTGTTCGGGACGAGCCAGGGGTGGCCCGTCTGGTGCCCTTCGAGGGCGGCGTAGTCCAGGTCGGCGAGGACGTCGGCGGTGAGGGCGTGGTGGTCGAGGCGGGCGTCGGCGGCGAGGGTGGCGCCGAGCTCGCGGATCAGGTGGCCGAGGGTGGGTCCGTCGAGGCCGAGGAGGCCGCGGGCGCGGACGAGGAATCCGTAGGGGTCCGCGAAGGCCGTCGGAGGCTCGGTGGCGGGGGGCGGCGGGGTGAGGGTGATGGTGTCCGGCGCGACCTGCCAGCTCCCGTAGGCGCGGCGGCGGGCGCGGAAGCCCAGGCTGCTGCCGTCGTCGAGGGCCAGGGTCCAGGCGTCACCCTCGGGCGCCGGCGCCGGAGCGGGGACGATGATCTCCTCGTACGCGAACTCGGCGAGCATCTTGGCGAGCAGCCGGCGGGCGGCGGCGTCCCAGGTCGGACGGTTGAGTTCGGGCGGCGTGCAGGGGTGTTGGGGCGACCAGGGGATTGCGGGTTCCGCGGAGCCGGGGCTTACGGGGAAATTCTGCACTTGACTCCTCGATGATCGGGAACTCCGCGGCGGGGCACGGAGTTTTCGAAGGGAGAGGCGCGAGGCAACAGGCCTGGGAGCCTGGGACGGACGGCAGCGGGTCGGCTGCGGCGATCAGAGCAGATTGCGCAGCGACCGCTCCCGGATCATCAGGGCGGCGCGCTTCCCGGGAAGTTCGATTTCCGTGGCGTAGCGGAAACCGGCGGCAAGGAAGGCTGATACGGAGGGGGTGTTGCGGATGTCCGGTTCGGCGATGACCCGTGTGCAGCGGGGGCGGTTGTCGAAGACGAGCTCGGTGACGGCGCGCAGCAGCGTGGTCCCCAGGCCCCGGCCGCGGTTCGTGCCGTCTCCGATCAGCAGGTGGATACCCGTGTCGTGGGGGCGCGCCGGGTAGTGGCGCGAGACCGGGTCGAGGTCGGCCCGGTAAATCTCCCAGTAGCTCATCGGGGTGCCGTCGAGGACGCCGAGGCAGGGGATGCTGCGGCCGTCTCCGTCGAGCTGGGCCCTCAGGTGGGCTGCGGTGACGGCGGAGGCGCCGGCCAGCTCCCAGTAGGCGGCGACGGCCGGGTCGTTCATCCAGCGGGTGAGGAGCGGGAGGTCCCGGCCCGGCCGTACGGGTTCGAGGCGGAAGACCCCGACGGGTGTGGGCAGGGCGCTCCAGCCTGCGGGCGAGTCGAGGAGGTCCGCTTCGGCGAGCAGGGGCAACAGGCCGACGGTGAAGCGTTGTTCGGCGGTCTCGTGGTGGGCCGTGCCGTAGCGGTCGGGGTCGGTGGCGGTTCCGGTGGTCGTGTCGGTGGTCGTGTCGGTGGGAGGCATCGGGCTCTTCTCCGTCTCGGTGGGACCGCGTCAGTCGTGGAGGGGGTTGGTGATGGTGACGTAGACGGACTGCGTTTCGACGGGGCCCACGAGCTCGTCGAGGCCGCCCAGGCGGGTGAGCAGGTTCGCCTTGCAGCGGAGGGTGGGTGAATCGAGCAGCTGCGCGGGGAGCGGGCCGAGGCCCGTGGCCTTGCCGAGGAACCGGCGGAACGCGGCGAGGAGTACGCGCTCGTCGGCGAGCCGCTGGGAGCCGAAGGCGCCGATGAGGCCGAGCACGTTGTTGATGCCGAGGTAGTAGGCGAAGCGTTCGTCGGTGACGGCGTCCGGGACGAAGGTGTCGCTGGCGCGGCCGATGCCGGGGAGCCGGTGTTCCAGTTCGGTACGCCGGGAGTCGCGGAAGTAGTAGCCCTGGTTGTCGCGGAAGCGGCCGCCGACGGGCCAGCCGGCCCGGTCGAGGAGCACCAGGGTGTTCTGCTGGTGGGCTTCGAGGGCGATGCCGGCGAGTGAGTCGAAGGCCAGGACCGGCAGGACGACCTGGTCGAGGTAGCGCAGGAACCACTCGGTGGCGACGGCGGAGGCGGGGCGGCCGGTGGAGGCGGCGAGCCGGGAGACGGTCTCGGCGAGCCGGGAGCGCATCGTGGTGCGACCGGGCCAGGGGCGCGGGGCGGTGAGTGCGGCGACGCAGACGGCGTCGTCGTCGGAACGGAAGGGGTTGTGGCGGAGCAGGACGTCGAGGCCCGGCACGGGGGTGCCGTCCGGGGCGTCGACGGCGACCCAGGCGGGGTCGCGGACGATGTCGAAGCCGGGGTGGGCGGTCTGCCACTGCTCGGCGAGGCCGGTGCGGAGCAGCCGGTGCACCTCGACGCCTCGGTGGAGTTCCTTGCGGAGGTTCTCCCGGCGGGAGTTGGTGATGCGCAGGCCCAGGGACAGCTTCAGCATCGCGGGGGCGCCGGGGCGGTGGACGGTGCGAACGGAGGAGGTGGGGTACCAGGGGGTTCCGTACGGGCCCAGGTCGGTGAGGAGTCCCGCGTCGCGGAGGGCGGCGACACCGGGGCGCTGGAAGAGGTCGCGGGCCTGCCAGGGGTGCAGGGGAAGGGGGGTGGTGCCGGCGGGCAGCGGGAGCCCGGGGGCGATACGGGCGAGGAGCTGGGCGGCGGAGACGGGGCGGCCGCGTTCGGTCCAGGCGGAGTCGGTGGCGAGGGCCGTGGGTGCGACGGCGATCCAGTGCAGGGGGAAGGAGCCGTGGAGTTCGGGTGAGTAGTGGTGCGCTTCGGCTTCGGAGAGTCCCTCGCGGCTCTTCGGGTCCGGCTGGAGGGGGTGACCGAGGAGGAGGGACTGTTCGGCGGTGAGGAAGAGGTCCCCCGCGATGGGAGCGGGGGCGGTGGGGCGGCGGCGCCGGTCGGCGATGAACGCGGCGGTGTGGCGTACGGAGTCGGCGACCCGGCCGACGAGATCGGCGCCGCGGCCGTTGCCTTCGCGGGCGATCAGGGCGGCGAGGGTGACGGCGTCCACGGCGGGGGCGTCGGCGGGGGCGCCTTCGAGCCGGGCCGGCGCGAAGCGGTGCCAGCCGGCCTCGGACCAGTGGCGGACGGGGACGAGCAGCGCGGCGGCGGATGCGGGGAGGGGGATGCGGAGCAGGGTTCCGGGGGGCCCGTCGGGGCGGCCGATGCCGTTCTCGCGGACCCAGCAGCGGAGCAGGTTCTCGACGGTGGCGGACTCGGCGGCGGTGGCCGGGTCGGGGTGGTCCAGCAGGTCGGGCAGCACCGCCGGCTCGGGCCCGACGGGACCGGTCCCGCCCACCCGGGGCCGGTGGCTGCCGGCCTTCTGCCGGGGCACGGTGGCACCCTCCGCCGCCGGCCTGGACCCCGGTCCGGTGTCGGCACCGGCCCGGGGCAGGCCCGGAGCAGGCACGGCGGGCTGCTCCCGCGCCGCCTCGGGACTCCCGGGCAGCTGAGCGGCTCCGGCTCCGGCTCCGGCTCCGGCTCCGGCCCAGGGGAGCACCGGGGTGGGTCCGGCGTCCGCCCGGGGAAGGCCCGGGGTGTCCTCCGGGGCGGCCTGGCCAGTGGCGGGCGGTGCCGCCGGGGGCGGCTGTGGGGGCCGGGCCGTTCCTGCCGGGGACAGCTGTGGGGGCCGGGCCGGACCTGCCGGGGACAGCTGCGGGGGCCGGGCCGGGCCTGCGGGGGGCCGGACCTCCTCCCCCGCCCCGGTCCGCAGCGCGCCCGGCAGAGCCAGGGGGTCGGCCTGCCCGGCGGCCGGGTGCGTGGCAGCCGGGTGTCCGGCCTGCGCGGGGTCCGGGTCTCCAGGCGTAACCGTCCGGTCGGGGCGCCCGGACGGCCCGTCGTGAGCCACCCGCAGGGTGGAGGCCCCCTCGCAGGGGCCACCCGTGCAGGCGGCGGGGGCTTCGGCAGCAACGTCAGGCTGGCCCGTCTCGATGCCGGGGGCAGCGATGGGCGTGCCCCACTCCCGCTCGCCGGGCTCCTGGTGAGGGGCCCGTCCGGTGGGGGGTGCGACCGACTGGAGCGGGGCGGTGGGCGGGGCAGCGGTGGGGGCGTCCTCCGGCGTGCCGGGGCCCAGGCGGAGAGGCCGTCCGGTCGAGGGTGCGGCCGGTTGGAGCGGGGCGGCGGGCAGGGTAGACGTAGGGGTGTCACACTCCGGCGTGGCGGGGCCCAGGCGGAGGGGCCGTCCCGTGGGGGGCGTGGCCGGCTGGAGCGGGGCGGTGGGGGCCTGGTGGGCGGGGCTTCCGGGGGTGGGGGTGCTCCGCTGTGGGGTGTGGGGTGTCTGGCGGGCGGTGCCGGGGTGGTCCGGGGCCGCGGTGGGGACCTGCGGTTGGTGCGGGCCGGTGGTGGGGTGGGTGGGCTGTGGGGGTTTGGGGTCGGGCATGGGTGGGTCCTCGGTCAGTGGGCGGCGGCGGGGATGGCGTCTGCCAGGCGGTCCAGGACGGCGGTGGCCTGCTCGTCGGTCAGGGTGAGCGGGGGGAGCAGGCGGACCACGGCGCCGTGGCGGCCGCCGAGTTCGACGATCAGGCCGCGGTCCAGGCAGTCCCGGCGGATGGCGGCGGCCAGAGCGGGGGCCGCCGCTCCCGTCTCGGGGTCGACGATCTCGACGCCGAGCATCAGCCCCCGTCCCCGTACGTCCCCGATGCAGGGCCGGTCGGCCGCCAGGCCGCGCAGCGCCGTCAGCATCCGCCCGCCCAGCTCCGCCGCCCGCTCCGCGAGGCCGTTGCGGCGGACGTAGGCGAGGGTGGCGGTGCCGGCGGCCATCGCGAGCTGGTTGCCGCGGAACGTTCCGGCATGGGCGCCGGGGGCCCAGACGTCCAGCTCCGAGCGGTAGACGATCACCGCGAGCGGGAGGCTGCCGCCGATCGCCTTGGACAGGACCATCACGTCGGGGACCACCCCGGAGTGGTCGACGCCCCAGAAGGCGCCGGTGCGGCCCACCCCGGTCTGGACCTCGTCCGCGATCAGCGGGATGCCCCGGCTCTCGGTGATCTCCCGCATCCGGCGCAGCCAGTCGTCCGGCGCCGGGTGGACCCCGCCCTCGCCCTGGACGGGTTCGACGAGCATGCCCGCCGGTGCGGGCACCCCGCCCTTGGGGTCGTCGAGCAGGCTCTCGGTCCAGGCCGCGGAGAGCCGCGCGCCCTCGGCCCCGCCCACGCCGAACGGACAGCGGTGGTCCTGCGGGTAGGGCAGCCGGGTCACCCGGACGTCGGTGGCGCCGCCGGAGGCCTCCAGCGCCCCGGCCGTCATCCCGTGGTAGGCCCCGGCGAAGGCGAGCAGTCCGGAGCGCCCCGTGGCGACCCGGACCAGTTTCAGCGCGGCCTCGACGGCGTCCGTCCCGGCCGGCCCGCAGAACTGGATGCGGGCGTCGGCGGCCAGCCCGGCCGGGAGGTTCGCGAAGAGCTCGGTGGTGAAGGCGTCCTTGACCGGGGTCGCGAGGTCGAGCACGTGCAGCGGGGCCCCGGAGTCGAGGACCCCCCGGATGGCCTCCAGGACGACGGGATGGTTGTGTCCGAGGGCGAGGGTCCCCGCGCCGGAGAGGCAGTCGAGGTAGCGCCGCCCATCGGCACCCTCGATGGTCAGTCCCCGCGCCCGCACCGGGACGATGGGCAGTGAGCGCGCGTACGTCCGGGCGGCGGACTCCCGCTGCGCCTGCCTGCGCAGGATGGCTTCGGCCGCGACCGGCCCCCGGACGCCCTGGGGCGGAATCTGTGCCGCGGCTGCGGCCTGCTCGGTCAGGGACACGACTGTCGGACCTCCCGCACGGTCTGCTCTTCCGGATTGCGCCTCGAACACGAACGCTGCCGCGCCGTCCCCCGTACGTACCAACGACGGTGACGGCGGCGGATCACGGGTCACCCGAAGATCCTTGCGGCCCGGCGGGTCCTGAAAGCCTTTCAGCGGCGGGCGTGGGCGGCCCCGTACCCGCGCGCACGGCGGCTGAAGAGCTCCGGTGGGGACCGGAACCACGGACCCGGGCCCCGCCGTCTTCAACGGCGGCGGCATAGTGGGGTGCTGCGAAAGCGAACCGGATCACCCTGGACGACACCGTCCCAACACCTCGAAGCACATGGGGGACTTACGACATGCGACCGAACCGACCGGTCACCGCGGCCCTCTGCGCGGCCGCGCTCGCGCTGACCGCCGCGGCCTGCGGACCCGGAGACGGGGAGGCCGGCGGCGACGCCAAGCCGACCGTGGCAGCGCCCCTCCCGTCCGGTGGCGCGGACGGCCCGATCAAGATCCCGCAGGAGCTGAAGGACAAGCTCAAGGAACACGGCTTCGACATGGAGAAGTGGAAGGGGGGCGCGTGGAAGAACTGGAACAAGCAGGACTGGCTCCGCGAGGCGGGCGACTACGTCAACCCCATCATCGACGGCCTGTGGGACCCGGACCGGATGCGTGACGCGGAGCAGCCGCAGCCCCCGGCCGTCGACCCCGACGCCGGCAAGGACCAGGGCGTCACCGACCCGACCCCGGCCCCGGTGACGGCCAAGGCCGCGGCCTCGCCGTACCACTCGACCGTCCCGGCGTCCGGGAAGGTCTTCTTCGACGGCCCCGAGGGCTCGATGGTCTGCTCGGCGACCGTGGTGAAGGACCCGGCGCACCCCGGCAAGTCCAACATGGTCTGGACGGCCGGCCACTGCGTGCACGCGGGCAAGGCCGGCGGCTGGTACCGCAACATCGCCTTCGTCCCTTCGTACAACAACGCGGGCCGCCCGGCGGCCGAGCTCAAGGGCGCGCCGCGCGAGCAGGTGGCCCCGTACGGCGTGTGGTGGAGCGACTGGGCGCAGACCTCCGACCAGTGGATCGCGACCGGCGGTCCGACGGGCGGCGCGGGCGCCCCGTACGACTTCGCGGTGCTGCACGTGACCCCGGAGAAGGGCGGCAACGGCAAGTCCCTGGAGGAGACGGTCGGTACGGCGCTCCCGGTGGAGTTCAACGCCCCGGCGGTGCCGAAGATCACGGGCATGACGGCGACGGGTTACCCGGCGGCGGCCCCGTTCGACGGCCAGAAGGCGTTCCAGTGCACGGACAAGCCGGGACGCCTGGCCCTGCACCAGGGTGACCCGGTGATGTACCGCATCGGCTGCACGATGACGGGCGGCTCCTCCGGCGGCGGCTGGGTCGCCACGGGCGCCGACGGCAAGCCGGCGCTGGTGTCGAACACCTCGATCGGCCCGGCGAAGGCGGGCTGGCTGGCCGGCCCGAAGCTGGGGCCCGAGGCCAAGGGGATCTACGACGCGGTAAGCGCCAAGTTCAAGCGCTGAGCGCCGGCCCGCCGACGGGCGGGCGCGCGAAGACCGAGGGCCCTCCGCAGGTGCGGAGGGCCCTCGGTCGTGCCGGGCGGCGTTACTGCTTGGCGGGGACGTACGGCGCCAGTTCCGCCGCGAGTTCCCGGTGGACGCGCGCCTTGAGGAGGGTGCCCTCCGGGGTGTGCTCCTCGGAGATCACCTCACCCTCGGCGTGCGCCCGGGCGATCAGCCCGCCGCGGGTGTACGGCACCAGGGCCTCCACCTCGACGGCCGGCCGCGGCAGCTCGCTGTCGATGAGCGCGAGGAGTTCCTCGATGCCCTGGCCGGTACGGGCCGAGACGGCGATGGAGTGCCGCTCGATGCGCAGCAGGCGCTGCAGGACCAGCGGGTCCGCGGCGTCGGCCTTGTTGACCACCACGATCTCGGGCACGTTGACCGCGCCGACCTCGCGGATGACCTCGCGGACGGCCGCCAGCTGCTCCTCCGGCGCCGGGTGCGAGCCGTCCACGATGTGCAGGATGAGGTCGGAGTCGCCGACCTCCTCCATCGTGGAGCGGAACGCCTCGACGAGGTGGTGGGGCAGGTGCCGGACGAAGCCCACGGTGTCGGCCAGGGTGTAGACCCGGCCGGACGGGGTCTCGGCGCGGCGCACGGTGGGGTCGAGGGTGGCGAACAGCGCGTTCTCCACCAGGACGCCCGCGCCGGTGAGACGGTTGAGCAGGGAGGACTTGCCGGCGTTGGTGTAGCCGGCGATGGCGACCGAGGGCACCTTGTTGCGGCGCCGTTCCTGCCGCTTGATGTCGCGGCCGGTCTTCATCTCGGCGATCTCCCGGCGCATCTTCGCCATCTTCTCGCGGATGCGGCGCCGGTCGGTCTCGATCTTGGTCTCACCGGGGCCTCGGGTGGCCATGCCGCCACCGCCGCCGCCGCCCATCTGCCGGGACAGCGACTGACCCCAGCCGCGCAGACGGGGCAGCATGTACTGCATCTGCGCGAGGGCGACCTGCGCCTTGCCCTCTCGGGACTTGGCGTGCTGGGCGAAGATGTCCAGGATGAGGGCGGTCCGGTCGACGACCTTGACCTTGACGACGTCTTCGAGGGCGATGAGCTGGCCGGGGCTGAGCTCGCCGTCGCAGACGACGGTGTCGGCGCCGCTCTCCAGCACGATGTCGCGCAGCTCGCGGGCCTTGCCGGAACCGATGAAGGTGGCCGGGTCGGGCTTGTCGCGGCGCTGGATGACACCGTCGAGGACGAGGGCGCCCGCCGTCTCGGCGAGGGCCGCGAGTTCCGCGAGGGAGTTCTCGGCGTCGCCCACCGTGCCGGAGGTCCAGACACCGAC
Organism: Streptomyces sp. NPDC000075; assembly: GCF_040301925.1. Taxonomy (NCBI): domain Bacteria; kingdom Bacillati; phylum Actinomycetota; class Actinomycetes; order Kitasatosporales; family Streptomycetaceae; genus Streptomyces; species Streptomyces sp. NPDC000075. The sequence continues at coordinate 31,061 of NZ_JBEPFL010000034.1, forward strand.
GAGGACGACCCGCTCCAGGCGGAGCTGGCGGTACTCGACCTCGGTGACGTCCTCGAGCTCGGTGGACAGGCCCGCCACGCGGCGCAGGGCCGCGCGCTCGGAGCGGTCGAACTGGTCGCCGTCCCGGTCTCCGTCGATCGCGTGGCTCCAGGCGACGTCCTCTTCCATCAGGGCATCGGCCCGAAGGCTCTCGGTGAAGCTCTGCGAGTCCCGCACGTCCTGCGCGTCCCGCGGGTCCTGGGAAGGGGATGAAGAGGAGGTCATTGGATCCTTACGTCGATTCGATTGCGTGCGCGCCGGCTAGGGCCAAAGGTACCGCCGTGCGTGACATTCTCTGTCACGTCCAACGCGGGACCCCGTCCGGGGATTCCCCGGACCGCCCCGTCGCCGGCCTCGTCGATGGTGACATGCCCGTTCGCGGGCCGTCATACCGTTTTTCCGGGTGCCGTCTTTCCGGCGGCCGTCTTTCCGGCCGCCGGGGCGCTCCAGTCCGGGTGGCCGGGCATCGCGGGGGTCTTCTCCCCGTACAGCCAGGGCCGCAGGAAGGCCGAGAGGTCGCGTCCGGCCTCCTGCGAGGCCAGGCGTACGAAGTCCTCGGTGCCGGCCGTACCGTCCTTGTGCTCCGCCACCCAGCGCCGCTCGACCCGGTCGAAGGCGGCCGCGCCGATCTCCTCCCGCAGGGCGTAGAGGATCAGCGCCGCGCCGTCGTAGACCACCGGCCGGAACAGTCCGATCTTCTGGCCGGGGGCCGCCGCCTTCGGGGCCGCCGGGGGGCCGCCGGCCGCCCGCCACTGGTCGGAGCGCTGGTACGCCTCGCGCATGCGCCGCTCCAGGGAGTACTTGCCGAGCCCGTCCGCGTACAGGGCCTCGTACCAGGTGGCGTGTCCTTCGTTGAGCCACAGGTCGGACCAGGTGCGCGGGGTGACGCTGTCGCCGAACCACTGGTGGGCCAACTCGTGGACCATGATCGCCTCCACGTACCACGCGGGGTAGCCCTCCTTCTCCCCCGCGAAGAGGCCGTTCTCGAAGAGCGACAGGGTCTGCGTCTCCAGCTCGAAGCCGGTGCGGGCCCGGGCGATCAGCACCCCGTAGTTCTCGAAGGGGTAGCGGCCGACCCGCTCCTCCATCCACGCGATGTGCCCGGGGGTCCTGGCCAGCCAGGGTTCGAGCCGTTCCCGGTCGGCGGCCGGGACCACGTCGCGCACGGGCAGCCCGTGCGGTCCGGTGCGGTGCAGGACGGCGGAGCGGCCGATGGAGACCTGGGCCAGCTCGGTGGCCATCGGGTGCAGGGTCCGGTACGTCCACTGGGCCGCGCCCCCGGCGCGGGCGGCCGGGAGGGCGCCGGGGATGCCGTTGGCCACGGCCGTGTAGCCCTCGGGGACGGTGACCCGGAAGGTGAAGTACGCCTTGTCGGCCGGGTGGTCGTTGCAGGGGAAGACGCGGTGCGCGGCGTCGGCCTGGTTGGCCATGGCCAGGCCGTCCTCGGTGGTGACCCAGCCTCCGTCGGCCGAACCGCGCGGGTCGCTGGTGTGCCGGACGGTGATCCGCAGCGGCGTGTTCGCGGCGATGGGTCGGGCGGGGGTCAGGACGAGGTCCTCCCCGGCGCTCTCGAACCGCGCGGGCTCGCCGTTGACCTCGGCGGAGGCCACCGTCCCGTGGGTGAAGTCCAGGTTGACCCGCTCCAGCGGGGCGAGGGTCCGGGCTTCGAGGGTGGTCACCGCGTCGAGGGGGCTGCGGTTGTCCTTGTACGTGAGGGACAGGTCGTACGAGAGGACGTCGTACCCGGGGTTGCCGAGCTCGGGGAAGAGCCGGTCGCCGATGCCGAGCGGCTTCGGCGGGGGCAGCACGGCGGCGACGAGGGTGAGGGAGGCCGCGGCGAGCAGGGCGGCGCGCAGGCGCGGGGAGGAGAGCTGCATCCACCACCGCTTACCAGCGCCCGCGGCGGGCCCGCGCGCGGCGCGCGACGGATCCACCCGAACGAGACTCCCCCTGCGGCCCCCCGCCCCCCGGCCCCCCTCAGGCCCCCTCAGGCCCGGCCGACGTCGTACACGCCGGGCACGTCCCGCATGGCCCGCATCAGGGCGGGCAGTACCGAGGCGTCGGGCAGGTGGAGGGTGTAGCTGTGCCGGACCCGCTGCTCCACGGGCGGCTCCACGGTGGCGGAGACCACCTCGACCCCCTGGCGGGCGATGGCCTCGGTGAGATCGGCCAGCAGGTGCGGGCGGCCGAACGATTCAGCGAGCAGGGTGACCCGGCAGTCGGCGGTGGCCCGCCAGTGTACGGCGACGGAGGTGCGGCCCAGGGAGCGCATCTGCGCGACGGCCGGGCAGTGGACGCGGTGCACGGTGACGGCCCCGCCCCGGACGACGAACCCGGCGACCGCGTCGGGCGGTACGGGGGTGCAGCAGCCGGCGAGGCGGACGTGGGCGTCGGGGAGGTCGGCGACGGCGTTGCCCCCGCCCCCGCGCAGCCCGGGCACCGACAGCGGGGCGCGGGGGGCGGCGGTGGCGGGCACCGGCCCGTCGGGGTGGGCCTGGAGCCAGCCGCTGATGGCGATCCGGGCGGCCGGGGTCCTGGCGTGGCCCAGCCAGTCGGCGGCGGGCCCGGAGGAGGCGTCCTGGGCGAGCAGGAGCTGGACGGTGTCCCCGTCGGAGAGGGTGGCGGAGAGGGAGGTGAGGCGCCCGTTGACGCGGGCGCCGATACAGCCGTGGGCCGCCTCGCCGTGCTGCGCGTAGGCGGCGTCGATACAGCTGGCCCCGGCGGGCAGGGCCAGGGTGCCGCCGTCGGCGCGGTAGACGGTGATCTCGCGGTCCTGGGCGAGCTCGGCGCGCAGCCCGGTCCAGAAGGTGTCGGGGTCGGGCGCGGACTGCTGCCAGTCGAGGAGCCGGGAGAGCCAGCCGGGCCGGGTGGGGTCGACGCGCTCGTCCTCGCTGTCGGCGCCCTCGCCGGTGGCGTAGGGGTTGCCGAGGGCGACCACGCCGGCCTCGGCGACGCGGTGCATCTGCCGGGTGCGGACGATGACTTCGGCGACGTACCCCTCGGGGACGGCGACGGCGGTGTGCAGCGACTGGTAGAGGTTGAACTTCGGGACGGCGATGAAGTCCTTGAACTCCGAGATGACCGGGGTGAAGCAGGTGTGGAGCTCGCCGAGGACCGCGTAGCAGTCGGCGTTCTCGCCGACGAGGACGAGGATGCGTCCGAAGTCGGGGCCGCGCAGCTCGCCGCGGGTGCGGGAGATGCGGTGGACGGAGACGAAGTGCCGGGGGCGGACGAGCACCTCGGCGGCGATGCCGGCGTCGCGCAGGACGGTGCGTACGGACTCGGCGATGGCGAGGAGGGGGTCGTCGGCGCCGGCGTGGGAGGCGATGAGCGCGCGGGTGCGCTCGTACTCCTCGGGGTGCAGGATCGCGAAGACGAGGTCTTCCAGTTCGGTCTTGAGGGCCTGGACGCCGAGGCGTTCGGCGAGCGGGATCAGGACGTCGCGGGTGACCTTGGCGATGCGGGCCTGTTTCTCGGGGCGCATCACGCCGAGGGTGCGCATGTTGTGCAGCCGGTCGGCGAGTTTGATGGACATGACGCGGACGTCGTTGCCGGTGGCGACGAGCATCTTGCGGAAGGTCTCGGGTTCGGCGGCGGCGCCGTAGTCGATCTTCTCGACCTTGGTGACGCCGTCGACGATGAAGGCGACCTCGTCGCCGAACTCGGCGCGGACCTGATCGAGGGTCACTTCGGTGTCCTCGACGGTGTCGTGCAGCAGGGAGGCCGTCAGGGTGGTGGTCTCGGCGCCGAGTTCGGCCAGGATGAGCGTGACGGCGAGCGGGTGTGTGATGTACGGCTCACCGCTCTTGCGCATCTGGCCGCGGTGCGAGGACTCCGCCAGGAGATACGCACGGCGCAGGATGGACAGGTCCGCGTCCGGGTGGTGGGCGCGGTGCGCTTCTGCTACGTGTCCGATGGCGTCCGGGAGTCGGTCCCGGGACGCGGGCCCGAGCAGGGCGGCACGGCCCAGGCGGCGTAGATCGAGCCGGGTCCGGCCACGTCTGCGCAGCTCAGGGCGCACTTCGGCATGTGCTTCGGGGTTCGTGGCCTCTGCACTCATGGGCACCTCCGGCGGCTTCGACCGGCGGTGGCGGGCATGGGGTGAGCCCTCAGGGCCGGTGCCTGATGTTACCGACCCCACCACGTGGCGCAGTCCGCCTCTCGCTCAGCGTGAAACGGATCACCCATGAGAGGGAACCTTCAGGCGAAAGCCGTTTCGGTGAGCCAGTCCGCTTCGAACTCGCCGGAGGCCACGATGACGGCCGGTCCGGTCATGTCGATGCGACCGTCGGGGTGTTCGGTGATGACGAGGGTACCGCCGGGAAGGTCAACCGTGTACGAGACGGGCTCACCGGTGACGGCGGGGTCGGCGCCGTCACGGCGGATCGCGGCCACGGCGACGGCGCAGGCGCCCGTCCCGCAGGAGCGGGTCTCGCCGGAACCGCGCTCGTGGACGCGCATGGCCACGTGCCGCGGGCCGCGGTCGACGACGAACTCGACGTTGACCCCGGTGGGGTAGGCGGAGGCCGGGCTGAAGGGCGGGGGGCTGTACAGGTCGCCGGCGTCGTCGAGGCTTTCAACGAACGCGACGGCGTGCGGGTTCCCCATGTTCACGTTCCGCGCGGGCCAGGAGCGCTCGCCGACGGAGACGGTGACCTCTCCCTCGGGGAGCAGGGCGCTGCCCATGGAGACCGTGACGTCGCCCGTCTTCGCGAGGTGGACCTGCTTGACCCCGCCCCGGGTGGCGACCGCGAAGTCGCCGGGCTCGACGTGTCCGGCGTGGTGGAGGTAGCGGGCGAAGACGCGTACGCCGTTGCCGCACATCTCGGCGACGGAGCCGTCGCTGTTGCGGTAGTCCATGAACCACTCGGCCTCGTCGGCCAGGTGCGCGGCCTCGGGGTGGGCGGCGGAGCGCACGACGTGCAGCACACCGTCCGCCCCGATGCCGGCCCGGCGGTCGCACAGGGCGGCGACGGCGGTGGGCGGCAGTTCGACGGCGTTGTCCGGGTCGGGGACGATCACGAAGTCGTTCTCGGTCCCGTGGCCCTTGAGGAAGGGGAGGGTGGTGTGCGTCACGAGCCCATCGTACCGAGCGGGCCTCGGCCCCGGCCGACGGGTTCGGCATGTGGGCGGCGTGCGTCCGGGAGGCGGTCGCCGCCGTGTCCGCGCCGGTCAGCGCAGCCGGGCCACCCGGTAGACGGCCAGCGCGACGACGACGAGCGCGACCAGCGCGTACAGCGCGGCGATCCGCCAGTCGGGGCGGCGGCCGCTGCCCCGGGACGGAAGCCCGGGCCAGGAGTAGCCGACACGGCGCGCGGCCATCATGCCCCAGCCACCCGCGCAGGAGCTGATGAGGAAGCCGAGCATGGCGACGACGGCGCCGCCGTCGCCGAACTCGAAGGCGAGCGGGAAGGCGAACATCAGGGAGCCGGCGGCGGCCAGCATCACGATGGGGGCGATCTGCCAGATGCGCAGTCTGCGCTGGGGCCGCAGCTCGACCTCGACGGCCGGGCCGGCGGCGGCCTCGGTGCCGGGCTCGGGGGCGTCGGGGCCGTCGGGGGTCAGCCGCGCGGGGTCGGCGGGCAGGCCGAGACCGCCGGGGCCGTCCGGGCCGCCGGGGGCTCCCGGCGCGCCGGGGCCCGCGGGCTCGCCGGCCGTCGCGGGCAGAGCGGACGGGTTCACGTCCGTTTCCCGCTCGGTGTCGTCCCGCCCGGTGTCTCGCCGAGGGCCGGCCTCCATAGCCACGCGCCCTCCCCACTTCGGACTCCGCACGCCACTGTTCAGAAGTTTGATGATGGCACGGTCCCGGGCCCGTGACGGGCGCTCGGGGCGTCCCGATGCCATCACGTGATCAGGCTGTGACCGCTCGTTCGACCAACGACTGCGCGAGTCGGGGGAGTTCCCCCCGGTCGGCGGCGGCTCCGCTGAGCCAGTGGACGCGGGGGTCGCGGCGGAACCAGGAGTCCTGGCGGCGGGCGAAGCGCTTGGTGGCCCGCACGGTCTCGGCCCGGGCCTCGTCCTCGGTGCACTCGCCGGCGAGGGCGGCCAGTACCTGCTGGTAGCCGAGGGCCCGGGAGGCGGTGATGCCCTCGCGCAGCCCCCGCGCCTCCAGGGCGCGGACCTCGTCGACCAGGCCGGCCTCCCACATGCGGTCGACGCGCGTCGCGATGCGCTCGTCGAGCTCGGGGCGGGCGACGTCGACGCCGATCTGGACGGTGTCGTAGACCGACTCGTGGCCGGGCAGGTTGGCGGTGAAGGGCTTGCCGGTGATCTCGATCACTTCGAGTGCCCGGACGATGCGGCGGGAGTTGCCGGGGAGGATCGCGGCGGCCGCGGCCGGGTCGGCGGCGGCGAGGCGGGCGTGCAGGGCGCCGGGGCCGTGCTGGGCGGCCTCCTCCTCCAGCCGGGCACGGACCTCCGGGTCGGTGCCGGGGAACTCCATGGCGTCGAGGGCGCCGCGGACGTAGAGGCCGGACCCGCCGACGAGGACCGGGGTGCGGCCCTGGGCGAGGAGCTTGTCGATCTCGGCGCGGGCGAGGCGCTGGTACTCGGCGACGCTGGCGGTCTCGGTGACGTCCCAGACGTCGAGGAGGTGGTGGGGGACCCCGCCGCGCTCGTCCATCGTCAGCTTGGCGGTGCCGATGTCCATCCCCCGGTAGAGCTGCATGGAGTCGGCGTTGACGACCTCGCCGTCGAAGTGGCGGGCCAGGGCGACGCCCAGGTCGGACTTTCCGGCCGCGGTGGGACCGACGACGGCGATGACCCGCGGGGCGGGGGCTGCATTCCTCACCGACACAGTCTCGCAAACCCCGCAGCGTGTACCCGATCGGGTGAGGTGACGGGGTGTGTCCGGGGTCGTTGCCCTGAAGAGGTTCCGGCCCGGCGCGCGCCTGGCGCACATCTGGTGGAGGCCGGTCCGGCCACAGCGGAACTTCACCCGCACGAGTAACGTTATGGGAGTAGACATGGGCGTTTTTGACCGGATTTTTCGCCGTAAGGACGAGGCAGTGACCGAACAGGTCTCCGCCGAGACCGCCCCGGCGGAGACGCCGGCCGCGGAAACCTGCCCGGCCGGTGGGGCCGGGCAGGCCGAGGCGGCTGCGACCGGGGCTCCCGAGGCGGAGGCCGCCGTGGAGATCCCGAAGCAGCAGTCGGCGGAGGTGGCCGCGGACAGCGAGACCGGCGAGGGCGCCCGTACCTAGCCACCGCTTCCCCGGGCTCCGTCCGGGGGGACCCCAGGAAGGTGACCCATGGGCCTGCTCGACAATCTGAAGGCCAAGCTCGCCCCGGCCAAGGAGAAGGTCGGCGATCTCGCACAGAAGCACGAGGGGAAGATCGGCGAGGGCCTGGACAAGGTCGCCAAGGTCGTGGACTCCAAGACCCATGGCAAGTACAGCGACCGGATCACGACCGGTACGGACAAGGCGAAGGACGCCCTGGGCAAGGTCGCGCACAAGGACGCCCCCGGCGGGCCGACGCCGCCGGCGGCTTCCTGAGGCAGGGCGCCGCCGAGGAGCGGCGCGCCGGGATCAAGGGGCGTGGGACCGAGGGTCCCGCGCCCCTTCGCCGTACGCCGTCACGCCCGGCGGTGCGCCGGGGTCAGGACCAGGCGGCCACGAAGTAGCCGACCCCGTAGGGGGCGTCCTCGTACAGGAGCCGCCCGCCCAGGCCCGCGCCCTCGGCAGCGCCCGCCAGAACCTGCCAGGGGGCCCGTCCGGCCGCCTGGAGCTCGGCGGCGAGTACGGGGTCCAGCGCGGCCAGCGCACCGGTGTCGGCGGCGCCCAGGGCGCGGCCGGCGGCGGCGTCGAAGGCGGCGGCGCGGTCGTCGAGGTAGCCCGGGGCCTTCAGGGTGCGGCAGGCGCTGCCGTCGCCCATGACCAGCAGGGCGACCCGCTCGTCGGCGGCGGCGAGCTCGCGGCCGGTCTCCAGGCAGCGGCCGGCCTCCAGGGACTCGGCGACGGCGAGCCCCTCGACGGGGGCGGCGCCCCACCGCGCGCGGCCCAGCAGCCAGGCGCCGACGGCGAGGGAGGCGGGCAGCGGGCGCGGCCCCTCCTCGCCCTCCCCGAGACGGACCTCGGCGTCGACGCCGAAGCCGTGGAAGCCGCCCCGGGAGCCCTGCGGGTACGTCCCCTGGTGGTCGGCGTCGGCGCTGCCGACCACGACCAGCACGTCGGGCCGGGAGGCGGCCAGCACGGCGAGCGCGTCGGAACAGGCGGTACGGGCCCCGTCGAGCTCGGCGGCGGCGCCGGCGGCGACCTCCGGCACGAGGAGCGGCGGGGCGGGGCAGACGGCGGCGGCTACGAGCATGATCCGCAGCCTAGGCGCTGTCGTGCCGATCGGGCCAGACGTCCCGGCGCGGCGGCCGGTGGCCCGCCGCGCCGGTGCCGGGAAGGATCCCGGGCCGGTCCGGGGCCGGTCCGGGAGCGGCCCTGGGTCAGTCCGGGGTCAGTCGATCGCGCAGCCCGAGGTCGCCACCGGCAGCGGGGCCGGGACGCCGAGGGTGGGGATGCCGAGCATGACGCCCTGGGGCTGGGCGGGGGCGGCGTTGCGCTTCTCCCAGGCGTCGCCCGCGCGGGTGCGGCGCACGGCGGTGGTCGGGCCCTCGGCCAGCAGGTGGTGCGGGGCCGCGTAGGTGATCTCCACGGTCACCACGTCGCCCGGGCGGACCTCCTCGTCCGGCTTGGTGAAGTGGACCAGGCGGTTGTCGGGGGCGCGGCCCGAGAGGCGGGCGGTGGCGCCGTCCTTGCGGCCCTCGCCCTCGGCGACCATGACCTCCAGGGTGCGGCCGACCTGCTTCTTGTTCTCCTCCCAGGAGATCTCCTCCTGGAGGGCGACCAGGCGCATGTAGCGGTCCTGGACGACCTCCTTGGGGATCTGCCCGTCCATCTCGGCGGCCGGGGTGCCGGGGCGCTTGGAGTACTGGAAGGTGAAGGCGCTGGCGAAGCGGGCCTCGCGGACCACGTGCATCGTCTGCTGGAAGTCCTCCTCCGTCTCCCCGGGGAAGCCCACGATGATGTCGGTGGAGATCGCGGCGTGCGGGATGGCGGCGCGGACCTTCTCGATGATCCCGAGGAAACGCTCCTGCCGGTAGGACCGGCGCATGGCCCGCAGGACCGGGTCCGAACCCGACTGGAGCGGCATGTGCAGCTGCGGCATCACGTTCGGGGTCTCGGCCATGGCGGCGATGACGTCGTCGGTGAAGTCCTTCGGGTGCGGGGAGGTGAAGCGGACCCGCTCCAGGCCCTCGATCTGCCCGCAGGCGCGCAGCAGCTTGCTGAAGGCCTCGCGGTCGCCCAGGTCGGAGCCGTACGCGTTGACGTTCTGGCCGAGCAGGGTGATCTCCGAGACGCCCTCGGCGACCAGCGCCTCCACCTCGGCGAGGATGTCGCCGGGACGGCGGTCCTCCTCCTTGCCGCGCAGCGCCGGGACGATGCAGAAGGTGCAGGTGTTGTTGCAGCCGACGGAGATGGAGACCCAGGCGGCGTACGCGGACTCGCGGCGGGTCGGCAGGGTGGAGGGGAAGGCCTCCAGCGACTCGGCGATCTCGATCTGGGCCTCCTCCTGGACGCGGGCGCGCTCCAGGAGGACGGGCAGCTTGCCGATGTTGTGCGTGCCGAAGACCACGTCGACCCAGGGGGCCTTCTTGACGATGGTGTCGCGGTCCTTCTGGGCGAGGCAGCCGCCGACGGCGATCTGCATGCCGGGGCGCTTGGTCTTCATCGGGGCGAGGCGGCCGAGGTTGCCGTACAGCTTGTTGTCGGCGTTCTCGCGCACCGCGCAGGTGTTGAAGACGACCACGTCGGCGTCGCCGTCGGAGCCCTCGGGGGCCCGGACGTAGCCGGCGTCCTCCAGCAGACCGGAGAGTCGCTCGGAGTCGTGCACGTTCATCTGGCACCCGTAGGTGCGCACCTCGTAAGTTCCCTTGGGGTCCACCACTGCCGGGCTCCGGTCGCTGCTGCTGGTCATGCAACAAGGGTAGGCGGTGCCGGACGGCCCCCCGTCCCCCCTCCGGCGGAGGCCCGGGGCCGGGCGGCCGGGCGGCCCCGGGCGCGGCGGGCCGGCCGTGACGGGACGGGCGGGCGGCCCGTGACAGGACGGGCGGGCGGGTGGGAGGATCGCGGGCATGCCCCTCGTACCACCCCGTGTCACCCCGCGCCGCCTCCTCGTGGGGCTGGCCGCCGTACTGGCCCTGGCCGGGGTGCTGCTGTGGTGGCTGCGGCCCTTCGGGGAGCCCGCGCTCACGGGGCGGCTCACCTTCAGCACGGGTGTCCGTACCGGCGTCTACCACCGCTACGGGCAGCTGCTGGAGCAGGCCCTCGCGCAGGACATGCCCGGGGTCAAGGTCCGGCTGGAGCCCAGTGAGGGCTCCCAGCAGAACCTCCAGCGGGTGGCCTCGGGCGAGGCCGACTTCACCATCGCGACGGCGGACGCGGTCGCCAAGTACCGGGCCGACGGGAAGCCGGGCGCGGAGCAGCTGCGCGGGTGCGCCCGGCTCTACGACGACTACGTCCAGCTGGTCGTGCCCGCCGGGTCGCCGGTGCAGTCTGCCCGTGACCTGCGGGGCAAGCGGGTCGCGGTCGGCCAGGAGGGCTCGGGGGTGCGGCTGGTCTCGGACCGGCTGCTGCGGGCGGCCAAGCTGGACCCGGCCCACGACATCACCCCGGTCGCCATCGGCATCGACACCATGCCGGCGGAGCTGCAGGCGGGGCGGATCGACGCCTTCTTCTGGTCGGGCGGGCTCCCGACGAACGCGGTGCGCGAGCTGTCGGAGCGCTTCGACATCCGGCTCGTCCAGCTCGGCGACCTGGTGGAGCAGCTCCAGGCCAGCGGGAGCCCCGCGCGGTACTACCGGGCGGCGGTGATGCCGCAGGACGCGTACGCGCGGGCCCGCAACACCTCGTCGGTGGCCACGCTGGCCGTCCCGAACCTGCTGGTCACCAAGGAGGGGACGGACGCCCGGCTGACGGAGCAGTTCACCCGGACGGTGATCCTGAGCCGGGACCGGATCGGGCACGAGGTGCACGCGGCGCAGCTGGTGGACCTGAGGACGGCGATCTACACCGACCCGCTGGACCTGCACGAGGGGGCCCGGCGGTACTACCGCTCGGTCAAGCCGTAGCCCGCGCCGTCAGCCGGCGGGCGCCAGCATCATCGCGGCGGCCGCCGCGCCGATGATCCCGGCGTGGGTGCCGAGCGCGGCCGGGACGACCCGCAGGTCCTGGACGAAGGACAGGGTGGCGTACGAGGCGAGGTGGCGCCGGACCGGTCCGAAGAGGGTGTCCCCGCTGGCGGCGACCCCGCCGCCGATCACCGCGATGTCGGTCTCGACCAGGGTGGCGGTGGCCGCGATGGCGGCGGCCAGGGCGCGCCCGGCGCGGTCGAATGCGGCCAGCGCCACCGGGTCGCCCGCCCCGGCGGAGGCGGCGACGCCCGCCGCCGTCGGGTCGGGGCCGGTCCAGCCCTGGTCGCGGGCCCAGCGGGCGATGGCGGTGCCGGAGGCGAGGGATTCGACGCAGCCGCGGCCTCCGCAGACGCAGGGCTCGCCGTCGAAGGCGACGCTGATGTGGCCGATGTGGCCGGCGTTGCCGGTGGGGCCGGCGTGGAGCCGGTCGTTCAGGACGAGGCCGCCCCCGACACCGGTGGAGACCACCATGCACAGGGCGTTCGCGTACCCCCGGGCGGCGCCGAGCCAGTGCTCGGCCGCGGTCATGGCCACCCCGTCGCCCGCGAGGACGACCGGGACTCGGGCCCCCCGGGCGCCCAGTTCGGCGGCGACCCGCTCCTGGACGGGGAAGCCGCGCCAGGCGCCGATGTTGACCGGGCTGACCGTGCCCCGCGAGGTGTCGACCGGGCCGGCGCTGCCGATGCCGCAGCGGACGGCCCGCTCCCACTGGGGGGCTCCGGACAGTTCGGCGATCACCTCGGTGACGGCCGCCATCACGGCCTCCGGGTCCGTCGCGCGCGGGGTCGGGCGGCGGGTGGCGGCGGTCATCGAGCCGTCGGGGTGGACCAGCGCCCCGGCGATCTTCGTCCCCCCGATGTCGATGGCCACGGTCGGGCCGTCGGCCTCGGCCGCGGCGGACGCCGCCGTGGCCGCGCGCGGGGTGGGGAAGGCTGAGGTGGGGGTGGTCACGGGAGCACTCCTGAAAAGGGGTCGGATCTCAGTATGCGGCCGGCGGCGGGGCCGTACTCCCGCGGGGTTCCAGCCGGGGCAGCTCGCTCTCCCGGACCCGGGGCGGGGCGCCGGCGAGGACGGAGAGCAGTTCCTCGGCGGCGAGCCGGCCGAACCCGGCGGTGTCCCGGACCAGGGCGGTCAGCGGCGGGTTCGTGACCCGGCACAGGGCCGAGTCGTCCCAGGCGACGATGGAGAGCCGCCCGGGCACCGGGATCCCCAGTCCGGCGGCGACCGCGCTGCCCGCCACCGCCATCACGTCGTTGTCGTAGACCAGGGCCGTGGGCGGCTCGGGCTCGGCGAGGACCCGGCGGGTGGCGGCCGCGCCCTCGGCGTCGGAGTAGTCCGTGGGCACCGAGCGCACCCGGCCGGGCGGTATCCCGAGCCGTGCGGCCTCGGCGCGCAGCGCGGCGATCCGGCGGGCGGTGTGGGCGAGGCCGGGCAGGCCGGCGATGTGGACGATGCGCCGGTGGCCGAGCCCGTGGAGGTGGCCCAGGACCTCGGCCATAGCCCGGGCGTCATCCGCCCGCACCACCGCGAGCCCGGCCCGCCCACCGTCCCCGGCCCGGCCGTCCGGCCCGGATCCGGGGCCGGGGCCGGCACCGGGCTCCTGGCCGCCGCCGGGCCCGGGGCCAGAGCCAAGGTCGGGGCCGGGGCCGGGGCCAGAGCCTGGGCCGGGGCCGGGGCCGCCGCCAGGCCTGGGGCCAGAGCCAAGGTCGGGGCCGGGGCCGGGGCCGGGGCCGGGGCCGGGGCCGGAGCCAGAGTCAGGCTCCCGGCCGCCGCCGGGCCCGGGGTCGGGGCCAGGGCCGAGGCCGGTGCCAGGGCCAGGCTCGGTGCCAGGGCCGGGGCCGGGGCCGGGGCCAGGGCCAGGGCCAGGACCGGGGCCAGGACCGGGGCCGGGGCCAGGACCGGGCTCCCGGCCGACGCCGGGCCCGCCCACGGCGGCCGTGCCCCCGCCGCCCGTCAAGGCACCGTCGGTCACCGCACCGCCCGTCACGGCACCGTCCGTCACCGCACCACCGGTTCCGGCACCGTCCGTTCCGGCGCCGTCGGTCACGTCGCCCGCGCCGCCGCCTATCACCACCGCCGGCAGTCCCAGCCGGGTCAGCAGGGCCGGGCGCGGGTCCGTGGTGCGGGGGTCGACGACGAGGACCCCGTCCACCCGGCGCTCGGCCCACCAGCGGCGGTAGACGGCGCATTCGGCCTCGACGTCCTCGACCACCTGGAAGAGCAGGGCCGTCCCGGCGGCCGAGAGCACCTCCTGTATGCCGGAGACCAGGCGCAGGAAGAAGGCCTCGGCACCGAGGGTGTGCGCGGGACGGGCCAGCACCAGTCCGACGGCGCCGGAGCGTTCGCCGGACAGGGCCCGGGCGGCGCTGTTGGGCCGCCAGCCCAGCTCCTCCGCGACCCGGCGGATCCGGGCGCGGGTGTCCTCGGAGACGCCCGGTCTGCCGTTCAGCGCGAAGGAGACGGCGCTCTCCGACACCCCGGCCCGGCGGGCGATGTCCTTGATGGTGGGTCTGCGCGCCATGGCCGTGCCTGCCTCATCCCTCGGTGGCGGGGTCGACGTGGTCGACGTGGACCGCGTTGGCCGGACGGTACGCGATCCGGCCCCGGTCGTCCGCCCCGGCGGCGGGCCGCCACGCCCCCCGGAGCGGCTTGAACCTCCCGAGCCGGTACGCGCGCGCCCGTACCGAACCGCACGAGCGGCGACGGGTTCACCGGCCCGCCGCCCTTCCGCCGCGACGGCCGGAGCCCACGAGTCACCGCCCGCCGGAATCCGGCCGAAGGCCCACGGAGGCCCTCGGAGGCCCTGTTGACTTCCTCCGGACAGCCCCGGCAGTTTGTGGGTGTCCGGCGAATTCCCCTTGGACTCCGGGACTCCTCATGGACCGCGCCGCCCGCCCCCGCGCCGTGCGCTTCGGCGTGAACTACACCCCGACCCGGGGCTGGTTCCACCACTGGCTGGACTTCGACCTGGACGAGGTCCGGGCCGACCTGGACTCGGTCGCCGCGCTCGGCCTGGACCACGTACGGGTCTTCCCGCTGTGGCCGCTCTTCCAGCCCAACCGGACCCTGATCCGGCCGCGCGCCGTCGAACAGCTCGTCGCGCTCGCCGACGCGGCCGCCGAGCGGGGGCTCGACGTGGCCGTGGACGGCCTCCAGGGGCACCTCTCCAGCTTCGACTTCCTGCCCGCCTGGACCCGGACCTGGCACCGCCGGGGCCTGTTCACGGATCCGGACGTGACGGCCGGCCAGGAGGAGTACCTGCGCACCCTGGCCGGGGCCCTGTCCGGACGGCCGAACTTCCTGGGCATGACCGTCGGCAACGAGGTCAACCAGTTCTCCGACGACCCCCACCCCGACCCCGACCGGATCACCGCCGCCCAGGCCGGGCGGTGGCTGGAGCGGATGCTGGCCGCCTGCGAGGAGGGCGCGCCGGGCCGGTTCCACCTGCACGCCGAGTACGACGCCGTCTGGTACCGGGACGGGCACCCCTTCACCCCCGCGCAGGCGGCCCGGCTGGGCGCGGCCACGGCCGTGCACTCGTGGGTGTTCAACGGCACCGCGCAGCGCCACGGCCCCACCGGGACGGCCACCGAACAGCACGCCGCCTACCTGATCGAGCTGTCCAAGGCATGGGCCGAGGACCCGCACCGCCCGGTGTGGCTCCAGGAGGTCGGGGCGCCGGCGCCGCTGGTGCCGCCCGAGGGGGCGGCGGAGTTCACCGAGGCCACCCTGGCGGCCGCGCTGGACTGCCCCGGCCTGTGGGGGGTGACCTGGTGGTGCTCGCACGACGTGTCCCGGGAGCTGGCGGACTTCCCGGAGCTGGAGTACGGGCTGGGCCTGCTCACCGCCGGACGCCGGCTCAAACCCGCCGGGGCCGCCGTCGCCCGGATCGCCGGGGCCCTGCGCGGGCGGGAGCACCGCCCGCCCGTACGGTCCACCGCGCTCGCCCTGGACGCCGGCTCGCCCCGCTCGGCGTGCGCGCCCGGCGGTCCCTTCTTCGAGGCCTGGGCGGTGCTCGCGGCGCGGGGGGTGCGGCCGGCGGCGGTACGGGAGGAGGACGCCGGGGACCCGGCCCGGCTGGCCGCGCGCGGCATCACCGAGGTGCTGCGCGTGCACGACGTCCTGGCCTGACCCGAGCCGCCCCGCCTCCGCCCCCGCCCCCGCCTCCGCCTCCGCCTCCGCCTCCGCCTCCGACCCCGAGGAGCCCCCGCATGTCCGAACCCGGCAACGGCGCCGGTCCTCGTACCGCCGCCCCCTTACCTCCGGCGCGCCGTACCGTCCTGGCCCTGGGCGCCGGGGCCGGTGCGGCCGCCCTGCTGCCCCCGGCCGCCCGCGCGGCCGGCGCCTCCCCCTCCCCGGGGGGCGGGGCCCTGGCCCCGTACGCCTCCTACTGGTTCCCCGACTCCCTCCCGGCGGGCGTCCCCGGGCCGGGCGTCGTCTGGCGCTCCCTCAGGGAGTGGAGTCCGTCGTCGGATCCGGACCTGGCCCACAACACCGCGAGCGTCCCTCTGGCCCCGCGCTTCACTCCGGTCCCGGCGAACCGGGACGCCCGCGCGGGCCAGGCCCGGATCACCTCGCTCGTCTCCTTCGGGCCCACCTCCGGCAACCCCTCGCAGGGCTCGGCGAGCGCCGACTCCTACGCGCTGACGCACTGGGCCTACCTCGACGAGCTGGTGTTCTGGGGCGGTTCGGCCGGCGAGGGCCTCGTCCTCGCGCCCAACGCGCCCGTGGTCGACGCCGCCCACCGCAACGGGGTCCGGGTCCTCGGCAACGTCTTCCTGCCGCCCGTCGCCTACGGCGGCGACCTGCGCTGGACCCGGGACCTGGTCCGCCGCGAGGCCGACGGCCGCTTCCCCCTCGCGGAGAAGCTGGCCGAGGTGGCGGCGGCGTACGGGTTCGACGGCTGGTTCGTCAACGCCGAGACGGACGGCGGGGACAGCGCGCTGGCCACCCTGATGCGGGGGTTCCTGCGCGCGCTGCGGGCCGCCGGTGAGCCGCACGGCCTGCGCATCACCTGGTACGACGCCATGAACAGCACCGGCGCGGTGGGCTGGCGGGGCGCGCTGGACGAGCTCAACCGCGAGTTCTTCGAGGACCGGGCGGGCAGGGTCTCGGACACGATGTTCGTGGACTTCCGCTGGACGCCCGGGTCCCTGGCCGCCTCGGGCGGCCTCGCCGAGCGGCTGGGCCGGTCCCGCCACGAGCTGTGGGCGGCCGTGGACGTGGAGTCCCGGGGCTGGGACGCCGCGGTCGACTGGGAGGCGATCGTGCCGCGCGGGCGCGACCATGTCGTCAGCCTCGGCTTCTACCGGCCGGAGTGGACCCGCGAGCACCTCGCCGACCGCTCCCCCGGCGCCTTCCACCGCGCCGACGACCGGTTCTGGACGGGCGAGTCCCTGGACCCCGCCCGCCCCGCGCCCGACGCGCCCTGGCGGGCGCCGGCGTCGGCCGTCGCCGACCGGTCCACCGTCAGCGGGCTCCCGTTCGCCTGCTCCTTCAACACCGGGCACGGGCTGCGCTGGTACGAGGGCGGCGCGGTGGTCTCCGAGGCCCCCTGGAGCCATCTCGGGCTCCAGGACCGGCTCCCCGGGCGCCGCTGGGTGGTGGACACCGACGGCGAACGCCCCGAAGTCGGCCTGGATTTCGCGGACGCCTGGCGCGGCGGCTCCAGCCTGCTCGTGGCGGGCTCCCTCACCGCGCCCGCCGCCGTCGGCCTGCACGCCGTCCGGCTGCCGCTGACCCCTTCCACGGTCGCGGAACTGGTCCACACGGGCGGCGCGGACCCGGTGGACGTCGAGCTCGGGGTGGCCGTCCGCGAGCCGGCCGCACCGGGCGCCCCGGTCCCCTACACCTGGCTCCGGGCCGGCACGGCGGGCGGCGCCGGGGGCTGGCGGACCTCCCGGATCCCCCTCGCGGCGCTGGCCGGGCAGACCGCGCACGCCCTCGCCGTACGGATCACCGCGCGCGGTACGGCGCCGGTGTCGTGGCGGCTCGGAGCCCTGTCGGTACGCGACACCACCGCCGGGCGGCACCCGGCCCCGCCCTCGCACCTGAGGGTCGACGCCTCGGCCCGCCGGGGCGCGGAAGCCGAGCTCCGCCTGTCCTGGCGCCGGGCGGCCGGGCCCGTCCGGCACTACGAGCTGTACCGCCGCCTGCCGGACGGCGCCCGCCGCTTCCTGGCCGGCACCTGCGGGACCGCCCTGTACCTGCCGCGCCTGGGGCGGGCCGGGCGGGAGCGGGCGGCGGCGTTCGAGCTGCGGGCGGTGGACGAGACGTACACGGCCTCGGCCCCGGCCCGGGCCGGTTTCCCCTGGTGAGGGCTCAGGCCGTCTCGTCCGGACCGGTGCGCGGGACGGACACCGTGACGCGCAGCCCGTGCGGGGTGTTCTTCGCGTAGGAGAGGGTGCCGCCGCCGGTGGCGAGCAGGGCCCGGGAGATGGACAGGCCCAGCCCGGAGCCCTTGACGTTCTGGTGGCGGCCGCTGCGCCAGAAGCGGTCGCCGACCCGCTGGAGCTCCTCCTCCGTCAGGCCGGGACCGTGGTCGGCGACGACGACGAGGGCGCTGCCGCCCTCCGCGGAGACCGACACCTCGACCTCCTCGCCGGCGGGGGTGAACTTCAGGGCGTTGTCGATGACGGCGTCGAGGGCGCTGGACAGGGCGATGGGGTCGGCCCAGCCGGTGACGGCGGACCGGCCCGTCTCGCTGAGCCGTACGCCCTTCTCCTCGGCGTACGGCCGCCAGGAGGCCACCCGCTCGGCGGCGAGGGCGCCGATGTCGGTGAGGCTGATCTCGGCGGAGGCGTGCTCGGCCAGCGCCAGGTCGAGGAGGTCGTCGAGCACCTGGGCCAGGCGTTTGCCCTCGGTGCGCACGGAGGCGATCTCCTCGTTGCCCTCGGGGAGTTCGAGGGCGAGGAGCTCGATCCGCAGGAGCAGCGCGGCGAGCGGGTTGCGCAGCTGGTGGGAGGCGTCCGCGACGAACGCCCGCTGCTGCTCCAGTACCTCTTCGACGTTGTCGGCCATCTCGTTGAACGAGCGGGCCAGGCGTCGGAGTTCCGGGGGGCCGCTCGCGGCGGCGACGCGGGAGTTCATGCGTCCGGTGGCGATGCCGTGGGCGGCCGCGTCCAGGGTCCGGACGGGCCTCAGCACCCAGCCGGTCAGGCGCAGCGCGGCGCCGAAGGCGGCGAGCATGGCGGCGGCGAGTCCGGCCGCGATGAGCAGCCAGCCGTGCAGGATGCGGGCGCGCATCTGGTCGGTGGGCGATTCGGTGGCGACGACGGCGACCACGTCGCCGTCGAGGACGACCGGGGAGACGACGAGGAGTTTGCCGTTGACCTGCCAGGGCCAGACCTGTCCGGGGTCGTGGCTGCGGCGTCCGGCGAGGGCCTCCTCGAAGGAGCGCCGGGCCTCGCCGGAGTCGGGCAGCTGCCACCAGCCGGGGGCGCGGACCATGGCGTTGTCGTCGCGGTAGAAGATGCCGACGCGGATGCCGTACAGCTCCTGGTAGCGGGCGAGTTCCAGCTGGAGGGTGTCGCGCCGCTCGTCGGCGCCGGTGGCGCCGGAGCCCTCGGCGTCGATGACGAACTGGGCGAGGGCGGCGAAGCGGGCGCTGTCGTCGATGCGGTCGACGACCACCCTCTGCTGCTGGGCGGCGGCGAGGCTGACGGCGAGCGGGAAGCCGAGGGCGAGCAGCACGCCCGCCATCAGGACGACGAGGAGCGGGAGCAGGCGGGCGCGCACGGCGGGGCCCCGCTAGGGCGCGGCCGGGGTGACGAGCCGGTAGCCCACCCCGCGGACGGTCTCGATGAGGGCGGGCATGCCGAGCTTGGAGCGGAGGGAGGCGACGTGGACCTCAAGGGTGCGGCCGGTCCCCTCCCAGCTGGTGCGCCAGACCTCGCTGATGATCTGCTCGCGCCGGAAGACCACCCCGGGCCGCTGTGCGAGCAGGGCCAGGAGGTCGAATTCCTTGCGGGTGAGGGGGACGTCGGTGCCGTTGACGGTGACGCGCCGGGTCGGCAGCTCGACGGCGACCGGGCCGAACCGGACCAGGCCGGGTTCGCCACCGGGGGCCGCGCCGGGGGCGGCGGGCTCCTCGGTCGTGCCGGTGCGCCGGGCGACGGCGTGGATGCGGGCGAGGAGCTCGCCGGTGTCGTACGGCTTGACCACGTAGTCGTCGGCGCCCATGTTCAGGCCGTGGATGCGGGAGCGGACGTCACCGCGGGCCGTCACCATGATCACGGGGGTGCTGGTGCGCTTGCGGATCTTGCCGCAGACCTCGTAGCCGTCCTGGTCGGGCAGGCCGAGGTCCAGCAGGACCACACCGAAGGGTTTGGCCCCGGCGGGCAGCAGCGCCTGGAGGGCCTCCTCGCCGTTGCGGGCGTGGGTGACCTGGAAGCCGTGCCGCGCGAGGATCGCGGACAGGGCGGCGGCGACGTGGTCGTCGTCCTCGACGAGCAGCAGTCTCATGGTCGTCCCCCTCTCCTTCTCTCGCTCTTGGGGTTCCGTTCGGACGGCGGATGGCCACCATGCATCCACGCCGATGAAGACTCCCACGTCAAGGGTGTTCCGGCCCGGCGAGTCTTCCGTTATGCACCCGGTACGCGTACATCGTGCACCCGTGGCGGCAGAGCACGGAGCGTATCGTCGCGAGGCCGTATCGTTATGCTCAATTCTCGCTCAGATGTGATGACGCTGTGCGCGCCCCGTCACTACTGTCCTGCCAACCGACGGAGGACGGAGCAAGAAGCCGATGAGCGGAGTATCAGTGGCCAAGGACGCGCAGGACGCGGCTGGCGCCGCGGACGGCCTGGTCGTACTGAGCAACGTCAACAAGCACTTCGGCGCGCTGCACGTGCTTCAGGACATCGATCTGAGCATCGCCCGCGGCGAGGTCGTCGTGGTGATCGGTCCTTCGGGATCGGGCAAGTCGACGCTGTGCCGGACCATCAACCGGCTGGAGACCATCGACTCGGGGACCATCACGGTCGACGGGAAGGAACTGCCCTCCGAGGGCAGGGAACTGGCCCGGCTCCGCGCCGACGTGGGCATGGTCTTCCAGTCGTTCAACCTGTTCGCGCACAAGACGGTGCTGCAGAACGTGATGCTGGGTCAGCTGAAGGTCCGCAAGACGGACCAGGCCGCGGCGGCGGAGAAGGCGAAGTCGCTCCTGGACCGCGTGGGCGTCGGCTCCCAGGCCGACAAGTACCCGGCGCAGCTGTCCGGCGGCCAGCAGCAGCGCGTGGCGATCGCCCGCGCGCTGGCGATGGACCCGAAGGTGATGCTCTTCGACGAGCCCACCTCGGCCCTCGACCCGGAGATGATCAACGAGGTGCTGGAGGTCATGCAGCAGCTCGCCCGCGAGGGGATGACGATGGTGGTCGTCACGCACGAGATGGGCTTCGCCCGCTCTGCGGCCAACCGGGTCGTCTTCATGGCCGACGGGAAGATCGTCGAACAGGCCACCCCCGAGCAGTTCTTCAGCAACCCGAAGAGCGACCGCGCCAAGGACTTCCTGTCCAAGATCCTGCACCACTGACGCCCGCGTCTGGTAGTGATCCGGTCGACGGCGCACGCCGTCGCACACGACGTGTCCAGCTCGTCGTACAACAACGTCTCACCTGAGGGAAGTTCACCATGAAGGTTCTCAAGGCCGGCGCGGCAGTGGCCACGGCCGTCGTCCTCGCGCTGACGGCGACCGCCTGTGGCGGCGGCAGCAAGGACACGGCGAGCGACGCGGGCGCCTCCGGGGGCACCAAGTCGGACAAGATCGTCATCGGCATCAAGTTCGACCAGCCCGGCATGGGCCTGAAGACCCCCGACGGCAAGTACGAGGGCTTCGACGTCGACGTGGCGACCTACGTCGCCAAGGAGCTCGGCTACCAGCCGGACCAGATCGAGTGGAAGCAGGCCGTCAGCGCCGAGCGCGAGAACCTGATCTCCAACGGCGACGTCAAGTTCATCGCCGCCACCTACTCGATCAACGACAAGCGCAAGGCGAAGGTCGACTTCGCCGGCCCGTACTTCCTGGCCCACCAGGACCTGCTGGTCCGCGCCGACGACAACTCGATCACCAAGGTCGAGGACCTCAACAAGAAGAAGCTCTGCTCCGTCACGGGCTCGACCTCGGCGCAGAACATCAAGAAGGACCTGGCCAAGGAAGCCGACCTCCAGGAGTTCCCGGGCTACTCCGAGTGCCTGACGGGTCTGGAGAACAAGGCCGTCGACGCCCTCACCACGGACGACTCGATCCTCGCCGGCTACGCCGCGCAGGAGAAGAACAAGGGCAAGTTCAAGCTCGTCGGCCTGAAGATGAGCAACGAGAACTACGGCATCGGTCTGAAGAAGGGCGACAAGGACCTCCAGACCAAGATCAACGCCGCCCTCAAGAAGATGGTCGCGGACGGCAGCTGGGAAGCGGCCGTGAAGAAGAACCTCGGCCCGGCCAACTACAAGAACGAGCCTGCCCCGCAGATCACCGAAGGCAGCTGATTTCCCGGTGGGGTGCGCCGCCGCCCGCCCGTCCGCGGGCGGCGGCGCGCCCCGCCGGCCATCCTGGGGAGAGCGCAGGGCATCGTGTTCGACTTTCTTGATTCCGGGCAGTACGACCTGCTCGGAGCCTTCTGGGTGACGGTTCAGCTCACCCTCTACTCGGCGGTGGGCTCCCTGGTCTGGGGCACCGTCCTGGCCGGGATGCGGGTCAGCCCGGTCCCGCTGATGCGGGCCTTCGGCACCGCGTACGTGAATCTGGTCCGCAACACCCCGCTGACCCTGCTGATCATCGGCAGCTCGCTGGGCCTGAGCCAGACCCTGAGCATCAACCTGGGCGGCGGCACCTTCAAGGAGATCGGCTTCCGCCTCGCCGTCCTCGCGCTGACCGCCTACACCGGCACCTTCGTCTGTGAGGCCCTGCGCTCGGGCATCAACACCGTGCCCGTGGGCCAGGCCGAGGCGGCCCGCGCGCTGGGGCTGAGCTTCTTCCAGGTGCTCACCCTGATCGTGCTCCCCCAGGCCTTCCGGGCGGTCATCGCGCCGCTCGCCAACGTACTGATCGCCCTCACCAAGAACACCACGGTGGCGGCGGCCATCGGCGTGGCCGAAGCGGCCCTGCTGATGAAGGAAATGATCGAGAACGAGGCGGACGCGCTCTTCGCCGTCTTCGGGATCTTCGCCCTCGGTTTCTGCCTGCTGACCCTGCCCACCGGTCTGCTGCTGGGCTGGGTGGCCAAGCGAGTGGCGGTGAAGCGATGAGCTCCGTGCTGTACGACGTCCCCGGCCCCAGGGCCAAGGTCCGCAACTGGATCTACACGGCCGTCTTCCTGGTCCTGTTCGCGCTCGCCGCCTGGTGGATCCTGTCCGTCATGGCGGACAAGCACCAGCTCGACGCCGACAAGTGGAGCCCCTTCGTCACCGACGGCCGGGTATGGACCACCTACCTGCTCCCGGGCCTCGGCGAGACCCTGCGGGCCGGTGCGATCGCCATGCTGATCGCCCTGCCGCTGGGCGCCCTGCTGGGCATCGGCCGGCTCTCCGACCACGCCTGGGTGCGCGTCCCGGTCGGCACGGTCGTCGAGTTCTTCCGCGCCATCCCGGTGCTGATGCTGATGATCTTCGGCTCGGCGTTCTTCGTGCAGTTCGTGCCCGCCGTGTCCTCGGACTTCCGGCCCCTGTACGCGGTGATCACCGGCCTGGTGCTGTACAACGCGGCGGTCATCGCCGAGATCGTCCGGGCGGGTGTGCTCTCCCTGCCGCGCGGCCAGACGGACGCCGCCAAGGCGATCGGCATGCGCAAGGGCCAGACCATGGTCCACGTGCTCATCCCGCAGGCCGTCACGGTCATGCTGCCCGCCCTGGTCAGCCAGCTCGTGGTCATCCTCAAGGACACCGCGCTCGGCGGTTCGCTGCTCGGCCTGACCGAACTGCTCGCCGCCAACCGGCAGATCTCGGCGAACTACAGCAACACCATCCCCACGCTCGTGGTGATCGCCCTGATCTACATCGCGGTGAACTTCGCCCTCACCTCCTTCGCCTCCTGGCTGGAGGGCCGGCTGCGGAAGTCGAAGAAGGGCACCGGCACCGTGCTCGCCGTGGCCGAGGTCGACGACCTGGCCACCGGCGCCAACTCGGCGGCCGGGGCGTAGGGGGCTGACGTCCGGTCAGTCCGGCATGATGCGTAGCCTGTGTGGTGCGGCGGAGCTCTCCGCCGCACCACACCGCGTTGTCCGGACCGGGGTCACTTGACGCCGGAACCTCCAGTGGGTTGCATACGTTCTGTGATCACATACCGGACATCGGGAGCCGCATCATGGACCCGGTGATCGTCGTCGGCTCGGGCCCGGTCGGACTCTCCCTGTCCCTCGCCCTGGCCGGCCACGGCGTGCCCTCCGTCCTCCTCGACGAAGGACCCGGCAAGGACGAACCCCGGCCCGCCCGCAGCGTCGTCCTGCACTCCGACACCGCGGCCATGGCGCACCGGCTGGGCTGTACGACCCTGCGCGACGAGGGCGCGCGGTACGCGGCCTGGCGCACCATGAGGCGCCGTCAGGAGTCCGGGCGGATCACCTTCGAGGACCACCCCGCCCCCCTGCACCTCCCCCAGCACGCCCTCACGCGCGGGCTGCGCGCCGCCGCCGCGGCGCACCCGCTCATCCAGCGGGTCACCGACTCCAAGCTCGACTCCCTGGAGCAGGACGGGCGCGGGGTCACCGCGCACACCCGGGGCTCCGAGACCACCTGGTGGCGCGGCAGCCACCTGGTCGGCTGCGACGGCGCCCGCTCCACGGTACGCAAGCTGCTCGGCATCCGCTTCCCCGGCCGGACCGCCGTCGAGCGGCACGCCGTGGCCGCGCTGCGCGCCGAACTGCCCTGGCCCGGCGAGGCGTTGCTGCACCGCAACCCGCCGTCCGGGCCCGAGGAGATCACCGCCCGGCCGCTGCCCGACGGGGTCTGGCGGCTGGACTGGCTGCTGCCCGCGCGGGGGGAACTGGTCACACCGGACGCCCTCGTCACCCTCATCCGCGACACCCTGGCGCTCTGGTGCGGGGGCAGCACTCCCCCGTACGACCTCATCGACACCGGGGTGCACACCCTGCACCACCGCCTCGCCCGGCGCTGGCGTGACGGCCGGGCCTTCCTCGCCGGGGACGCGGCGCACCTGCTGGGCGCGCTCGGCACCCAGGGCGTCGAGGAGGGGCTGCGCGACGCGGAGAACCTCGCCTGGAAGCTGGCCCTGGACTGGCACCAGGGCGCCTCCGACGCCCTGCTCGACAGCTACGAGGGCGAGCGGCGCACCGCGGTCGCGGCCCGGCTGCGCGCCGCCGACCAGGCCCTGCCCGTCCTGCGCGGCGGGGGCGGCCTGCGCACCCTGCTGCCCGGGTCGGGGCGGTCCGCCGAAACCCTGCTGACCGACGGGCACCTGGGGCGGGGCCCGCTGGGCGGCCGTCCGGTGTACGCCCCGCCGGTGGCCGTACGGGAGGTCCCGACGGACACGGAGCCGGGCGGGCCCGTGGCGAACGTGCCCGTCTCCGCGCCCGACGGGTCCACCGTCCCGCTGCGCGACCTGCTGGGGCGGGGCCGGCTGCTGGTGCTGCTGGTCGCACCGGGCACCGGGGTGTGGGACCGGCGGCACTGGCTGGGGGCCGGGCTGATGCCCCGGCTCGCCGCGGCCGTGACCGCGCTGCCGGTGCCGGCGGACCTGCTCGTGGCGGACGGCTACCCGGGGGCCCCGGCGCACACCGTGCTCCTCGTACGGCCCGACGGGCACCTGGCCGCGACCTTCGCGGGGGTCCGCCCGGCCGAGCTGTACGCGGCCGCGGACGCCGTCCGGGCCGGTGCCCCGGCCGGCGCTCCCGCCACACCCGCCCCTGTGATCGATTGACCGCCCTCGGGGACTCGTGGTTCACTCGCCGACATGACCGGCAACGACGTACGCCTGTGGCGGAGGGTTCACATGGACCTGCTCCGCTACGCGGGCTGCGTGTGTCGCCCCTCCTGCTGATTCGCCCCTTCCCCGCGCGCCCCGTCGCCCTTCCGGGCCCGCGCGCCCTTTTCGCGAACCCCAGGACGGTCACCACCCCATGTCTGCCTCCGTGTCCACGCACGCCCCCGCCCGCTCCTCCGCCCCCACGGCGGCGGAGCTCCTCGACTTCGCCCTGCGCACCGCCGCCGACCCCGAGATCGTCGACTCGCTCCCCCTCGACCCGGAGGGCCGGACCTGGATCCGGCTCGACGGCCCGGGCGGCAGCGAGGCCTGGCTGATCGGCTGGCCGCCCGGCACCGGCACCGGCTGGCACGACCACGCCGAGTCCCGGGGCGCGTTCGCGACCGCGCGGGGCCGGCTCACCGAGCACTCCCTGACGGTCCGGCTGCCCTCGGAGGGGTGGCGGAACCTGGAACTGGCCGGGGATGTGGACCGCACCCGCAGCCTCGGCGCGGTGACCGGGCGGGCGTTCGGGGAGCACCACGTCCACGAGGTGCTCAACGAGTCCGGGACCGAGCACGCCGTGTCGGTCCACGCGTACTACCCGCCGCTGCCGCTGATCCGCCGCTACAGCCGCAGCGGGCCGGTCCTCACGCTGGAGCACGTCGAGCGTCCGGCGGACTGGCAGTGAGCGGCCAGGGCCCGGTGGGCATCGACGAGCTCCTGGAGCGGGTCCGCGCGACGTACACCCGGGTGGACCCCCGGGCCGCGTACGAGGCGTGGCGGGGCGGGGACGCGCTGCTGGTGGACATCCGCTATCAGGCGCTGCGCGAGCGGGACGGGGTGATCCCGGGGGCGGTGATCGTGGAGCGCAACGAACTGGAGTGGCGGCTGGACCCGCTGGGCTCCCACCGGCTCCCGGAGGCCGTCTCGCACGAGGTGCGGGCGGTGGTGATCTGCAACGAGGGGTACGCGTCCTCGCTGGCGGCGGCGTCGCTCCACGCGCTGGGGCTCCGCCGGGCGACGGACCTCACGGGCGGCTTCCAGGCCTGGCGCGCGGCGGGCCTGCCCGTCACCCCCGCCTGAGGGTCGTCCGCTGCGCGGAGCCGTCTCCCCGCCCCGCCCTTCGCCCGTTCCCCGGGGCTGCGCCCCGGACCCCGTTGCGCTCAGACGCCGCGCGGGCTGGATTCATCCAGCCTCGCCGGCGTGTGAGGCGCGGGGTCTGGGGGCGGAGCCCCCAGGAGGCCCCGCCAGGGGTCACGACGACGTCGCCACGTCCACCGGGCGGAGCCGCAGGGCCAGGCGGCCCGGGAGGGCGACGGACGGGAGGGCCAGGAGGGCGGCCGCGCCGGCCACGCCCGCCCACACCACCGGCAGCACCGTCGGCGCGGCCGACCCCGTCATCCCGACGCTGAAGGCCGTCAGCACCGCCGCCGCGATCCCCGACCCCAGCACCACGCCCGTCAGCAGCACCCCCACCGCCTCGGCACGCAGCATCCGCAGCACCTGCCGCCGCTGCGCCCCCGCCAGCCTCAGGAGGGCGAACTCCCGGAACCGCTCGGCCGTGGACATGGCCAGGGTGTTGACCACCGCGATCGCGGTGAAGGCCAGGACCAGGCCCATCGCCAGCAGGTTGACCTCCGCCCCGGCCTCGTCCCGCCGCTCCCGCGCCGCGTCGGCCTGCGCCGCCGACAGCACCGACACCCCGGCCGCCCCCGCGGCGGCGGCCAGCCGTTCCCGGCCGACGCCCGGCTCCGCCGCCACCAGCACGCTGCCCGCCAGGGGGTTGTCCACGTGCGCGGCGACCAGCGCGTGCGGCAGGGTCACGTCACCGAAGCCGAGCCCCCGCGCGTACACGGCGGAGACGGTCAGCGTCACCGGGGTGCCGTCCCCCAGGGTCAGCCGCAGCGGGCTGCCCGGCTTCAGCCCCAGCTGCTCGGCGGCGAGTTCGCTGACCGCCGCCCGGCCCTCGCCGAAGCCCTCCAGGCTGCCGCCCGTGACCCCCGGGTCCCAGGTGCGGGTCAGTCCGGCCGGGGTCACGCCCTGCGCCGCGTACTTCGTCAGGCCCACCCGTACCGAGGTGCGCACGACCTCGGTCGCGGCCGTGACCCCGGGCGTGCGGCGGACCCGTTCGGCCGCCTCCGGGCTCACTCCCGGCCCCCGCGCGCCGAGCACCCACGCGGCCCGGACGCCCTCGCGGGCCTGCGCCCGGCCCGCGTCGCCGAGGGTCGGGGTGATGAAGAGCACGGTGCAGGTCATCGCGATCAGCAGGGTGAGGGGGGTGACGGCGGACGCCATGCGGGTGGCGTTGCCGCGCAGGTTGGCGGTGGCCAGACGGCCGCCGGGGCCGGTCAGCGCCAGCGGTCCGGCGAGCAGCGCGGCCGCGCCCCGGACGAGCAGCGGGCCGAGCAGTGAGACGGCGCCGGCCAGGACGACCACGGCCAGGAAGGTGACGGGCGTCGACGCCGGTTCGGTGCGCAGCGAGCCCAGTACGACGACCAGCACGGCCCCGCCGGCCAGCAGGAGCAGTCCGGCCACGGTACGGGCCCAGGCGGGGCGGGGCCGCTCGACGGCGGCTTCGGCCAGGGCCTCGGCGGGGCGGATCCGGGCGACCCGCCGGCCGGTGATCCGGGCCGCGGCCCAGCCCCCGAACAGGGTCGCCACGACGGCCGCGATCATCGGGAGGATCCCGGCGGTGCGCTCCAGGGTGGCCGGGACGGCCCCGGTGGCGACGAAGCGGCCGTGCAGCCAGGCGGCCAGCGGCAGCCCGGCGAGGGCGCCGGTGATCCCGGCGGCCAGGCCGACCAGGAGTGCCTCGCGGCCGAGCATGCCCCGCAGCTGCCGGGGGGTGGCGGCGATGGCCCGCAGCAGGGCGAGTTCGCGGTGGCGCTGCTGGACGGAGAGGGCGAAGGTGCCCGCGACCACGAGGATGGCGACGAGGAGGGAGGTGCCGCCCATCGCACCGCCCATGGAGACCAGCTTGGTGCGGGCGCCGGCCGCGTCGAGGAACTCGACCGGGCCTCGGTCGTCCCCGGTGGAGACCCGCGCGGAGGTGCCGTCGAGGGCCCGTGCGACCCGGGCGGCGAGCTGCCCGGCGTTCACCCCGGGCGCGGGCAGTACGCCGACGGCCGAGACCCGGCCGGCGCGGGCGGCGAGCCGCCCGGCTTCGGCGTCGGTGAAGAAAAGCGCGCTCTGGTGGCCGAGGCCGCCGCCGCCGGCGGCGCGGGCCACGCCGCTGACCGTGTAGGTCTTCGGGTCGCCGGTGGCCTGCACGGCGAGCCGGGCCCCGGGCGCGAGGCCGGCCCGGGCGGCCAGGTCGCGGTCGATGACGACCTCGTCGGCGTTCCCGGGGGCGCGGCCTTCGGCGAGGGTGAAGGGGGTGAGTGCGGCGGAGGTCCAGGCGTGCCCGTACGAGGGTTTCGGCGTGCCCGCGGCCCCGAGGAGCGGGACGGCCTGGAAGGTGAGCTCGGGGACGGCCCGTGCGACCCCGGGGACGGAGCGGACGGTGTCCACGGCGGAGGCCGGCAGCCAGGCCCGCTCGGCGACGGGCTTGGCCTTGTGCTTCGTCTTGGTCTTCCCCTTCTTCTCCATGACCGTGGTCTGGTGGACGTTCTGGTCGGCGGAGACGAGCACCGGGGCGCCCGCGTAGCGCTCGGTGGCGATCCTCCCCCGGAGCCCGGTCTCCAGGAGGGTGCCGCAGGCGGTGATCAGGGCCGCCGCGCACAGCAGGGCGACGAAGGCTCCGAGGAAACCGGCTTTGCGGTGCCGGACGGTCCGAAGGGCGTAACGCAGCATCATGCGATCAACTCTGTCGGCGGGAGCCCCTCCCGGCACTGGAGTGCCCCGGTATCCCCGCCGGGGGGCTAACCCCACCCCATGGGGTCAGCCGCCGGGGTATCCCAGGTCGTCGGCGTCCTCGCCCTCCGCCTCCAGGGCGCGGCGCACCACCCGCAGGGCCATGCCCTCCGGGTACCCCTTGCGCGCGAGCATCCCGGCCAGGCGCCGGATCCGCTTGTCGCGCTCCAGCCCCCGGGTCGAGCGGAGCTTGCGCTCCACGAGCTCGCGGGCGGTCTGTTCCTCCTGCTCGGAGTCCAGCTGTTCCAGCGCCTCCTGGACGAGGGTGGTGTGGACCCCCTTGGTCCGCAGCTCCTGCGCGAGCGCCCGGCGGGCCAGGCCCCGGCCGCGGTGGCGGGACTCGACCCAGGCCCCGGCGAAGGCGGCGTCGTCGATGAGGCCCACTTCCTCGTACCGGGACAGGACCGCCTCGGACACCTCGTCGGGGATGCCCCGCTTCGCCAGGGCGTCCGCGAGCTGCCGCCGGGTGCGCGGCATCCCGGTGAGCAGGCGCAGGCAGATCGCCCGCGCCTGCTCCTCGGGACTCTGGGGCGGCAGCTCCTGGCGGCCCTCACGGCCGCCCCTCGTTCCGCCGCCCCGCTCCTGCTCTTCCCGCACGGTCAGCTCTTGGCCACGGCGGCCTTGGCCGCCGGCTTGGCCTTCGACGCCGGGGCGGGCACGGAGGCGTCGGCCGGCGTGGTGGCCGCGGCCGCCTCGTCGCCGCCCTCGGCGTCCTTGCGCACGCCGACGCCCAGCTTCTCCTTGATCTTCCGCTCGATCTCGTTGGCGAGGTCGGGGTTGTCCTTCAGGAAGTTGCGGGCGTTCTCCTTGCCCTGGCCGAGCTGGTCGCCCTCGTACGTGTACCAGGCGCCGGCCTTGCGGATGAACCCGTGCTCCACGCCCATGTCGATCAGGCCGCCCTCGCGGCTGATGCCCTGGCCGTAGAGGATGTCGAACTCGGCCTGCTTGAACGGGGGCGCGACCTTGTTCTTGACGACCTTGCAGCGGGTGCGGTTGCCGACCGCCTCCGTGCCGTCCTTCAGGGTCTCGATGCGGCGGATGTCGATGCGCACGGAGGCGTAGAACTTCAGCGCGCGGCCACCGGTCGTGGTCTCCGGGGAGCCGAACATCACGCCGATCTTCTCGCGGAGCTGGTTGATGAAGATCGCGGTGGTCTTGGACTGGTTCAGCGCACCCGTGATCTTGCGGAGCGCCTGGCTCATCAGACGGGCCTGGAGACCGACGTGGGAGTCGCCCATCTCGCCCTCGATCTCCGCCTTCGGCACGAGCGCCGCGACGGAGTCGATGACGATCAGGTCGAGGGCGCCGGAGCGGACCAGCATGTCGACGATCTCGAGGGCCTGCTCACCGGTGTCCGGCTGGGACAGGATGAGGTTGTCGGTGTCCACGCCGAGGGCCTTGGCGTACTCGGGGTCGAGCGCGTGCTCCGCGTCCACGAAGGCGACGGTGCCGCCGGCCTTCTGCGCGTTGGCCACGGCGTGCAGCGTGAGGGTCGTCTTACCGGAGGACTCCGGGCCGTAGATCTCGACGACGCGGCCGCGCGGCAGACCGCCGACGCCGAGGGCGATGTCCAGCGCGGTCGACCCGGTGGGGATGACCTCGATGGGGTCGTTCGGCTTGTCGCCGAGGCGCATGACCGCACCCTTGCCGAATTGCCGTTCAATCTGTGCGAGCGCGGCGTCGAGAGCCTTCTCGCGGTCGGTGCCTGCCATGGGTTCCACCCGGTTTGCTTGAGTCGATCGCTTCACGCCATTGACGCTAACGCCTGCCACTGACAATGCGCTTCCACGCCCGGTTCGGCTGTGGATAACTCATCAGAATGGATGTTCGATTTCCCTGTCAAGCCGACCACGCCGCACCCCGCAACCCCTTCGCACCGAAGGCGGAACGGCCCCCACCACCCCCGGCCAGGCCTTCCCCGGGGACCAACGAGGGCGACGGCGGGCAGGCGCCGGACTGTGGCACGCGTCACATTTTCCGGACCGTCGCCACCGCCCCCGTCCCGCCCGCGCGATGACGGGAACGCGCCGCGGCCCCGCCGCGCACCGGGAGGCCGGTGCGCGACGGGGCCGCGGGGGATCCGCCGGGGCGGGAGGTTACGGCTTGGGCAGGGTGCAGCCGGGGCGGTTCAGGTCGATCTGGTTCCCGGCGCCGATGCACGGGACGAGGATGTAGGTCTGCTGGGCGTAGTTGATGCCCTGGCGGACCGTGACGTTGCCCGCCTGGTCCACCTCGCACGGGTTGTTGTCCGTGCAGCGCTGGCCGTCCTCGTTGCCCGTGTTGTTGACGGCGACCACCTTGCCGGTCGTCGTGTCGATCACCGGCGAGCCGGAGGTGCCGCCGATGGTGTTGCAGGAGGAGGTGTAGCGGACCGAGTCCTTCCAGGTCCACTCCCCCTCCTTCAGGCGGTAGGCGAACCCGTCGACGCTGCAGCCGTACGTCCGCTTCCAGTAGCCGGAGACCACCTTGATGGAGGAGCCCTGCACCGGGTGGGCGTCGTCGAGGGTGAGCGCGGCGATCCCGTACTTGCTCTGGATCTGCGCGTACGTCTGGGTCAGCTGGTAGAGCGAGACGTCCGTGTCCGTCATCGTCCCGTACGCGATCTTGCTCGCGCGCAGGGTCGCGACCTTCGAGCCCGAGGCGTTGAGCAGGGAGAAGCTGCGGCTGGAAGTGCGGTTGACGAGGACCTCGCCCGGCCCCGGGAAGCCGGTCTCCAGGCAGTGGCCGTTGGAGAGGACGAGCGCGGGGTCGTTCGGCTGCGAGCCGGGCGCGCGGACGACGGAGCCCGAGCAGTTGCTGAGCGCGACCGTGCCCGCGTAGGTGACCGCGGCGGCCTGCTGGGGCGTGGGGGCCTGGGCCACGGCCGGAGTTGCCGCCGCTCCGGTCAGGAGCAGGGACAACACGGCGCCGGCGAGAGGCTTGTTCATGTGGGGGTTCCCCTCTGGTGACGAATGCGACCGAAGATCCTTCGGTTGACATGTGCACTGCATTCTTAGTCCAGCGGGATCAACGCACAATAGGGCATGGGGAGTTGGGATCCAGGGCGGCCGAAAGTCCCCGGCAGTAAACGGAATCAACCCTTCCAACACCCCGCGAGGCGGGCGCGGGAGCCCAATTCAGGGCGCATGACCCACACCCCCGGGCTGGCGCGGAACGACCCCCGTATGGCCGGTACTCTGCGGTGCCCCCGACGACGGGGGCCGTGAAATTCCGCTCAGGAGGACCCATGGCCGTCAAGAAGGCCACGATCCAGCAGCAGGTGGCAGACGCCCTCGCCCAGGCCAACCCCGCCGACCGGCCCATCGTCACGATCCAGGCCATCGCCGGCCCGAGCGTGTGGCTGATGAGCATGCTCGGCCTCATCGGCCAGGCGTTCCTCAGCTACTACTTCGTCACCGTGACCGAGCAGGCCGTGGTGCTCCACCGGGCGAGCCGGATGAGCAACCGCCCGCAGGAGATCGTCTTCGCGATACCGCCCCACCAGGCCGTCGGCACGATCACCGAGGTCAAGCGCAACGCCATCTGGAGCTCGTTCCGCATGCAGCTCCCCGGCCAGGCGACCCCGACCCGCATGAACGTGCACCGCATCTGGCGGAACGAGATGGACCAACTGCTGGGCCTGCTGACGGGCCAGAACCAGCCGGCCGCCTGACGGCCGCACCCCGCCCCGGCGCGGAGGGGGCGCGTCCCCAGCCCCCTCCGCGACCAGAGTGACAACCCAGGGTTGACACCGCTCAGGTGTCAACCTACGGTTGCACCTATGACGAACCCTTCCGTGGAACCCGTCCGCATCACCAACCCGGTCCGCCTCGACGATCTGATCGAGGCCATCAAGAACTCCCACGCCGACACCCTGGAGCAGCTCAGCGGCGCCGTCGTCGCGGCCGAGCACCTCGGTGACGTGGCCGACCACCTCATCGGTCACTTCGTCGACCAGGCCCGCCGCTCCGGCGCCTCCTGGACCGACATCGGCCGCAGCATGGGCGTCACCCGCCAGGCCGCGCAGAAGCGCTTCGTCCCCAAGGCCGACAAGGAGGGCGACCCCGGGCTCGACCCCGAGGCGGGCTTCGCCCGGTTCACCCCCCGCGCCCGCAACGTCGTCATCGCCGCGCAGAACGAGGCCCGCGCCGCGAACAACGCCGAGATCCGCACCGAGCACCTGGTACTGGGCCTGCTGGCCGAGCCGGAGGGCCTCGCCGGACTCGTCCTCGGCGCCCGGGGCGTCTCGGCGGACGCCGTGCGCGCCGCCGCGACGGCCACCCTGCCCCCGGCCTCCGAGGAGATGCCCGCCCTCGTCCCCTTCGACGCGAACGCCAAGAAGGCCCTGGAGCTCACCTTCCGCGAGGCCCTGCGCCTGGGCCACGGCTACGTGGGCACCGAGCACATCCTGCTCGCCCTGCTGGAGCTGGAGAACGGCGAAGGCACGCTCAGCGGACTCGGCCTGGACAAGGCCACCGCCGAGGCGGCCGTCACCGAAGCCCTGGCAGCCGTACTCGGCGCGGACGGGCAGCAGTAGCCTCCCCGGACCCGGGACCGGATTCGGTCCCGGACCCGGACCGGGACCCGGACCGGGACCCGCCCGCGTCCTCCCCGCCGGCCTCGCCCGCCACCTCGTACCGCTTCACATAAGCGCCGAGGAAGGCCTGCAGGGTCGCCACGGCCGGGATCGCGATGAGCGCCCCGACCGCCCCCAGCAGGGCGGTCCCGGCGATGACGGAGCCGAAGGCCACCGCCGGGTGGATGTCCACCGTCCTGGCGGTGAGCTTCGGCTGGAGGACGTAGTTCTCGAACTGCTGGTAGACCACCACGAACCCCAGGACGTACACCGCGTACCAGGGATCGGCGGTGAAGGCGATCAGCGTCGGCAGCGCGCCCGCCAGGTAGGTGCCGATGGTGGGGATGAACTGGGAGACCAGCCCCACCCACACCGCGAGCGCGGGCGCGTACGACACCCCGAGGACCGCGAAGAGCACGTAGTGCGCGATACCGGAGACCAGGGCCATCAGCCCGCGCGAGTACAGGTACCCGCCGGTCTTCGCGACGGCGATCTCCCAGGCCCGCAGCACCTCCGACTGCTTCGCGGGCGGCAGTACGGAACACAGCGCGCGCCGCAGCCGGGGCCCGTCGGCGGCGAAGTAGAAGGAGAACAGGCCGACCGTCAGCAGCCGGAAGAGCCCGCCGAGCACGGTGGTCGAGACGTCGAGCACCCCGCTGGCGCTGTTCTGCACGTACTTCTGGAGCCAGTCGGAGTGCACCAGGCTGTCCTGGATCTCCAGCCGGGACAGTTCGGTGTGCAGGGTGCGGTTGATCCAGTCGATCACCATGTCGAGGTAGTGGGGGAAGCCCTCCACCATGTCGACGATCTGCCCGGCGAGCATCGAGCCGAGCAGCGCGAGGAACCCGGCGGCCGCGACGAACACGCCCAGGAACACCAGGAAGGTGGCGAGCCCGCGACGCATGCCCCGGGCCGCCATCCTGGCCACGGCGGGTTCGATCGCCAGCGCCAGGAAGAACGCGATCAGGACGTTGACGAGCAGCCCGATCAGCTGGTGGAAGGCCCAGCTGCCGAGCTGGAAACAGGCGACGAGCGCCAGTACGAGGATCACCGCGCGGGGCAGCCAGCGCGGCATCCGCGCCTCCGCCCCGGCCGCGGCCGCCGGCGGCGGGCCCCCCGTGGGGGCGGTGCCGGCGGGTACGGGGCCCGGAGCGTCCTGCGGGCCCCCGGGTCGTTCGGTCGTCTCGTCTGTCGCTGCCACGCCGCCCAGTCTGTCCCACCCGCCGCCCGGACCACGAAGCCGCCCGGCCCCCGCGCCCGCCGGGGGCCCGGGGTCAGCGCAGCGAGGCGGGCACGTCCATGGCCGCGCACACCGCGCGCCACACGTCCTTGGTCTCCCAGCCCGCCTCCAGCGCCTGGTGGACCGTACGCCCGCCCAGCTCGGACATGACGTGGTCCCGCGCGAAGGACTCGGCGTAGGACGCGCCGAAGTGCTCCGCCATCCGCTCCCAGAAAATCGTCAACCGCATGCCCCCAGTATCCCGCTCCGGAGAGTGCACCCCGGCCGTTGCCGCCCTGCGCCCCCAGTCCCGCGCCCTACGGTGGCTCGCATGCCTGGAGACGAAGCTTCCCCGGCCGCACCGGCCCCGCTGGCCCGCGCCGAGCGGTTCATCTGGCTCACCGCCCGGGTGCTGGAGCAGCGCCGGTTCGCGTACCACTTCCTCGGCGGGGAGGCCGACGCCGTCGACACCGCCCTCGGTTCCTACCTGGGCGCCGACGGCGGCTACGGCCACGCCCTCGACCCCGATCTGCGCGGCCCGCTCAGCCAGCCCCTGCACACCGCGCACGCCCTGCGGATCCTCGACGGCCTCGGCCGCTGCGCCGGGCAGCGCATCGAGCGGCTCTGCCGGCACCTGACCCGGATCTCCACGCCCGAGGGCGCGCTCCCGCTGATGGTCGCGGCCCCGCACGGCCATCCGTCCGCGCCCTGGTACCCGGTCTGCGACGACCCGCCGGGCGAGCTGGTGACCACCGGCCCCGTCGTGGGGGTGCTGCACCGCAACCGGATCTGGGACGCCTGGCTCTTCCGCGCCACGGAGTTCTGCTGGGACCGGGTGGAGAGCATGCGCCAGGCGCATCCCTACGAGGTCCAGGGCGCGGTGGCCTTCCTCGACGGCGTCCCCGACCGGGCCCGCGCGGCGGCGGCCGCGGACCGGCTGGGCCGGCTGGTGCGCGAGCGGCGCCTGGCGGTGCTCGACCCGGACCGCGGCGAGGAGTACCCGCTCTCCCCCGGCTACGCCCCGGGCGAGCGGCTGTTCCCGTACGACTACGCGCGGCGGCCGGAGTCGCTGGCCCGGAGCTGGTTCACCGACGAGGAGATGCGCCGCGCGCTGGACTTCCTCGCGGCGGAGCAGCAGCCGGACGGCGGCTGGCCGGTGCGCCGCCGGGCCTGGGCCCCGGGCAGCACCCTGGAGCGGCGGCCGATCGCCACCGTCGAGGCCCTGCTGACCCTGAGGGCGTACGGGCGGACAGCGGCGTAGCTCAGCCGCCCAGCGCCCGTACCCCGGCGGTGACCACCACCGCCGCCGCGACGACCACCAGGAACGGGGCGCGCAGCAGCAGGGCCGCGGCGGCGGCCGCCAGCCCGGCGGCGCGGGCGTCGAGGACCAGTGCGTGGCCGGTGCTGAAGGTCTGCTGGGCGGTGAGCGCGGCGAGCAGCGCGACCGGCAGCAGGGCGGAGAGCCTGCGCACCGCCGGCCGTTCCAGGGCGCCGGCGGGGACGAGCAGTCCGGCGAGCTTGACGGCGTAGCATCCGGCGACGGTCAGCCCGATGGCGATCCAGACGTTCACGAGGTGCGTCCCTTCAGCCACAGCACGGCGGGCGCGGCCAGCGCGGCGATCAGTACGGGCACCCCGGCGGGCAGCACGGGCAGGAAGCCCAGCCCGAGGACGAGCGCGAGCCCGGCGACGGCGCGTTCGGTGGTGCTCTTCAGCATGGGTGCGAGCAGGGCGAGGAACACGGCGGGTCCGGCGGCGTCCAGCCCCCAGGCGGCGGTGTCCCCGATGGCCTCGGCGCCGAGCGCGCCGAGCAGGGTGGTGAGGTTCCACAGCACGTACAGGCTGAGCCCGGTGACGGTGAAGCCGAGCCGGGCCGACCTGCGGTCGGGCTGGGCCAGGGCCACGGCGGTGGTCTCGTCGATGACCCAGTGCGCGGCGAGCGGCCGGACGGGCCGGGGCAGGGCCAGCAGCTGGGAGAGGCGCAGCCCGTAGAAGGCGTTCCGGGTGCCGAGGAAGAAGGCCCCGGCGGCGGCGGTGAAGGGGTTCCCGCCCGCGGCCAGCGCCCCGACCAGGGCGAACTGGGAGGCGCCGGTGAACACCAGCAGGCTCAGCACGCAGGCCTGGAGCACGCTGATCCCGGCCCCCGCGGCCGTCACCCCGAAGGCGAACCCGGACAGCCCGACGGCCACCCCGACGCCGAGGGCGTCCCGCACGACGGCGCTCCGCGGCCGCCCTTCCGTCCCGCCGGGGGTCTCTCGTATGACCACTCGTTCTGTTCCCACCCCGCGAAGGTAGGGGTGCGGCCCGGCCCCGGTCTTGTACGTTCTTGCACGTCCGGGGCGCCGCGCGGGGGCTACCCGGCGCGCGCCCGGCGGTAGGCGCCCGGGGGGACGCCGACGATGCGGGTGAAGTGCCGGTTCAGGTGCGGCTGGTCGGTGAAGCCGACGGCGACCGCCACCTCCGCCGGCGCACCCCCCGCCTCGAGGAGCCTGCGCGCCCGGCGGACCCGCGCGTCCGTCAGCCACGTGTGCGGCGGCATCCCGTACCGCTCCCGGAAGGCCCGCAGCAGCGCGAAGGGGCTCGTCCCCAGCTCCGCCGCGAGCCGCTCCAGTGACGGCGGCCGCGCCATCCGCTCCTCCAGGACGGCCCGCGCCCGCTCCGCGTCGGAGCCGCCCGCGCCGGGCACCGTACGGGCGGGCAGCGGCGCGGCGTGCCGGCTGAGCATCCGGGCCACGACGGACCGCAGCAGGGTGTCGGCGGCCAGCGCGTTCCCCGCCTCGGCGGCCCGGTGCACCTCGGTGATCAGCTTCGCGCCCTGTGCGTCGAGCACCATCTCGGCGGTGAAGCCGGGGGTGCCGCGCGGGGTGCCGAGTTCGGCGGCGACGTCGGTGATCAGCTCCCGGGAGGGGTAGAGCGTGGAGTACGCCCAGCCCTCGGGCTCCCCGGCGCGTGCGGTGTGCGGCACCTCGGGGTTGATCAGCACCACGCTGCCCGGCCCGGCCCGCAGGGTGCCGCCGGGCATGCCGATCTCCTCGACGCCGCCGGTGACGGCCGCGATGACGTACCCGTCGTGCGCGTGGCGCGGGAAGGTGTGGCGGACGTAGTGGGCGCGCAGCAGGTCCAGCCCGGGCAGTTGCGGGTAGCGCCAGTGCCTGGCCCACTCGCGGCCCGCCTCGTCCTTCCCCATCCCCTCATTCTGCGCCCCCGTGCCGCCGTGCGTTCGCGCAGGTCCGGACGGTTGTCAGTGGCGGGGTGCACGATGGGGGCATGGCAGGCGCTGCGCTCGACTCGTTCTCCCCCGCGACCCGCTCGTGGTTCACGGGGGCCTTCCGTACGCCCACCTCCGCGCAGGAGGGCGCCTGGCGGGCCATCGGGGCGGGGTCGGACGTCCTGGTGGTGGCGCCGACCGGTTCCGGCAAGACGCTGGCCGCCTTCCTCGCCGCCCTGGACCGGCTGGCTTCGCAGCCGCCGCCGGCGGAGCCGAAGAAGCGCTGCCGGGTGCTGTACGTGTCGCCGCTGAAGGCGCTCGCGGTGGACGTGGAGCGCAATCTGCGCAGCCCGCTGACCGGGATCCGGCAGGAGTCGGCCCGGCTGGGTCTGCCCGAGCCGGAGGTCCGGGTGGGGATCCGCTCGGGGGACACCCCGGCCGCCGAGCGCCGGGCGCTGGCGCTGCGGCCGCCGGACATCCTGATCACCACTCCGGAGTCGCTGTTCCTGATGCTGACCTCGGCGGCCCGTGATGCCCTGTCGGGGGTCGAGACGGTGATCCTGGACGAGGTGCACGCGGTCGCGGGGACCAAGCGCGGCGCCCATCTGGCCCTGTCCCTGGAGCGGCTGGACGAACTGCTGCCGCGTCCGGCCCGCCGGATCGGGCTGTCGGCCACGGTCCGGCCGGTGGAGGAGGTGGCCCGCTACCTCGCCCCGCGCGGCCGGGTGGAGATCGTGCAGCCGCCGTCGGCCAAGGAGTTCGACCTGTCCGTGGTGGTCCCGGTGGAGGACATGGGCGAGCTGGGCGGCTCGCCCGCCACGGAGGGCCGGGAGGGCGGGGACAAGCCGTCGATCTGGCCGCATGTGGAGGAGCGGATCGCGGACCTGGTGCAGGCCCACCGGTCCACGATCGTGTTCGCCAACTCCCGTCGTCTCGCGGAGCGGTTGTGCAACCGGCTCAACGAGATCGCCTACGAGCGCGCGACCGGCGAGCAGCTCGGCGAGGGCGCGCCGCCCCCGGCGGAGATCATGGCCCAGTCGGGCGCCGCGCAGGGCGCCCCGCCCCTGCTGGCCCGCGCCCACCACGGCTCGGTGTCCAAGGAGCAGCGGGCGCTGGTCGAGGAGGACCTCAAGGCCGGCCGGCTGCCCGCCGTGGTGGCGACCTCCAGCCTGGAGCTGGGCATCGACATGGGCGCCGTGGACCTGGTGGTGCAGGTGGAGTCGCCGCCGTCGGTGGCTTCGGGGCTCCAGCGCGTGGGCCGGGCGGGGCACCAGGTGGGGGCGGTGTCGACGGGGGTGGTCTTCCCCAAGTACCGGGGGGACCTGGTCCAGGCAGCGGTGGTGACCGAGCGGATGCGCACGGGGGCGATCGAGTCCCTGCGGATCCCCTCCAACCCGCTGGACGTGCTGGCCCAGCAGCTGGTCGCGATGACCGCGATGGACACCTGGCAGCTGGACGACCTGCTGGCCCTGGTGCGGCGGGCGGCGCCCTTCGCGGCGCTGCCGGAGTCGGCGTTCACCTCGGTGCTGGACATGCTGGCGGGCCGCTACCCGTCGGACGCGTTCGCCGAGCTGAGGCCACGGGTGGTGTGGGACCGGGTCGCGGGGACGGTCACCGGGCGGCCGGGCGCGCAGCGCCTGGCGGTGACCTCCGGCGGCACCATCCCCGACCGCGGCCTCTTCGGTGTCTTCCTGGCGGGCGCCGACCCGAAGAAGGGCGGCGGCCGGGTCGGCGAGCTCGACGAGGAGATGGTCTACGAGTCCCGCGTGGGTGACGTGTTCACCCTGGGCACGACCTCCTGGCGGATCGAGGACATCACCCGTGACCGGGTCCTGGTCACCCCGGCGCCCGGAGTGCCCGGCCGGCTGCCGTTCTGGAAGGGCGACCAGCTGGGCCGCCCGCTGGAACTGGGCCGCGCGGTCGGCGCGTTCCTGCGGGAGCTCGGCGCCCTCACGGAGGAGGACGCCCGGCTGCGGCTGCTGGCGGCGGGGCTGGACGCCTGGGCCGCGGGCAACGTCCTGGCGTACCTCGCGGAGCAGCGGGAGGCCTGCGGGCACGTGCCGGACGACCGGACCATCGTGGTGGAGCGGTTCCGCGACGAACTGGGTGACTGGCGGGTGGTGGTGCACTCCCCGTTCGGGGCCCAGGTGCACGCCCCGTGGGCGCTGGCGCTGGGCGCCCGGCTCGCCGAGAAGTACGGCATGGACGCCCAGGTGATGCACGCCGACGACGGGATCGTCCTGCGCCTGCCGGACGCCGACCTGCTCTCCATGGACCTGGACCTCCTCGACCACGATCCGGCCCGGCCGGCCCCGTTCGAGTTCGACGACGAGCAGGCCCCGCTGGGCGCGGCCGACGTCGCCTTCGACCAGGGGGAGGTGGCCGGGATCGTCACCGACCAGGTGGGCGGCTCGGCCCTGTTCGCCTCCCGGTTCCGCGAGTGCGCGGCGCGCGCCCTGCTGCTGCCGCGCCGCAGCCCCGGCAAGCGCACCCCGCTGTGGCAGCAGCGCCAGCGGGCCTCGCAACTGCTCCAGGTGGCCTCCGAGTTCGGTTCCTTCCCGATCGTGCTGGAAGCCGTGCGCGAATGCCTCCAGGACGTCTTCGACGTGCCGGGCCTGACCGAGCTGATGGGGGACGTCGAGGCGCGCCGGGTCCGCCTGGTCGAGGTCACCACCCCCGAGCCCTCGCCCTTCGCCCGTTCCCTGCTGTTCGGGTACGTGGCCCAGTTCCTCTACGAGGGGGACTCGCCGCTGGCCGAGCGGCGGGCGGCCGCGCTGTCGCTGGACTCGCGGCTGCTGGCGGAGCTGCTGGGCCAGGCCGAGCTGCGCGAGCTCCTCGACGCCGAGGTGCTGGAGGAACTGGAGCGGGAGCTCCTGTGGCTGACGGAGGACCGGCGGGCGAAGGACGCCGAGTCGGTGGCCGATCTACTGCGGCTGCTGGGCCCGTTGACGGACGCCGAGCTGGCGGAGCGGGGCGCGGAACCGGGCTGGGCCCCGTCCCTGGAGGCCGCCCGCCGGGCGATCCGGGTGCGGATCGCGGGGGCGGAGCACTGGGCGGCGATCGAGGACGCGGGCCGGCTGCGGGACGCCCTGGGCACGGCCCTGCCGGTGGGGGTCCCGGAGGCGTTCACGGAGCCGGTCAAGGATCCCCTCGGCGATCTGCTGGCCCGCTACGCCCGGACGCACGGCCCGTTCACCACGGCCGCCGTCGCCGCCCGCTTCGGCCTGGGCGCGGCGGTGACCGAGGGCGCCCTGCGGCGGCTCTCGGCGGCGGGCCGGGTGGTGCAGGGCGAGTTCCATCCGGCGGGCATCGGCCAGGAGTGGTGCGACGCGGCGGTGCTGCGGCGGCTGCGGCGGCGTTCGCTGGCGGCGCTCCGGCAGGAGCTGGAGCCGGTCCCGCCGGCGTCGCTGGCCACCTTCCTGCCGCAGTGGCAGCATCTGGGCGGCGGGCTGCGCGGGATCGACGGCCTGGCGCGCGCGGTGGAGCAGCTCCAGGGCGCGCCCGTGCCGGCGTCGGCGCTG
This sequence comes from Streptomyces sp. NPDC000075, assembly GCF_040301925.1. Classification (NCBI taxonomy): domain Bacteria; kingdom Bacillati; phylum Actinomycetota; class Actinomycetes; order Kitasatosporales; family Streptomycetaceae; genus Streptomyces; species Streptomyces sp. NPDC000075. Next base: position 72,551 of record NZ_JBEPFL010000034.1, read on the forward strand.
GAGCGGCTGGTCCTGCCCTCACGGGTCGCCGGGTACACCCCGGCCCTGCTGGACGAACTGACCACCACCGGCGAGGTGGTGTGGGCCGGGGCGGGGGCCCTGCCGGGCAAGGACGGCTGGATCTCCCTCTACCTGGCGGACGCGGCCCCGCTGCTCCTCCCGGAACCGCACCCGCTGGAGCCGGGTCCCCTGCACCAGGCGGTGCTGGACGCCCTCTCGGGCGGGTACGGCCTGTTCTTCCGCCAGCTCACGGAGTCCGTGCGGGCCCGCCATCCCGAGGCCACGGACCTGGAGCTGTCCTCGGCCCTGTGGGACCTGGCCTGGTCGGGCCGCCTGACCAACGACACCCTGGCCCCGCTGCGCTCCCTGCTGGGCTCGGGCCGTACGGCGGGCGCCACCGCCCACCGGGCCCGCCGTACGGTGCCGCGCGGCCGGTACGGCAGCCTGAGCGCGACCGTCTCCCGTACGGGGCCGCCCACGGTCTCGGGCCGCTGGTCGCTGTTGCCGGCGCCGGCCCCGGAGCCCACCCAGCGCGCCCACGCGCTGGCCCGCACCCTCCTCGACCGGCACGGGGTGGTCACGCGCGGGGCGGTGGCGGCGGAGGGCGTCGAGGGCGGCTTCAGCGCGGTGTACCGGGTCCTGTCGGCGTTCGAGGACAGCGGCCAGGCCCGCCGGGGTTATGTGGTGGAGGGGCTGGGCGCGGCCCAGTTCGCAATGGACGGCGCGGTGGACCGGCTGCGCGCGGCGGAAAAGAACCCGCCCCCGCTGGCGGCGGTGGTCCTGGCCGCCGCCGATCCGGCGAACGCGTACGGGGCGGCCCTGCCCTGGCCGGAGCCCCCGGCCGGCGCCTCCCACAAGCCGGGCCGCAAGGCGGGCTCCCTGGTGGTGCTGGTCGACGGCGAGCTCGTCCTCTACCTGGAGCGCGGCGGGAAGACCATGCTGGCCTGGCCGGGCCCGGGCGACCCCCGCCTCACGGCGGCCACGGCGGCCCTGGCGGCGGCCTCCCGCGCGGGCACCCTCCCGGACCTGACGGTGGAGCGCGTCAACGCGGCGGCCGCCCTGACCTCCCCCCTCGGCCCGTCCCTGGAGACGGCCGGGTTCCACGCCACTCCGAGGGGACTGCGGATGCGCAACTAGCCGTCCCGCGCCGGGGGAAACGGCTTGAACTCGCTCCGGTCTCGACTCAGCCACGTATGTCTTGGCCATGTCACGAAACCGCTGCCAGCCGCTCCTGGACTGGCACTGGCGCTTATCCATGCCTTATCAAAGGTGATCACAGGCACTGCATTGGCGGTGCACAGTCATGGGGGAGAAGAGAAGTGAGCAGCATCAGCATGCGCAAGACCACCCTGGTAGCGGCCGGCCTCGCCGTCGCCTCGAGCCTGGTCCTGACGGGCTGCAAGGACGGCAACGAGGAGGCCCTCCCGGCGACTCCGTCCGCCCCGGCCGCCCAGCCGTCCCAGTCCGGCGGCTACGCCACCCCGCCGGCCGGAGCCCCGAGCTCCCCGGCCGCGGACGGCTACGACGGCGCCTCCGGCGCCCCCGCCGGCGGCGGCGCGGTGGCCAAGTCCGGCCAGGCCTTCAAGATCGGCCAGACCGCGACCGTCCCGTTCAGCTACGGCAGCAACAAGGGCGGCCAGATCGCCCTCACCGTCACCGGCATCGACGCGGGCACCCCGGCCGACCTGGCGGCACTGAACCTCGGCGACAAGGCGAAGGGCAAGTCCCCCTTCTACATCCGCTACACCATCAAGAACACCGGCAACACGGACCTGTCGTTCTCCTCCGTCGGCCACATGAAGGGCCTGCTGGACGGCGGCAGCGAGGCCGACACCGTCCTGACCATCGGCAAGTTCGAGAAGTGCCCGAGCGACTCGCTGCCGAAGGGCTTCACCAACGGCCAGACCCAGAACTCCTGCGCCATCGCCCTCGCGCCGACCGGCACGAAGGTCACCGGCGCCGAGTACTGGGGCGACCCGTACAACAACCTCGCCTCCCCGCCCCAGAAGGGCCTCACCTGGAAGTAACCGGCGGCCTGCGGGCCCCGTACCTCCTGATCCGCGAACCCCCCGCGGCGGTCACCCCGCCCGGGGGGTTCCCCGTTCCCCCGCCCCGGCGGCGCCACAATGGCCCCATGCCCGAAGGAGACAGCGTCCACCGCGTCGCGGCCCGTCTGCACGCCGCCCTCGCGGGCAAGGCCCTGACCCACGCGGACCTGCGCGTCCCCCGCTTCGCCACCGCCGACCTCACCGGCCGCACCGTCCTGGACGTCACCCCGCGCGGCAAGCACCTCCTGGCCCGCCTCGACGGCGGCCTCACCCTCCACAGCCACCTCGGCATGGACGGCGCCTGGTACGTCTTCGCCCCCGCCGAGAAATGGCGCGGCGGCCCCTCCTTCGAGATCCGGGCCGTGCTGGCCGCGGCGGACGCCACCGCCGTCGGCTACCGCCTCCCCGTCCTCGAACTGCTGCGCACCGCCGACGAGCCCCTGGCCGTGGGCCATCTCGGCCCCGACCTCCTCGGGCCCGACTGGGACCCGGACCGGGCCGCCGCCAACCTCCTCGCCGCCCCCGCCCGCCCCCTCGGCGAGGCCCTGCTCGACCAGCGCAACCTCGCGGGCATCGGCAACATCTACAAGTCGGAGCTCTGCTTCCTGGCCTCCGCCACCCCCTGGACCCCCGTCGGCGAACTGCCCGACCCGGAGGTCACCGCCGTCCGCATCGCCTCCGCCGCCCAGCGCCTGCTCGCCGCGAACACCGGCCACGGCGGGCCCCGCAACACCACCGGCAGCCGCCGCCCCGGCCGGGAGCTGTTCGTCTACGGCCGCGCCCGCCGCCCCTGCCTGCGCTGCGGCACCCCCGTGCGCCAGGCCCCGCAGGACGGCCGCCCCACCTACTGGTGCCCCCGCTGCCAGTCCGGCCCCGGCCCGGAGACTCCGACTGATTGACGGGTCGTCAGATCCGCTCGTACCGTCCTGGCATGCCCACACCCATCACCGCGTACGACCTCACCGGCCGCACCGCGCTCGTCACCGGGGCCGCCGCCGGCATAGGCCGGGCCACCGCGCTTCTGCTCGCCGCGGCCGGTGCGGCCGTGCACTGCGCCGACCGCGACGAGCGCGGCCTCACCGAGACCACCGACCTGATCGCCAAGGCCGGCGGGACCGCCACCGCCCACGCCCTCGACGTCACCGACCGCGCCGCCCTGAGGGCCGCCGTGGCCGCCGCCGGGCCGCTGGACGTCGCCGCCGCCATCGCGGGGGTCATGCACACCAGCAGCGTCCTGGACACCACGGACGAGGACCTCGACCGGGTCCTGGACGTCAATTTCAAGGGGGTCCTGCGCACCTGCCAGGAGGCCGTCCGCGCCATGATCGCCGCCGGTCGCCCCGGCTCGGTCGTCACGATGGCCTCCGGCGCCGTGGACGCCGCCCAGCCCGGCCTGCTCTGCTACAGCGCCGCCAAGGCCGCCGTGGTACAGCTGACCAAGACCCTCGCCACCGAGAGCGGCCCGTACGGCATCCGCGTCAACGCCGTCGCCCCGGGGTGGATCCGCACCCCCATGACCGCCCGCCACAGCCCCGAGGCCCAGGAGCAGACCGAGGCCGCCATGGTCCGGATGTCCCCGCTGCGCCGGGTCGGCGAGCCCGAGGACATCGCCCACGCGGTGCTCTACCTGGCCTCGGACGCCTCGTCCTTCATGACGGGCCAGATCCTTCGGCCGAACGGAGGGGTGTCGATGCCCTGGTGATCCCCGCCTCCCTCCCGGTCCTCCCGCGGAGGGTCCCCGCCTTCCCCGCCCCGGGCCCGGCGCACGGGGCCGGGTACACAGTGCACGGGCAGCAGTCCCAGCCCCCAGCCGCCCATGGCTATCGCGCCCTCCACGGGCCCCGCGTCGGCCGGCACCACCGCCAGCCTCACCACGGCCCACCACCACAGCGCGCCCAGGGCGAGCACGAGGGGCAGGGCCAGTACGACGGGCAGAGCCACAGGTATGCGCGGTAACAGCCGCACGGCCGCCTCCCAGAGGGCCGGGTACCGGTCGCGCTCATCCTCCCCCACACCCCCCGTCCCCGCACCCAGAACGACGGGCGCACGGCCGCACGAGGGGCCCGGAAACGGCAAGGAGCCCCGGCCGGTGCGTCACGCACCACCCGGGGCTCCCGCCACACCCACGTGTCCAGCTCGCGGTGCTCAAGCGGCTACGACGTTCACCGCTTCCACGGGCGCCTTGATGGTCACCCGTTCGGGTCCCGTGACCGAGGCCACGGAGACCGAATTGAGCATCGGGCGCACCGGTGCCGGCACCGGTTCGCTCGCGGCTGCCGACTGCGCGAGCTCGGCCAGCGACAGCTCGTCACTGACTTCGCGCATCAGCTCGGACATCCGTACGTCCAGCGCGTCGCAGATCGCGGAGAGCAGCTCGGAGGATGCCTCCTTCTGCCCCCGCTCCACCTCGGAGAGATAGCCGAGCGAAACTCGGGCGGACGAGGAGACTTCGCGCAGAGTACGGCCCTGGCGCTGGCGCTGCCGACGCAGCACGTCACCCAGCAGGCGACGGAGCAGAATCATCGGTGGCTCCCTCCTCTGACCGTGTAGCCGTAACCTTCACGCCCCACCGTACCGCCTCGCGCCGCGGCCGTGCGGGGAGCGATGTCGTGTTCACTCAGGGCTGCAAACATCAAATCCCCCCGTTCTGTTCCGTATCCTGCCCCCGCGGATTCTCGCGGAGTTCGCTCGAGAGCAGTTCGAGCACTGTGCGTGCACTCTCCCTACGGATTTCCGTACGGGAGCCGTTCAACCGCAGCCGGGCCGTTTTCCTGCCCCCCGGACCCGCCACGGCGACGAAAACGGTGCCGACCGGCTGCCCGTCCTGGGGGTCTGGACCGGCCACCCCGGTCGTCGCGATCCCCCACGAAGCGCCCATCACGCGCCGTACCCCGCTGGCCATCTCGGCCGCCACCTGCGCGTTCACCGCGCCTTCGGCGGCCAGCAGCGCGGCGTCCACCCCGAGGACCCGGTGCTTGAGTTCAGTGGCGTACGCCGTCACCGACCCGCGGAAGGAGCGCGAGGCCCCCGGCACCGCCGTGAGCTCGGCGGCCACCATCCCCCCGGTCAGCGATTCCGCCACGGCCAGGCTCTGGTCACTCTCCGCGAGCAGCCGCAGCACTTCTTCGGCCACTCGCGCGGCACCCTCCCCCGCTCCCACGGATTCCGGTGCCTCCCCCGCCCCGTTCGTCACTTCGCGGCCCGCTCCGCCGCCAGTCCGGCCCGGCGCAGCACCACGGCCTGCCGGACGTAGTCCAGACCGGTGACCACGGTCAGCACGACGGCCACCGCCATCACCCAGAAGCGCAAGGTCGCCAGCGGCCCGGTCAGCGCGAGCACGTACATGCCCACCGCCGTGCCCTGGGCCAGGGTCTTGAGCTTGCCGCCCCGGCTGGCGGGGATCACCCCGTAGCGGATCACCCAGAAGCGCATCAGCGTGATCCCGAGCTCGCGTCCCAGGATCACCCCGGTCACCCACCAGGGCAGGTCGCCGAGCCAGGAGAGACACACGAGCGCCGACCCCATGATCGCCTTGTCGGCGATGGGGTCGGCGATCTTCCCGAAGTCCGTGACCAGGTTGTACGTCCTGGCCAGGTGACCGTCGAAGATGTCCGTGATCATGGCGACGGCGAAGGCGGCCCAGGCCAGTGCCCGCCAGACGGGGTCATAGCCCCCGTCGGCGAGCAGCAGCAGGACGAATCCCGGCACGAGGACCAGCCGGATCATCGTGAGGATGTTCGCGATGTTCCAGAGGCTGGCCTGGTTGACGGCCGCAGTCCCGAGCTTCGCGCCGGGCGTGGGCCGGCGGCCGGTCCCGCCCGCCGCTGGTGCCGGGACTCCGCTCATCCGGCCGCCTCCTGGATTTCCGAGAACTCCGTGCCGAGGGGCTCGGCCACCAGGTCCACGCCCAGCGTGCCGACGACCTTCGCCGTGACGATGTGCCCGGGGACCAGGCCCGTGCCGTCGGTGAAGACGACCTGGCCGTCGGTCTCGGGGGCCTGGTGGGCGGCGCGCCCGTAGGCGCCCTCGCCCTCCTCCGCCTCGTCGAACGGGACGACCGTCTCGACGAGTACCTCAAGGGTCTCGCCGATCCGCTCCTCCGCACGCTGGGAGGTGAGCTCCTCGGCGAGCCGCTGCATGTGCGCGAGGCGCTCGGCGACGGTCTCCTCGTCCAGCTTGTTCTCGTACGTGGCGGCCTCGGTGCCGTCCTCGTCGGAGTAGCCGAAGACGCCGATGGCGTCGAGACGGGCGTGGGTGAGGAAACGCTCCAGCTCGGCGAAGTCCTCCTCGGTCTCGCCGGGGAAGCCGACGATGAAGTTGGAGCGGACGCCGGCCTGCGGGGCCTTGGAGCGGATGGTGTCCAGCAGCTCCAGGAAGCGGTCGGTGTCACCGAAGCGGCGCATGGCGCGCAGCACGTCGGGGGCCGAGTGCTGGAAGGAGAGGTCGAAGTACGGCGCGACCTTGGGGGTCGAGGTGAGGACGTCGATCAGCCCGGGCCGCATCTCGGCGGGCTGGAGGTAGCTGACGCGGACGCGCTCGATGCCGTCGACGGCCGCCAGCTCGGGCAGCAGGGTCTCCAGCAGGCGGATGTCGCCGAGGTCCTTGCCGTACGAGGTGTTGTTCTCGGAGACCAGCATGATCTCCTTGACGCCCTGCTCGGCGAGCCAGCGCGTCTCGCCCAGCACGTCGGAGGGGCGGCGGGAGATGAAGGAGCCGCGGAACGAGGGGATCGCGCAGAAGGAGCAGCGGCGGTCGCAGCCGGAGGCCAGCTTGACCGAGGCGACCGGGCTCTTGTCCAGGCGGCGGCGCAGCGGGGCGCGCGGCCCGGAGGCGGGCGCGACGCCCTCGGGCAGGTCGGCGGGGGCCTCGGCGGGCTCCTCGGCGCCGTCCTGGGCGTGTCCGGGCAGGGCCACGGTGGCGTTCTGGCGCTCGGCCGGGCTGATCGGCAGCAGCTGGCGCCGGTCGCGCGGGGCGTGGGCCTCGACGTTGCCGCCGCTGAGGATGGTCTGCAGGCGGCTGGAGATGTCGGCGTAGTCGTCGAAGCCGAGGACTCCGTCGGCCTCGGGGAGCGCTTCGGCGAGTTCCTTGCCGTAGCGCTCGGCCATACAGCCGACGGCGACGACGGCCTGGGTCCTGCCGTGATCCTTGAGATCGTTGGCTTCCAGCAGGGCGTCTACGGAGTCCTTCTTGGCGGCTTCGACGAAGCCACAGGTGTTGACGACGGCTACGTCCGCGTCGGCGGCGTCCTCGACGAGCTCCCAGCCATCCGCCGCCAAGCGGCCTGCGAGCTCCTCCGAGTCCACCTCGTTACGGGCGCAGCCAAGAGTGACAAGGGCGACGGTACGGCGTTCGGGCATGGACTCAAGACTACTTCGTCCCGGCGCCGGCCCCCGCCCCAAGTCCCCCCACGACAAGATCCCCGGGAGCCGGCGGCAGGTGCCGCACGGGTCCCGGGGATCTGGAATTTTTTATTCCGCGCCGGTGGGCGCTGGTCAGGGCCGCTCAGCCCGCCTGGGCCTGACCCTGGCGGGGGTCGTTCCTGGTGTAGGTGAGCCGCTCGACCTGACCCGACTCGAACCTGTCCTTGATCTCCTTGCCGTTCACGAACAGCTTGACGGCACCGGCGTCGCCCAGGACCAGGTCCACGGACTCCTTGTCGGTGAAGGTCTTCGACTCGCCCTGCGCGAGGGTGCCGTCGAAGAGCAGCCGGCCGCTGTGGTCCTTCGCCGAGATCCAGCTCTCGCCGACGTCGGCCGTCAGGACCACGGTGACGAGGTCCTTGGGCGCGGCCGCGATGGCGCTGTCGGAGGGCTCCGGCTTGGGGGCCTGGGGCGCCTGCGGGGTCTGGGCCTGGGGCTGCTGCTTGCCCGCGGACTGCTTGGGCGCGGGCTGCGGGGAGACGGAACCTTCCGCCACCGGGTGCTTGGCCTTCTCGTCGTCGCCGCTGAAGGCGGTGAAGCCGACGAAGCCGATCACGGCGACGATGGCGGCGACCATGGCGGCGGTCCAGTTGGGCCGCTGCCGTTCGGGGCGGATGCGCTCGGCGTCGAACATCGGCGCGGCGGGGGTGGGTGCCGGCCGTCCGCCGTGGGCCGCGTCGTAGATCTCGACCAGGGGTACCGGGTCGAGGTGAACGGCGCGGGCGAGCGTCCGGATGTGGCCGCGGGCGTACACGTCACCGCCGCACCGCGTGAAGTCGTCCTCCTCGATCGCGTGCACGATCGGAATGCGCACGCGGGTGGTGGAGGAGACCTCGTCGACTGTGAGCCCGGCGGCGATCCGGGCCTTCTTGAGGGCCGTCCCGATGGACGGTCCTTCGACGGAGCGTTCGACGAGCCGGTCCTCGGACCGGTCGTCGGTCGAAGGCCGCTCTTCTTCGGGGGAGTTGGAGTTGCCGATGGACACAAGGGCGCCTTTCGAGCGTGTAGCCACCTGCTGGATGTCCAGTCTAGGGGGGTGACGAAAGGGTGGGGCAACCGGAGGGTCCGCTTCCTACGCCATCCGTATGGCGAGGTCGCGGCCCGCCGCTGCCTCCCTCAACTTGACGCACGCCCAAGGGAAACGGTTGCCCGCCGATCCCCCTACGGTCGGGTGAGACCGGCGGATCCCCGTTCTAGGGCGCCTCGCCCCGGATCACGGCGAGCACCCCGTCCAGTTCGTCGGGTTTGACCAGGACGTCGCGGGCCTTGGAGCCCTCGCTGGGGCCCACCACCCCGCGGGACTCCATCAGGTCCATCAGCCGCCCCGCCTTGGCGAAGCCCACGCGCAGCTTGCGCTGGAGCATCGAGGTGGAGCCGAACTGGGTGGAGACCACCAGCTCGGCCGCCTGGCACAGCAGGTCCAGGTCGTCGCCGATCTCCTCGTCGATCTCCTTCTTCTGCTTCTGCCCGACCGTGACGTCGTCCCGGAAGACGGGGGCCATCTGGTCCTTGCAGTGCTGGACGATGCCCGCGATCTCGTCCTCGGTGACGAAGGCGCCCTGGAGGCGGACCGGCTTGTTCGCGCCCATCGGCAGGAACAGCCCGTCACCCTTGCCGATCAGCTTCTCGGCGCCGGGCTGGTCCAGGATGACCCGGCTGTCGGCGAGCGAGGAGGTCGCGAAGGCCAGCCGCGAGGGCACGTTCGCCTTGATCAGACCGGTCACCACGTCCACCGAGGGCCGCTGGGTGGCGAGCACCAGGTGGATGCCGGCCGCGCGGGCCAGCTGGGTGATCCGCACGATGGAGTCCTCGACGTCGCGCGGGGCCACCATCATCAGGTCCGCGAGCTCGTCGACGATCACCAGCAGGTACGGGTACGGGCTGAGCTCCCGCTCGCTGCCGGGCGGCAGCTTGATCTTGCCGTCCCGGATCGCCTGGTTGAAGTCGTCGATGTGCCGGTACCCGAAGGCCGCCAGGTCGTCGTAGCGCAGGTCCATCTCGCGCACCACCCACTGGAGGGCCTCGGCGGCCCGCTTGGGGTTGGTGATGATCGGGGTGATCAGGTGCGGGATGCCCTCGTAGGCGGTCAGCTCGACGCGCTTGGGGTCGACGAGGACCATCCGCACGTCCTCCGGGGTGGCCCGGACCATGATCGAGGTGATCAGGCAGTTGATGCAGGAGGACTTGCCGGAACCGGTGGCGCCGGCCACCAGCACGTGCGGCATCTTCGCGAGGTTGGCCATGACGTAGCCGCCCTCGACGTCCTTGCCCAGCGCGACCAGCATCGGGTGGTCGTCCTCGGCGGCGTCCGCCAGCCGCAGGACGTCGCCCAGGTTGACCATCTCCCGGTCGGTGTTCGGGATCTCGATGCCGACCGCCGACTTGCCCGGGATCGGGCTGATGATGCGCACGTCGGGCGAGGCCACGGCGTAGGCGATGTTCTTCGCCAGCGCCGTGATCCGCTCGACCTTCACGGCGGCGCCGAGCGTCACCTCGTAGCGGGTCACCGTCGGGCCCCGGGTGAAGCCGGTGACCTGCGCGTCCACCTTGAACTCGGTGAACACGTTGGTCAGCGCCGCCACCACCGAGTCGTTGGCGGCGCTGCGCGTCTTGCCGGGGCCGCCCTTCTCCAGCAGGTCCAGCGAGGGCAGGGAGTACGTGATGTCACCGCGCAGCTGGAGCTGCTCGGCGCGGGGCGGCAGGGGCTGGTTCTCGGGCGGGGACTTCGTCAGGTCCGGCACCGACAGCGTCCCGGAGGCGGCCGCGGTGCGCTCGTGCGGGGCCTCGGCGGCATCCGGCTCCGCGGGGGCGGCGGCCGGGGCGGCGGGCCGCTCCTCGCGGGCGGGCGGCACCGGGGCGGTGATCTCCACGCCGTCCCGCTGCGGGGTGATCCCCTGGGTGAGGTCGGCGACCACCGGGGACGGCGGCAGCCCCCCGTAGACCACCCCGTCCAGCGCGGCGGCGGCAGCGGCCGCCACGTCGACGGCGTCCATCTCCCGCTCCCCCGGCCGCGCGGCGGCCCGCCGCGGCCGGCGCCGCTTGGCCAGCGCCGCCTCCTCGGCGGCGTCGGCGGGGTCCTCCGGCCCCGCGGCACCCTCGGTACGGGCCCGCCACTGCTCGGCGTCGTGCCGGTCGGGGCGGCCGTACCCCTCGTCGTATGCGGTGGGGGCGATGATCCCCAGCCGGATCCCCAGCCCGCGCAGCCGCTGCGGGATCGCGTTGACCGGGGTGGCGGTGACGACCAGCAGGCCGAAGACGGTCAGCAGCACCAGCATGGGCACGGCCAGCGGCGCGCCCATGGTGAAGATCAGCGGCTTGGAGGCGGCCCAGCCGATGAGCCCGCCCGCGTTCTGCATGGCGGTGGTGCCCTCGTCGCGGCCGGGCGCCCCGCAGGCGATGTGCACCAGGCCGAGGACGCCGATGACCAGGGCGGACAGGCCGATGCCGATGCGCCCGTTCGCGTCGCTCTGGTCGGGGTGGCGGATGAAACGTACCGCCATGACCCCGAGCAGGATCGGCACGAGCAGGTCCAGCCGCCCGAAGGCCCCGGTGACCAGCATCGTCACCAGGTCGCCGACGGGCCCGCTCAGGTTGGACCAGGTCCCGGCGGCGACGATCAGGGCCAGCGCGAGCAGCAGCAGCGCGACGCCGTCCTTGCGGTGGGCGGGGTCGAGGTTCTTCGCTCCCCGGCCGATGCCCCGGAAGGCCTTGCCGACGAGGTGCGCGAGCCCCAGCCAGCAGCCGCGCACGAGCCACACCACACCCCCGGTCGGGGACGGCGCCGCCTTGGGGGCGGTCTTCTTCGCCGGGGCGCGCTTGGCCGCCACGGCCTTCTTCGCGGGGGGCTTGCGCGCCGGGGCCGGCTTCTTGGCAGGCGCCGTCGTACGGCCGGGGCGGCCCTTCGCGGCGCCCGCGGTGCCCTGGGAACCCTTGCCGGACGTACTTGAGGCCATGGGCCCGAGGTTACCGGTGCGCGCGCCGGTGGACACGCGTGCCCACCCCTTCACCCGTTCGTGTCGCCCCGTCCGTACGTGCCGTGACGCACCGGCAGACCTGACGGTCCCCCAGGCGGGCCCGGAGCCGGGCCCCTTCGCCGGAATCGCCCGCTTCGCCCGGCGTGGAGCACCCGCGCCGGGCCACCGGGTCCGGCGCGGTCCCTCAGCCCTGGGCGGGCAGGACGGCGGCGGTCCCGCCGGCTCCCGGCTCCAGCGCGTCCAGGGCCCGGCGCAGCCCCGTCAGCTTGCGCTCCAGGTGTGCGGCCGTCGCCACCACGGCGGCGTCCGCCGAGTCCTCGCCGAGCTGCTTGGTCAGCGCCTCGGCCTGCTCCTCGACCGCCGCGAGCCGCGCGGAGAGCTCGGCCAGCAGCCCGGCCGCCTCCTTGCTGCCGTCCCCGTTGGAACCGCCGCCCTCCAGCTGGAGGCGCAGCAGGGCCGCCTGCTCCCGCAGTTGGCAGTTCTTGGTGTAGAGCTCGACGAAGACCGAGACCTTGGCGCGCAGCACCCACGGGTCGAACGGCTTCGAGATGTAGTCCACCGCGCCCGCCGCGTACCCGCGGAAGGTGTGGTGCGGACCGTGGTTGATCGCGGTGAGGAAAATGATCGGGATGTCCCGGGTCCGTTCGCGGCGCTTGATGTGCGCGGCGGTTTCGAACCCGTCCATTCCCGGCATCTGGACATCCAGCAGGATGACCGCGAAATCGTCCGTCAGCAGCGCTTTGAGCGCTTCCTCCCCCGACGACGCCCGGACCAGTGTCTGATCGAGCGCGGAGAGGATGGCCTCCAGCGCCAGCAGATTCTCCGGCCTGTCGTCGACCAGGAGGATCTTGGCCTTCTGCACCATGCCCTGTCCTCCTCGCCCCGGCATGGGGCCTCCCCGGCTCCGGGCGCCGGCCTGTGTGCCGGGGCCCGCCCCAGAGGACGGCGTCTTCGCGCCGTCCGTCCTTGTGCCGGTCATCGTAGCCCCAGTCCCGAGATCGCCACACCCTGTCACCAGGATGTCACTGTGCACGAAGCGGAAACGTGGCGGGAGGGCAGAAGGTTCCCCCTGCGCCCTCCCGTCACGCCCGGCCGCCGGTCAGTCCCCGCGCATGTGCTGTTCCATGACCGACAGTAGGTAGTCCGGCTCCACCGGCTTGGTGACGTAGTCGGAGGCCCCGGAGTCGATGGCCTTCTCCCGGTCCCCCTTCATCGCCTTCGCCGTCAGCGCGATGATCGGCAGCCCCTCGAACTGGGGCATCCGCCGGATCGCCGACGTCGTCGCGTACCCGTCCATCTCCGGCATCATGATGTCCATCAGCACCACCGCCACGTCGTCGTGCTGCTCCAGCACCTCGATGCCCTCCCTGCCGTTCTCGGCGTAGAGCACCGCCAGCCCGTGCTGCTCCAGCACGCTCGTCAGGGCGAAGACGTTGCGTACGTCGTCGTCGACGATGAGCACCCGCTCGCCGTGGAAGTCGTACGTACGCGGGGCCGCCGGCAGCGGCTCCTGCTCCTCCCACGCCACCGCGTCCGGCTGCCCCGGCACCTCGGTGCGCGGCAGCGGACCGGTCAGCGGCTTGCGCCGCCGCCGGAACAGCGACGGGGAACCCTGCCCGGCCGGCTCCGCCACCGGCAGCGCCTGCCGCACCGGGACCGGGTTCTTCGCAATCGCCGGCAGCGCCGCCACCTGTACGGGCTGCGGGGCCGGCAGCGCCTCGGCGGCCGCCCTGCGGTACTCCCCGCGCGCCCCGCCGGGCGTGGGTGGCGCGTAGCCCTGCGGCGGCAGCTCGCTCGGGTGCAGCGGCAGGTACAGGGTGAACGTCGACCCGCGCCCGGGCTCGCTCGCCGCGTGGATCTCCCCGCCGAGCAGCCGGGCGATCTCCCGGCTGATGGACAGGCCGAGCCCCGTGCCGCCGTACTTGCGGCTCGTCGTACCGTCCGCCTGCTTGAACGCCTCGAAGATCACCAGCATCTTGCTCGCCGCGATCCCGATGCCGGTGTCCGTCACCGAGAACGCGATCAGGTCCGCGTCCGCGTCGCGCAGCGAACCGGCCTCCAGCAGCTGCTCCCGGATGGCCGTGGGCACGTCGGCGCCGGCGGGCCGGATCACCAGCTCCACCGCCCCGTTGTCGGTGAACTTCACCGCGTTCGACAGCAGGTTGCGCAGCACCTGGAGCAGGCGCTGCTCGTCGGTGTGCAGGGTCGCCGGCAGCTCCGGGGAGACCCGCACCGAGAAGTCGAGGCCCTTCTCCGCCGTCAGCGGCCGGAAGGTGGCCTCCACGTAGTCGACGAGCTGGACCAGCGCGATCCGCGTCGGCGAGACGTCCATCTTCCCCGCCTCGACCTTCGACAGGTCGAGGATGTCGTTGATCAGCTGGAGCAGGTCCGAGCCCGCGCCGTGGATGGTCTCCGCGAACTCCACCTGCTTGGGCGAGAGGTTCTCGTCCGCGTTGTCCGCGAGCAGTTTCGCCAGGATCAGCAGCGAGTTGAGCGGGGTGCGCAGCTCGTGCGACATGTTCGCGAGGAACTCGCTCTTGTAGCGCATCGAGACCGCGAGCTGCTCGGCGCGCTCCTCCAGGACCTGCCGGGCCTCCTCGATCTCGGTGTTCTTCACCTCGATGTCCCGGTTCTGCTGGGCCAGCAGCTCCGCCTTCTCCTCCAGTTCCGCGTTCGCGGCCTGGAGCGCCTTCTGCCGGTTCTCCAGCTCGTCGGAGCGCTCGCGCAGCTGCTCGGTCATCTCCTGGGACTGCTTGAGCAGCATCTCCGTCTTGGAGTTGACGGAGATGGTGTTGACGCTCGTCCCGATCATCTCGGCGATCTGGCTGAGGAAGTCCTTCTGGATCTGCGTGAACGGCTGGAAGCCGGCCAGCTCGATGACCCCGAGCACCTTCCCCTCGAACAGCACCGGGAGCACGATCACGTGCGCCGGCGGCGCCTCGCCGAGGCCGGAGGAGATCTTCAGGTAGCCCGGCGGGGTGTTCTCCACCAGGATCGTCCGCTTCTCCTCGGCGACCATCCCGATCAGCCCCTCCCCCGGCCGGAAGGAGATCGGCATCTGCCCGCCCGCGTAGGCGTAGCTCCCGCGCATCCGCAGCTCGTACGAGCCCTCCGCGCCGCCGTCCGTCCCGATCTCGGTGCTGCCGCCGGTGGGCACCGCGAGGAAGAACGCGCCGTGCTGCGCCGCGACCACCGGGGTCAGCTCGCTCATGATCAGCTTGGCCACGTCGTCCAGGTCCCGGCGGCCCTGCATCAGGGCGGAGATCCGGGCGAGGTTGCCCTTGAGCCAGTCCTGCTCCTTGTTGGCCAGGGTGGTGTCGCGCAGGTTCGCAATCATCGTGTTGATGTTGTCCTGGAGGGCCTGGATCTCGCCCGCCGCGTCCACGTCGACCTTCAGGCTCAGGTCCCCGCGGGTCACCGCGGTGGCCACGGCCGCGATGGCCCGCACCTGACGGGTGAGGTTGCCGGCCATCTCGTTCACGGACTCGGTCAGATCCCGCCAGGTGCCGTCCACGTCGCGCACCCGGGCCTGGCCGCCCAGGATGCCCTCGGTACCCACCTCACGGGCCACCCGGGTCACCTGGTCGGCGAAGGAGGACAGCTGGTCCACCATCGTGTTGATCGTCGTCTTCAGCTCCAGGATCTCCCCGCGCGCGTCGATGTCGATCTTCTTGGTCATGTCGCCCTTGGCGATGGCCGTCGTGACCATGGCGATCTGCCGCACCTGGCCGGTGAGGTTGGAGGCCATGAAGTTCACCGAGTCGGTGAGGTCCTTCCACGTGCCCGAGACGCCCGGGACGTGCGCCTGGCCGCCCAGGCGGCCCTCCGTACCCACCTCACGGGCCACGCGCGTGACCTCGTCCGCGAAGGAGGACAGGGTCTTGACCATCGTGTTGACCGTGTCGGCGAGCTGCGCGACCTCGCCGCGGGCCTCGACGGTGACCTTCTTCGTCAGGTCGCCGTTGGCGACGGCCGCCGACACCTGGGCGATCCCGCGCACCTGGGCCGTCAGGTTCCCGGCCATCGTGTTGACGTTGTCCGACAGGTCCTTCCAGATGCCCGTCACCCCGCGCACCCGGGCCTGACCGCCGAGGATGCCCTCGGTGCCCACCTCGCGGGCCACCCGGGTCACCTGCTCCGCGAAGGAGGACAGCTGGTCCACCATCGTGTTCACCGTGGTGACCAGTTCGAGGATCTCGCCCTTGGCGTCGACGGTGATCTTCTTGGACAGGTCGCCCATGGCGACCGCCGTGGTCACCTCGGCGATGTTGCGGACCTGCGAGGTCAGGTTGTTCGCCATGAAGTTGACGGACTGGGTGAGGTCCTTCCAGGTCCCCGAGACCCCCTTCACCTCGGCCTGGCCGCCCAGGATGCCCTCGGTGCCCACCTCACGGGCCACCCGCGTCACCTGCTCCGCGAAGTTCGAGAGCTGGTCCACCATCGTGTTGATGGTGTTCTTCAGCTCCAGGATCTCCCCGCGCGCGTCCACGTCGATCTTCTGCGACAGGTCACCGCGCGCCACCGCCGTCGCGACCTGGGCGATGTTGCGGACCTGCGAGGTCAGGTTCCCGGCCATGCCGTTCACCGAGTCCGTCAGGTCACGCCACACGCCGGCCACCCCGGGCACCTGGGCCTGACCGCCGAGCCGGCCCTCCGTACCCACGTCCCGGGCCACCCGGGTCACCTGCTCCGCGAAGGCCGAGAGCTGGTCCACCATCGTGTTGATGGTGTTCTTCAGCTCCAGGATCTCGCCCCGCGCGTCCACGTCGATCTTCTGCGACAGGTCACCGCGCGCCACCGCCGTCGTCACCTGGGCGATCTGACGCACCTGGGAGGTCAGGTTCCCGGCCATGAAGTTGACCGAGTCGGTCAGCTCCTTCCAGGTTCCGGACACCCCCTCGACACGGGCCTGGCCGCCGAGGCGGCCCTCCGTACCCACGTCCCGCGCCATCCGCGTGACCTGGTCGGCGAAGGAGGACAGCTGGTCCACCATCGTGTTCACGGTGTTCTTCAGCTGGAGCATCTCGCCGGAGACGTCCACGGTGACCTTCTGCGACAGGTCGCCGTTGGCCACCGCCGTCGTCACCTGCGCGATGTTGCGGACCTGGCCCGTCAGGTTGCGGAAGGCGGTGTTCACCGAGTCGGTGAGGTCCTTCCACGTGCCGGCCGCCCCGGGCACCTGGGCCTGACCGCCCAGCTCACCCTCGACGCCGACCTCACGGGCCACACGCGTCACTTCCGAACCGAAGGACTGGAGCTGGTCCACCATCGTGTTGACGGTGTTCTTCAGCTCCAGCATCTCGCCGGCCACGTCCACCGTGACCTTCTGCGACAGGTCACCGTTGGCCACGGCGGTCGTCACCTGGGCGATGTCCCGCACCTGCGTGGTCAGGTTCCGGAAGACCGTGTTCACCGAATCGGTGAGGTCCTTCCAGGTACCCGCCGCCCCCGGCACCTGCGCCTGGCCGCCCAGCAGGCCCTTCGCGCCGACCTCGCTGGCCACGCGCGTGACCTCGTCCGCGAAGGTCCGCAGGGTCTCCGTCATCTGGTTGATCGTTTCGGCCAGCTGCGCCACCTCGCCCCGCGCGCTGACCCGCACCTTCTGTGACAGATCACCGTTAGCCACGGCCGTCGTGACCTGCGCGATCCCGCGCACCTGGGCCGTCAGGTTGCCCGCCATCGTGTTGACGGAGTCGGTCAGGTCCTTCCAGACGCCCGCGACCCCGGGCACCTTCGCCTGACCGCCCAGCTCACCCTCGGTGCCCACCTCACGGGCGACCCGCGTCACCTCCGAGGAGAAGGAGGACAGCTGGTCCACCATCGTGTTCACGGTGTTCTTCAGCTGGAGCATCTCGCCGGCCACGTGCACCGTGACCTTGCGCGAGAGGTCGCCCTTGGCCACCGCCGTCGTGACGAGGGCGATGTCACGCACCTGAGCGGTGAGCCGGTAGGCCATGGTGTTGACGGAGTCGGTCAGATCCTTCCAGGAACCCGACATTCCGCGCACCTGGGCCTGCCCGCCGAGCTTCCCCTCGGTACCGACCTCCAGCGCCACCCGCGTCACCTCGTCGGTGAACGCCGACAGCTGGTCGACCAGGTTGTTGACCGTCCGCCCGACCTTCAGGAACTCCCCGCGCAGCGGATGCCCGGCCCCGTCCGGTGCCTGCGTCCGCAGGTCCATCCGCTGGTCCAGGTCGCCCTCGGCCACCGCCGACAGCACCCGGCCCACCTCGGACACCGGCCGCGCCAGATCGTCCACCAGCTGGTTCGAGGCGTCGATCGCGGCCGCCCAGGAGCCCTCGCAGGCCCCGTTCTCCAGCCGCTCGCTCAGCTTGCCCTCGCGGCCCACCATGCGCCGGACCCGCGACAGCTCCCCGGTCAGGTGCAGATTGCGGTCGGCGACCTCGTTGTAGACGGCGGCGATCTCCGCCATCACGCCGTCGCCGGACACCGTCAGCCGCTTGCGGAAATTCCCGTCCCGCATCGACACCAGGGCCGTGAGCAGCCGGTTCAGTGCGGCGGTATCGACCTCCGTCGTCCCGTCGCGCCGGGCCCTGCCCCCCTTGGGGCGCGTTCCCGTACGCCGCACCGCTGCGCCAGACTCCACCGTGTCCCTCCCGAAAGGGTCGACCACTGTTCCACCGGATCCCCGGCTGTCCAAGAGCCGGCTCTCCAAGCCTGCCCAGTGTTTCACCCCGGCCGAACCCGGCCATAACACTTCGGCACCTTCGCACACGGTCCACACCCTGCGGGTGGAATCCCCTACGACCGCCTCACGGCGACCGAGAAGGTAAGTAACCTGGCATCCGATGTCCCACCGCGTCGAAGGAGACTTGTGATCACGGCACGGGCGGCTGCCAGCTTCACCCCGCAAGGGCGGTCGGTCGCCGCTGCCCGCGCGTTCGTCCGCGACACCCTCCAGGGCTGGGGCTTCGCGGACATCGTCGACGACGCGGTGGTGCTGACCAGCGAGCTCGTCACCAACGCCGTCGTCCACGCCGGGACCCAGGCCGAGGTCCTGTGCCTGCGCGCCGAGGACGGCGTACGCGTCGAGATCGCCGACCGGTACCCCGAGCGCGAGCTCCCCCTGCGCCACCCCGACGAGCGCCCGTACGCCGACCCCGACCGCGAGAGCGGCCGCGGCCTGATGCTCTGCGCCGCCCTCGCCACCCGCTGGGGCGTCGAGTACACCGCCACCCACAAGCACGTCTGGTTCCGCCTGGACCTCCCGGACCGGCCGGTCGGTACCCGCTCGGCGGGACCCGTCGTCCCGGACCAGTTCCTGCCCCTGGCCGACAGCCGCGTCCGCGTCGCCGTCCTCCAGGTCGACGCCTCCGACGCCGTCTCCGCCTGGAACGAGGACGCCGAGCACGTCTTCGGCTACGCCGCCGAGAAGGTCGTCGGCCGCCCCCTCGCCGAGCTCGCCGCCTGGCCGCAGACCCCCGGGACCGGGACCGGCATCGCCGAGGCCCTGCGCCTGTCCCGCTGGGAGGGCAGCTACGGCATCCGCGGCGCCGACGGCCGCGTCATCCCCGTCTACGCCTCCCACCTGCGGGTCCGCGACGCGCACGGCGAGCCGTCCATCGTCTGCCTCCTCGTCCACGACGACGAGCGCGCCCTGCTCCAGACCCCCGTACGGGCCCCGGCCACCGACGGCCAGCTCTCCGACGCCCGCCCCGCCGACCCCTTCGAGGTGTTCATCGGCTCCCCCGCCCCCGACGACCTGGACGGCCTGCTCCAGCGCACCGTCGAGCGGGCCCGCGACATGCTCGACGCCGACGCCGCGTTCCTGCTGCTGGCCACCGACGACGAGACCGAGCTGGAGGTCCGCGCCACCACGGGCCTGCCCTCCACCCGGCAGCGCTTCGCGCGCGTCCCCGTCGAGGCCGGCACCAGCCGCTACGGCTCGGCCCGCCTGCCCGCCGTCCACGACGACCTCTCCGCCGTCCCCGGAGCCGTACCGCTCCTGGAGTCGACCGGCATGCGCTCCGTCGTCACCGTCCCCCTGAAGGTGGAGGGCCGCCTCACCGGCTCCCTCGGCGTCGCCGCCGAGAACCCGGGCCGCTACAGCAACGAGGAGGCCCTGCGCCTCCAGTTCGCCGCGGACCGCATCGCCCTCGCCGTCGAGTCGGCCCGCCTCGGCGAGCTGGAACGGCTGCGCCGCGGCTCCCTGTCCTTCCTCGTCGAGGCCTCCGACCTGCTGGCCGGCACTCTCGACCGGGACCAGACCCTGGCCCTGATGGCCCAGATGACCGTCCCGACGCTGGCCACCTGGTGCGCCGTCTACACGATCGCCGACCCGGCCTCCGACCCCTACCTCGCCTACGTCCTGCACGAGGACGAGGAGCGCATCGACGGCCTGAAGGCCCTGCTGTCCCGGGTGGAGCCGCCGGAGCCGGTCCGCGAGGCCGGTGCCCGCCCCTGGCCTGCGACGGCCGCCGCGGTCGGCGGCGAGACGGTGGTCCTGCCCCTCCTCGCCCGCAACCGGGTGATCGGCATGCTCACCCTGGGCAAGCCCAGCGGCGAGCACTTCCGCCGGGAGATCCTGGAACTGGCCGACGACCTGTCGCGCCGTGCGGCCCTGGCCCTCGACAACGCCCGCCTCTACTCGGAGCGCACGGCCATCAGCCGCTCCCTCCAGCGCAGCCTCCTGCCGCCCGGCTCCCCCGCCATCCCCGGGATGGAGGTCGAGGTGATCTACCGCGCGGCCGGCGAGGGCAACGAGGTGGGCGGCGACTTCTACGACGTCTTCCCGATCCGCGACGGCGCGTACGGCTTCGCCATCGGCGACGTGTGCGGTACGGGCCCCGAGGCGGCCGCCGTCACCGGCCTGGCCCGGCACGCCCTGCGCCTGCTGGCCCGCGAGGGCCTCGGCGGCCCGGCGGTCCTGGAGCGGCTCAACGCGGCCATCCTCGACGAGGGCGCCCGCAGCCGCTTCCTGACCCTCCTCTACGGGGAGCTCCACCCGCAGCCGGACGGCGGCGCCCTGATGAAGGTGGTCTGCGCGGGCCACCCGCTGCCGCTGCGTCTGCGCCCGGACGGCGAGGTCACCCCGGCGGCGGAACCGCAGCCGCTGCTGGGCGTGATGGACGACCTGGAACTCTACGAGCAGACGCTGTCCCTGGACCCCGGCGACGTCCTCCTCTGCGTCACGGACGGCGTGACGGAACGCCGCGAGGGCACCCGCATGCTGGGCGACGACGGCCTCACCGAGGTCCTCACCACCTGTACGGGCCTCACCGCCGGCGCGGTCGCCGCCCGCGTCCTGCGCGCGGTGGAGCGCTTCGCGGCGGAGCCCGCGTCGGACGACATGGCCATCCTGGCCTTCCGCGTCCCCCACCCCCGCGAGGGCACGTAACCGGCTCCCCCACCCGCCGGCCCGGGCAGCAGCCCGGGCCGGCGTCTTCCCCGCACCGCACCGGAAACGCAAAAAGGCCCCCGCCAAGAGGCGGGGGCCTTTTCTTATGGAGCCCTTTAACGGAATCGAACCGTTGACCTTCTCCTTACCATGGAGACGCTCTACCGACTGAGCTAAAAGGGCGGGTTGTTCGGCGGCGTCCTACTCTCCCACAGGGTCCCCCCTGCAGTACCATCGGCGCTGAAAGGCTTAGCTTCCGGGTTCGGAATGTAACCGGGCGT
>NZ_JBEPFL010000035.1:0-92464 GCF_040301925.1 Streptomyces sp. NPDC000075
GCGTCGCTTCGCGATCGCCTGCGGCGACCCTTGACAGACCGTCCCGCCACGGAAAAACGAAGACTGCCGGGAAACCCCCAAAGGAACGGGACGGACGTTCCTTGGGCATACGGCCGTGTCAGGGATCAGCCGGGCAGGCCGGGGGCCGCCTCGCCGGGCATCCGGCCCCCATCAAGCATTAAGCAGCAATCGGTGCCAGCCCACGCATCAGATCGCTACGCGCTGCCCATATTTCGGCGTCTGTCGGCCGTCTGGGGCCGCTACCTGCGGCAAAGGGCGACGGAAGCGTCCTCCGGTGCCGGGAGGCGCGGCAGATCGCTACGCGCTGCCCAGGTTGCGGCGTCCGGCGGCCGTCTGGGGCTGGTCATAGGCGGGCACGACGTTTTCGGCGGCGGTGGTGAATTCTCGGCCGGATGCGGCGCGGATGTAGGCGAGTTCCATCCAGCGCTCGTAGGTGTGGCAGTCCGAGACGTTCTCGTTGATGACGGCCATCAGCTCCCCCTCGGCACCGGAGGCGATGTCCCGGACGCGGCGGCGCAGGAGGCGGTGGGGGACGTACTCGTACTGCTCACTCATCGGGCGCTCCCTCGAAGGTGTCGAGGAAGCGCTCCCAGCCGGCCTGTGCCCGGTCGAGCAAGTCCGAGCTGGGTTGGAACGCCAGGGGCGCCCTTGCCGTAGGCATGCTGTGGCCATCTGTGCCTGCGCAAGGTGGGGCCGCAGGCTTTGAGGTCGATGGTCGGACGGGAGGGTGACTCATGCGCCCACTCCTCTATAGAGGCTGAACTCCATCACTCATGTATAGGAGTGATGCGAAGAAGAGTGCCTCACTCCTGCACATGAGTCAACCCACCGTGAAGGAGACCTCACGGTGGGTTGTCCTCGGGAGGTTCTCAGTTGGTTGCGGGGATGCGGAACTCGAAGACGAACTGGTCGGCTGCCATGAGGGTGTCGCAGACCTCCACGACGCGGCCCGAGGTCGTGACGGCATTCCTGAGGAGGTGTACCACCGTGGCTCCGGGGCTCAGTGCGAGCTCGGATGCCTCGGCCTTCGCGGCCGGGCGTGCCTGCAGGGTTTCCACGAACTCGTGGAAGACGTGACCGTGTTCCTCAAGGCGGGCGTAGATGCCGCCGTCTCCGGGGTTCTCGGCGAAGAGTTCGGGGATGTCGCGCACCACGTCCCAGGGCAGGTACGACGTCGCGGTCTCCACGGGTGTGCCGTTGCGGAAGTACAGGCGGCGCCGCGCCAGTACCTTGGTGCCGACATCTACGCCCAGGCGTTGGGCGATTGTCTCCGGAGCGTCGACCGGCCCGATGTGGATGACGCTGACCTTCGCCGTGGCGCCGGACTGCTCCGACTCGGCGAGGTAGGCGGCTTTGCCACCCTGCCTGAATGAGCGGCGGAAGCGGTCCGATGACCGGTGGCGCACCGGCGGCCGGGCCTTCACGAACGAGCCCTTGCCGTGCCGTGTGTCGACGAGGCCGCTGGCGCGGATCTCCAGCATGGCCTTGCGAACGGTCCCGCCCGAGACTCCATAGCGCTCGACCATTTCGGCTTCGCTCGGCACCTGGTCCCCGGGCTGCAAGACGCCGGTGCGGACCTGCTGAACGATGTCCTCGGCGATCTGCACGTACCGGGGCACGGCCCTGCCCTCTCCTACAGCTGCTCCCATGGTCCTTCGCTTCCTCCTATGCTCATGTACATGAGTAACAGCGCCTCGCCGAGCAGGTCAACGCCACGTCACTCCGTGTCGGTGGCCGGGGCCGTGGTGCGTGATGACGGCCGCCTGCTGGCAATCCGCCGAGCTGACAACGGCACCTGGGAGCTGCCAGGCGGAGTGCTGGAGCTGGCGGAAACACCCGAGGACGGCGTGCGGCGGGAAGTGCTGGAGGAGACAGGCATCCACGTCGAGGTGGACCAGCTCACCGGCGTGTACAAGAACATCACAGCAGGGGTGGTTGCCCTGGTGTTCCGCTGCAAGCCCTCGGGCGGCACGGAACGCCTTTCCGGTGAAAGCACAGCGGTGCGGTGGCTCACGCGAGACGAGGTCGCAGCTCTCATGTCCGAGGTCTACGCCGTCCGTCTCCTGGATGCCCTCGACGGGAATGGCCCCCACGTCCGGAGCCACGACGGACGGCAACTCCTCGCAGACCAGCCCCAGACGACCGCCGGACGCCGAGATCTGGGCAGCGCGTAGCGATCTGTGGCGCCGCCCGGTCCTGGAGGACGATCCCGTCGTCCTTTCCTGCAGGTATCAGCCCCAGACGGGTCGCGGCCGCCGAGAAAAGAGGAGCGCGTAGCGATCTGATGCGTGGGCCGGCCCCGATTGCCCCCGCCAGCGGCCCGGATATGTGGTCTGCCGTGTCCCGACCTCCCCGACTGATCCCTGACACGGCCGCATGTCCATCTCCGGTCCGTCCCGTTCCTTTGGGGGGTTCCCGGCAGTCTTCGGCATTTCGCGGCGGGTTGGCCTGTCAAGGGTGGCCGAAGGCCATCGCGAAGCGACGCGACGAAGGAGCGCCCTTGACAGGGCGGCCCGACGCGGAAGGACGATGAGACTGACGGGAAACCCCCAGGCCATCTCTGAGACCGCCCACCGGGACCCCGCCCTCCCGGTACCGGTCGGCTGTCCGGCCACCGCCCGGCGGGACACCGCCCCCGCCCCACCCGCCCGCACCCGGGGAGGCGGGTGGGCAAACACCGCCCAACCCCTGCCCCCTCGAGGGGGAGATGGCGGGCCCTCACGCCGCCGTGGCCGGCTCCGGCTCCGGCTCCGCCCGTACCCCCCGCACCCGGGTCCACCCCGCCGCCGCCTTTGCCGCCGAGCCCGCCGCCAGGCCCCAGGCGGCGCCCGTCACGCCCCACG
The DNA here is from genome assembly GCF_040301925.1 of Streptomyces sp. NPDC000075. Taxonomy (NCBI): domain Bacteria; kingdom Bacillati; phylum Actinomycetota; class Actinomycetes; order Kitasatosporales; family Streptomycetaceae; genus Streptomyces; species Streptomyces sp. NPDC000075. Next base: position 2,865 of record NZ_JBEPFL010000035.1, read on the forward strand.
CCGCGTAGCCGGCGAGCAGCAGGGCCACCGACAGCAGGGAGAAGACCACCTGGAGCGAGAGGGTCGCCTTCGGGTTCAGCACCCGCAGGGTCAGCAGCGCACACGTTCCCAGCCCCATCACCGCGTACTGGGCCCCCGTCGCCGGGAGCAGCGCCGAGGCCGCCGTCCAGGTGTCACCGAGCAGGTGCCGGCCCAGCCCGTCCGGCAGGGCGTACAGCACCGCCGCCCAGCCGGCGCCGAGCAGCGCGAGGGCCGCGCCCATCAGGGCCGTCAGCCGGACCACGCCCCGTTTGCCGGAGGCCCGGCCGACGATCGGCGGGCCGAAGGCGTTCGCCGAGTTGAACAGCACGTTCAGCGGCCCGAACAGGGTCGTCGCCCCGCGCAGCGCGCCCACCGCCAGCGGGGTCGCGAAGGCGCCCAGCCCGAGCACCGCGAGCTGGCTGGAGCCGTTGCCCACCGCGAACTCGACCACGAACCGCTGCCCGAGGTGCCCCCGGCGCAGGTACGGCCGGACGTCCGCACGCGTCCCTCGCACGTACGGCCGCAGCAGCCACAGGCCCAGCCCCAGCGCGGGCAGCGCGGACAGCCCCCAGACCAGCACCAGACGCCCGGCCGAAGCGCCCTGCGGCTGTACGGCCAGCGCCGCGACCACGCACACCAGCCGCAGCGTGTCCGCGGCCAGCGCCCGCTCGGGTGCCCGCAGGGCGGAGAAGCAGTACCGCAGCCCGTCCTGGACGAGGACGAGCGGCAGGACGAGCCCCAGTGCGAGGAAGGCCCACCCGGAGGGCATCACGAGCGACACCACCCCGAGCACCAGCCCGGCCACCACCGCCGCCCCGGCGGTGAACAGCACCGACGACCGGCAGGTCACCCCCAGCCGTCCGCCCGCCTCCTTCTCCAGCACCACCGTCTGGCCGACGTAGGCCATGTTCAGCCCGAGGAGCACGCTGAACGTCACGTACACCATCGAGAAGTCGGCGAAGCCCGACGCCGAGGACAGCCGGGCCGCCAGGACCAGCACCAGGATGTTGGTGGTGCTGGAGGCGGCCTGGTCCAGGACCGAGGAGACCGCGGCGAGGCCCCGTCGGCTCACCGCCGGCCCGAGCGGACCGTGCGCAGGGCGACGGTGTCGCCGCCCTCGCCCGGCAGTCGTCCGCCGTCCTCGCCCGGCGCAGGCGCCGGCGGCTGGACGGGGCCCGGCGCCGAGCCCTGCCGCTTCGATTTCTGCCCCGGCAGCGGGGAGTGGAGTACCGCGCCCAGCACCGTCCCGCCGGCCCCGCTGATCAGCTCGCGGATCCGGGACAGGTCGCTGCGGTGGACGGCGCGCGGGTCGCAGACCACCAGGACCCCGTCGACGCGGTCGACGAGCGCGAGCGCGTCGGCGTACGAGAGCACCGGCGGCGCGAGCACGACCACGGTGGAGTTGGGGGAGTCGGCCTCGGAGATCAGCCGGGTGGCGCGCGCGGAGGTCAGCGCGCGGGCCACGTTGCGCACCCGGTCGCCCGGGATCAGGTCGAAGGCGCCCGACTCCCCGGCGTCCACCACCAGCTGCCGCCCGTCCGGCCACTCGGACTCCCCGGCCCCGCCGCCGAACTCGCTCCCGAGACCGCCCGGCAGCTGGCTCCAGCGCGGCCGGCCGGCCGCGTCCGTGGGCAGCTGGCTGGCCAGGACCGGCGTGCGCAGGTCGGCCTCGATGAGCAGGACGTCCTTGCCGGTCTCGGCGAAGGACGCGGCGAGGTTCACGGCCACCGCGGCGGCCGTCTCGCTGCTGCCGCGCGGGGCGACGACCAGGAGCCGGCGCCGGTCGGCGAAGCGGGAGTCGTAGGCCAGCCGGAAGGCCACCGAGCGGTACTCCTCGGCGAGCCGGGGGTCGGCCTCACCGGCCGCGAGCAGGGGGCCGCCGCCCGTCTTGTCCCGGGGCAGGTAGCCGAGTACGGGTGCGCGCAGGGAGCGGGCCACGTCCCCCTCGGAGCGCGGCGCCGGGTCGAAGACCAGCCGCACCCAGGCGGCGAGCAGGCCGAGGGCCAGACCGGTGGCCGCGCCGAGCGCGAGCGACATGGGGATGCCCGGCCCGTCGGGCGCGGCGGGCGGGGTCGCGGGGCTGGTGACCCGGCCCGGGGTCATGTCCAGGGCCTGGAGCTTGGTGATGTTGTTGTTGAGGGTGTTGACCTTGCTCTGGAGGTCGGTCTTGGAGCCCAGCGCCGCGTCGCGTGCCGCGCCCGCCGGCATGGCGTTGATCTGCTTGGCGAGGTCGTCGAGCTGCTTGGCGACGGGGTCGCGCTGGCCCTCGTACCCCTTGACCATCTTGTCGCGGGTGACGTCGAGGGCCTCCTGCCGCTTGGACAGGTAGGCCTCGGCCATCCCGTTCGCCCGCTTGGCGGCCTCCTTGGGGGAGGAGGCGGTGTAGGTGAAGCGGAGCACCATCGTCTGCGGCGGGTTGGTCACCTGGAGGCCGCGGCGCAGTGCGGCGACGTCCTTGTCGGCGACCCCGAGCTTCTTCGCGGCCTGCTCGGCTATGGAGCTGGAGAGGGCGACCTGCCGCTCCGAGCCGATGTTGATCGCCTTGTCGGGCGCCAGGCTCGGGTTGAACGGGTCGTCGGTGGGGGCGCGCAGCACCACGTCCGCGACGGACACGTAGGTGTCCGCCGTGGAGATGCCGAGGTAGACGCCGCCCAGCAGACCGACGGCCAGGCCGGCGCCGAGCAGCCGGCGGTAGCGCAGCAGCTGCTTGAACTGGTCCCTGAGGAGGTCCGGTTCGTCCTCCCCCGGGGCCGCTGCCGGGCGGTTCGTCTCGGTCACGACTGGGGACCCCCAAGTGCTTCGTCGATCAGTGCGTCGATGCGGGCCAGGCCCGCCTCACGGCTCAGGTGGGCCGCCACGTGGACGGGACCGGCCGCGCCCAGCGCGTCCGCGCCCTCGGGGTCCTCCGCCAGGGCCCGGACGGCCCCCAGCAGGGCCTCGGGGTCCTCCGGCGGTACGAGCACCCCGGCGCCCGAACGTTCCACCTCCTGGGCGGTCCCGCCCAGCGCCGCGACGGAGGCGACGACGGGCCGGCCGGCCTGGAAGTAGGAGGTGAGTTTGGACGGAACGCTCATGTCCATGACGGCCGCGTGCTGCGTCACCGCGAGCACGTCCGCCGCGGCGAGGATATCCGGGAACTCTCCGTCGGCGGCAGGGGGGATGATGTCCAGGTTGGGGACGTCGGCGGCGAGGGCGGCGAGGGCCGCGCGCTGGCTGCCGTCGCCCATCAGGACGAAGCGGACGCGGGGGTCGAGCCGGGCGGCGCCGACGAGGACTTCGAGCCCCTGCTTGAGGCCCATGTTCCCGGAGTGCAGGACCACGGTCTGGTCCGGCGCCCAGCCGAGGTGGTGGCGGGTCTCCCCGCGCGGCTTGGTGGGGCCGGGCACATGTGACCAGTTGGGGACGACGCGGATCCGCTTCGGGTCCACGCCCATGCCGACGACCCGGTCCACGAAGGTCTCGTGGATGACGCCGACCAGGGCGGCCCGCTTGAGGGCGTAGGCCTCCGCCCGTCCGGCCAGCGCGGCCGCCTTGTCCCCGCCGCTGATCCCGCTCTGCGCGGCCGCGGCCCCCATCAGGTCCTGGACCACGGGGACGAACGGGACCTTCCAGCGGGCGGCGAGCCGTGCGGCCAGGACCCCGCCGGCCAGGCTGGGCATCTGGGCCATCACGGCGTGCGGGCGGGGCATCCGGGGCGGGGCCACGGCGCCGTGCAGCAGAATCGATCCTTCGAATAGGGCCCGCTTCACGGCGGTCTGGTGCGCCGGCACGGTGTGCGCGCGCCGGTGCACGGTGACCCCCGCGCGCCGTTCCGTACGCCGCAACGCCCCCTTGTACTCGGGTTCCAGGGACCAGGCCGGGTAGTGCGGCATGCCCGCCAGGACGTGGGTGTCGTGGCCCGAAGCCGCCCAGTGCTCCGCGATCTGGGTGGCGTACGGACCGATGCCCGCGTGCTCCGGCGCGTAGTTGGTGGAAACCAGCAGCAGTCGCCGGTGGCCGGATGTGGACACTGGACGTCCCCTTCTCCCCTGGATGATGCGCACGTCACCCTATGCGTTCACCGACGGGCTGTGGAACGTGCGCGCTATTGTCTGCTAATCCGCCGCGCCGGGGGGCGCGGCCTTGGGGGGTAACTGATGACGGAGCACCAGATGTCCGACGCCGCACCGGTGGCGCGCCGGCCGTACCGGGTCGGCTACGCCCCCGGTGCCTACGACCTGTTCCACATAGGCCACCTCAACATCCTGCGCCACGCCCGCAGCCAGTGCGACTACCTGGTGGCCGGAGTGGTCTCGGACGAGATGGCCGAGCTGGCCAAGGGTCGCCGCCCGATGATCCCGCTGGTCGAGCGGCTGGAGATCGTCCGCAGCGTCAAGTACGTGGACGCCGCCTTCGTCGAGACGGTCCCGGACAAGGTGGAGACCTGGAAGCAGGTCCGCTTCGACGTCATCTTCAAGGGCGACGACTGGCGCGGGACCCCCAAGGGGGACAAGCTGGAGCGGGACTTCGCCGCCCACGGGGTCGACGTCGTCTACTTCCCCTACACCGTGCACACCTCCAGCACCCAGCTGCGCCGCGCCCTGGACGCGCTCGCCCAGCCGCAGACCGTGCCCCTGCACCAGCCGCTGGCCGAGCCCCTCACCGCCGAACGGCGCTGAGCTCCCGGAACCACTTCGCCAGGAACGCCAGCAGGAACAGTGCGGCGACCGCGCCCAGCCCCGCGTACGCCCAGCGGAACAGCGTCCCGCCGCCCAGCAGCAGGAACACCAGGCAGAACACCCCGTAGTCCACGGGCAGGAGCGCCACCGCGCGCAGGGTGGACGGCGCGGCGGCGGGGCTGCCCGGGGCGGCCCTGGGCTTGAGCTTCTCGGTGAGCAGCCCGCCGAAGAAGGTCACCACCGCGGCGAACTGGAAGCCCAGCGGCACCAGCAGCCAGCCGTCCGATCCCGTGCCGTAGGCGTCGGGGAAGCGGAAGAAGGCGATGAGCACGCAGGCGTGCAGCGCGGTCAGCTTGGCGGCGTCCACGACGTGGTCCAGCCATTCGCCCGCCGCACTGCCGCCGCCGCGCAGCCGGGCCAGCTGCCCGTCGGCGGAGTCGAAGGCGAAGCCGAGCGCGAGCGCGGCCCACACGGCGAGGCCCAGCCCCCACGAGGGGGCGGCCAGGGCGACCGCCGCCACGGCGGCGAAGCTGAACGCGGCGCTGACCAGCGTGACCTGGTTGGGCGTCAGGCCCAGCCCGTACGAGACGGCGGCCAGGTACCGGCCGGCGGGCCGGTTCACGAACCGGGAGTAGAGCGACACGCCCTTCGCCGACTTCTGCGCCCCGCGCAGCTCCCGCAGCGCCGTCCCCACCCTCGCCATGCGTACTCCCGTTCGTGTGCCCATGTGTTCGTATGTTCACGGAAAGGGCACATCATCGCAGGGCGAACGGAGCCCTTCCCCGGGCCCGCCCCCTCAGCCCGCCCCCCTCAGCCCGCCACCCGCAGCAGCAGCACCGACCGGGCCGGCACCGTCACCGGCGTCCCGCCCCGGTACCGGGTCCCCGGCGCGGCCTCCTGCTCCTCCCGCGAGGTGTCCAGGACCAGCTCGTACTCCCCGGCCCACGGCGGACCCGGAAGCACCCACTCCACCGGCCGGTCCCCGGCGTGCAGCAGCGCCAGGAAGCTCTCGTCCGTCACCTGCCGGCCCCGCTCGTCGCGCCCCGGGATGTCCCGCCCCGACAGGTACATCCCCACCGCGGCCGCCGGCGCGTACCAGTCCCGCTCGGTCATCTCCGCCCCCGCCGGGGTGAACCAGGCCAGGTCCCGCAGCCCGTCCGCGCCCTGGGGCCGCCCCGAGAAGAAGGCCCGGCGGCGCAGCACCGGATGGGCCCGGCGCAGCGCGACCAGCCGCCGGGCCAGTGCGAACAGCCCGCTCCACGCCGGGTCGGACAGCAGCGACCAGTCCACCCAGCCCGTCTCGTTGTCCTGGCAGTACGCGTTGTTGTTGCCGCCCTGGGTCCGCCCGAACTCGTCCCCCGCCACCAGCATCGGCACGCCCGTCGACAGCAGGAGCGTGGTCAGCAGGTTGCGCAGCTGCCGCCGGCGCAGCGCGGCGATCCGCGGATCGTCCGTCTCGCCCTCGGCCCCGCCGTTCCAGGACCGGTTGTCGTTGGTGCCGTCCCGGTTGGCCTCCCCGTTCTCCTCGTTGTGCTTGCGTTCGTACGACACCAGGTCGCGCAGGGTGAAGCCGTCGTGCGCCGTCACGAAGTTCACCGAGGCGTACGGCCGCCGCCCGCCCCACGCGTACAGGTCGCTCGACCCCGACAGCCGGTAGCCCAGGTCCCGGACGTCCGGCAGCGCGCCCCGCCAGAAGTCCCGCACGGCGTCCCGGTAGCGGTCGTTCCACTCCGTCCACAGCGGCGGGAACGCCCCCACCTGGTAGCCGCCCGAGCCCACGTCCCACGGCTCGGCGATCAGCTTGACCCGCCGCAGCACCGGGTCCTGGGCGATCACCGCCAGGAACGGGGAGAGCATGTCCACGTCGTGCATCGACCGGGCCAGCGCCGCCGCCAGATCGAAGCGGAACCCGTCCACCCCCATCTCCGTGACCCAGTAGCGCAGCGAGTCGGTGATCAGGCGCAGCACGTGCGGCCGCCCGGCGTGCAGGGTGTTCCCGCAGCCCGTGTAGTCGGCGTAGCGGCGCGGGTCGGACTGGAGCCGGTAGTAGCCCCGGTTGTCGATCCCGCGCAGCGACAGGGTCGGGCCGAGCTCCCCGGCCTCCGCCGTGTGGTTGTAGACCACGTCGAGGATGACCTCGATCCCGGCGGCGTGCAGGGCCTTCACCATCCGCTTGAACTCGCCGACCTGCTGCCCGGCGGTCCCGCTCGCGGAGTACCCGGCGTGCGGGGCGAAGTAGCCGACCGAGTTGTAGCCCCAGTAGTTGCGCAGCCCCCGCCGCAGCAGGTGGTCCTCGTGCGCGAACTGGTGCACCGGCAGCAGCTCCACCGCCGTCACCCCCAGCCCGGTCAGGTGCTCCACCGCCGCCGGATGCGCCAGCCCCGCGTAGGTGCCGCGCAGCTCCGGGGGAACACCCGGATGGCGCATGGTGAACCCGCGCACGTGCAGCTCGTAGATCACCGAATCGGACCAGGGCGTCTTCGGCCGGACGTCGTCCGCCCAGTCGTCGTCATCGTGGACGACGACCCCCTTCGGTACGAACGGCGCCGAGTCCCGGTCGTCGCGCACGGTGTCCGCGATGTACTGCTGGGGCCAGTCCCGCACGTGCCCGTACACCTCCGGGGGCAGCGAGAAGTCCCCGTCCACGGCGCGCGCGTACGGGTCCAGCAGCAGCTTCGCCGGGTTGTACCGGGCCCCCGTCCAGGGGTCCCAGCGGCCGTGCACCCGGAACCCGTACCGCTGCCCGGGGCGTACGCCGGGCACGAAGCCGTGCCAGATCTCGTGCGTCAGCTCGGTCAGGGCGGCGCGGGTCTCCGTGCCCAGGGCGTCGAACAGGCACAGCTCCACCGCCTCCGCGCCCTGCGCCCACAGGGCGAAGTTGGTGCCCTCGACCCCGCCGGGGCCCGTGTGGAAGCGGGCCCCCAGCGGATGCGCGGAACCGGGCCACACCGGCGGCCCCGGGTGCGCGGCCGCCCGTAACACCCGGGCCTGGACCCGCTCCCGTACGGAGTCCATGTCGGGGCCGCCCCGTGGGGCGGCCCCGGTGGTATCGCTGGCGGCGGTATCCACCGCCTCTTGCTCGGCTGCGCTCGACACTGCCCGCCTCCACGGCTCCTGGGTACCGGCGGGGGAGCGCGGCCCGGCGTCCCGGCCGGGTCCCGCCCCCGTCTGGTCCTTCACACTGTTCTGCCCGGACTGCCGTACCCGGAACGTGTCCGGCCCTCACGTTTCCCCCGGAGGGCCCCCGTCGTTGGACGGGGCGTGACACTTCTGACGAGGCGGGCAGGGGCGGGCTTGGCCGCCGTGGCGGTGTGGGCGGGCCTGCTGGGCGGGCTCACCGGCTGCACCGGGGACGGCAAATCCCCGGTCGAGGTGCAGCTGCCCGGCAAACCCCGCTCGCCCGACGAGGCCATCCGCATCACCCCCGACGACAACGCCAAGGGGGTCCCGGCCGACGGGCCGCTGCGGGTCAACGTCCCCGAGGGCCGGCTGGAGCGGGTCACCGTCACCAAGGTCGAGGACGCCCAGCAGGAGCAGGTTCCCGGGTCGATCGCCGCCGACGGGCTGAGCTGGAGCCCCGACCCGGAGGCCGGGCGGCTCGCACTCGCGGCGAAGTACACCGTCGACGCGGTCGCCGTCGACGGGCACGACCGCCGCCAGGCCCGCCACACCACCTTCACCACCTACGTCCCCGAGGAGCGGTTCATCGGCTACTTCAAGCCCGAGAACCGCTCCACCGTCGGCACCGGCATGATCGTCTCCTTCAACTTCAGCCGGGCCGTCAAGAACCGCGCCGACGTCGAGCGGGCCATCACCGTCACCTCCGAGCCGGCCGTGCCCGTCGTCGGCCACTGGTTCGGCTCCGAGCGCCTGGACTTCCGGCCCAGGGAGTACTGGAAGGCCGGCACCCAGGTCACCGTGCGGATGAAGCTCCGCGACGTCCAGGGCGCGCCGGGGGCGTACGGCATCCAGGACAAGACCGTACGGTTCACCGTCGGCCGCTCCCAGGTCTCCACCGTCGACGCGGCCGCGCACACGATGGAGGTGCGGCGCGGCGGCGAGCTGCTGTCCACCATCCCCATCAGTGCGGGGGCGCCGAAGAACACCACCTACAACGGCAAGATGGTGGTGATGGAGATGTTCGACGTCACCCGGATGAACGGCGCCACCGTCGGCTTCACCAGCGAGGACGGCAAGGGCGAGTACGACATCCCCGACGTTCCGCACGCCATCCGCCTCACCGCCTCCGGCACCTTCCTGCACGGGAACTACTGGGCCAGCCCCGACACCTTCGGCACCACCAACACCAGCCACGGCTGCGTGGGCCTGCGCGACGACAAGGGCGGCGGCTCGGACACCCCGGCGGGCTGGTTCTTCGACCGCACGCTGATCGGGGACGTGGTGGAGGTTGTGAACTCCCAGGACAAGACCGTCGCCCCCAACAACGGACTGGGCGGCTGGAACATGTCCTGGGCCGACTGGGTCGCGGGCTCCGCCATCAGCTGACCCGCGCTGCAATCGAGTGATCGTCACACCGGAATGACGTAGCCGGGGAGTGTCGTCCGTCCGCCACGCCGGGGCCCGCCCGCAGCCTGGCAGGGCCATCAGCGCAGGCGATGGCCCGATTTCCTGGACGGAGCGTCATGTCAGCAAGGAACTGGACCCTCGGGCTGGCCGTGGGAGCCGTACTCGCGGCCACCGCCGGGGCCCCCTCGGCCCTCGCGGCCGGCCCCGGCAGCGTCCCGCCGGCACCCCGCGCCCTGCGGGCACCGCTGCCCGGCGGCCTCGGTCCGTGCATCCCCGGCGGCACCGGCCCGGGCCAGGGCTGCCCGCCCGTCTGGCCCGACCCCAACAACCTGCCCTTCACCGGCCGGGACAACGGCATCAACCTCTTCGTCGGCGGTGACATGCGGGTCCGCCGCGGAGCCGCCGAGGCCGAGGGCAAGGTCGTCGTCCTCGGGGACTTCGACATGAACAAGTCCGCCGGCGGCAACGTCTACAACGTGGGCATCGCCGGCGTCGGCTCCCGGGTCCCCCCGGCCGACGGGTCGGACTTCCTGACCACCGGCGACGACATCACCGTCGCCACCGGCCAGCGCCTCCTCGCCGACGGCGGGGTCGTCCGCTACGGGGGCACCCTCACCGGCACGGTCACCGGCACCCTCACCCACGACGCGAACGCCGCCGCCCCCTACACGGCCCTGCGCGGCCAGCTGACCGCGGCGAGCACCTGCTACGCCTACCCGCAGGGCGCCCCGCGCGCCGCCACCGGCCGCGCCGTGTGGAGCGCGCAGGAGACCGTCTTCACCGGCGACGGCGTCTCCATGCTCCAGGTCTTCAACGTGGACTTCGACCTCGCGGGCACCGGCACCGGCCAGCAGTCCATCCGCTTCGCGGGCATCCCGGCCGGCGCCACCGTCCTGGTCAACGTCACCGGCGAGGCCCGGACGCTGCGCGTCAACAACGTCATGCTGCCGCCCGGGCTGCGCGAGCGGCTGCTGTGGAACTTCCCCGACGCCTCGGCCGTCGGCCTGGCCGGCTCGGCCCAGCTCGGCGGCAGCGTCCTGATCGGCCAGGACGCCTCCCTCGCGACCGTCTCCGTCATCGGTCTCAACGGCCGCTTCTTCACCGCCGGCAGCGTCACCCACACCAGCCCCACCGAGACCACCGGCCTCGGCGCCGAGTTCCACGCCTACCCCTTCGACGGCGACCTGCCCGACTGCGCCCCCAACCCGCCGGTCACCGGGCGCGTCTCCGTGCTGAAGACGGACGGGGAGGGCCGGCCGCTGGACGGAGCCCGCTTCGAGCTGTGGCGCGAGACGAACGGCGTCCCGGGCCTCCAGACCGACGGGGCGAACCCCGACACCCGGGTCAGCGACTGCACCACCCCCGCCGACGGCACCTGCACCCGCGAGGAGGAGCTCGGCACCTACTACTGGCGCGAGACGGCCGCGCCTTCCGGGTACGACCTGCCGGTCAACCCGGTCTTCCAGCTGGTCCTGACGCGGGAGAACGCCGAACAGGGCGCACGGGTCGTCGCGGAGAACCGCCGCACCACGCCCCCCGAGCCCAGCGCCCGCGTGGTGCTGCGCAAGGTCGACCTGGAGAGCGGCGACCCCGTGCCCGGCGGCCGCTTCGAGCTGTGGCGCGAGACCAACGGCGTCCCGGACCTCCAGACGGGCGGCCAGGACCCCGACACCCGCCTCGGCGGCGTCTGCGTCACCGACACCCAGGGCACCTGCACGGTGGAACTGCCCGTCGGCGAGCGCTACTACTGGCGTGAGGTGGGCGTCCCCGACGGCTACGAGCGCCCCGCCGACCCCGTCACCGCCTTCGACCTGGACGAGGGCGACGTCGCCCAGGGCGCCGTCGTCACCATCCGCAACCAGCGCAAGGACGTCGAGCACCCCGGCTCCATCAAGGTCGTGAAGAAGGACGCCAAGACCCGCAAGCCCCTGGCCGGAGGGGTGTTCCAGCTGTGGAAGGAGACCAACAACACGGAGGGCCTGCAGACCGGGGGCCAGTACCCCGACGAGCGGATCGGTGAGCCCTGCACCACCGGCGGCAACGGGGCCTGCGCGTTCGACGGGCTGGTCCCGGGCTCGTACTACCTCCTGGAGACCGCGGCCCCCGAGGGCTACGCCCTGCCCGCCGACCACGTCACGGGGCCGCTGCTGGTCCGGGGCGGCGCCGATGAGGAGATCGTCGTCCCGGTCCTCAACAAGCGGGACAAGCACGGCAAGCCGGACCACCACAAGCCCGGCCACGACAAGCCGGGTCATGAGAAGCCGGGTCACGAGGAGCACGGCGAGCACGACGGTCCCCACGGGCCGGGCCACGACAAGCCGGGCCACGGCGAGCACGACGGCCCCGGCCTCCCGGGCCTCGGCGGCGACTGGACCGCCACCCGCGCCCGGAACTGACGCACCGGCCGGACGGGCGCCGACCTGCCCGTCCGGCCCTGCGGCCGGGCCGTCAGTTGGGACGGAACGGTGACATGAACGTTTCTATTCGTAATCTCCCCATGTGATTTCCTGTCGGCAAGCGCGCGACTGTCCGTGCGCGGGGGACATGGGGAGAACACGAGTGAACGTGCAGCCGATACGCGGCCGCGTCCGCACGGGCCTGCCGGCCCTGATGCTGGGTGCGGCCCTTCTGCTCACCACGGCGTGCGGTGGCGGCGGCAACGCCGGGGGCGGCGGCGGTGGCGACAACGGCAAGCCGGCGGCCGGGGGCAACGCGGCCAAGGCCAACACGGAGGCCTCGAAGGCCGTCGTCAGCGTCAAGCCGGACGACGGCGCCAAGGAGGTCGCGACCAGCGGCGTCCTGAAGGTCACCAGCACCGGCGGAAAGCTGACCACGGTCACGGTCGCCGACACCAAGGGCAACGCGGTCGAGGGCAAGCTGACCCCCGACGGCGCCGCCTGGGAGCCCGCCCGCAACCTCGCCGCCGCCACCGAGTACAAGGTGCACGCGGTCGCCAAGGACGAGGCCGGCCGGGAGTCCGCGAAGGACACCACCTTCACCACCCTCACCCCGCAGAACACCTTCGTCGGCCACTACACCCCCGAGGACGGCTCGACCGTCGGCGTGGGCATGCCGGTGTCGATCAACTTCACCCGCGGCATCACCAACACCGAGGCCGTCGAGAAGGCCATCCAGGTCACCGCCGAGCCCTCCGTGCCGATCGAGGGTCACTGGTTCGGCAACGACCGCCTCGACTTCCGCCCCGAGAAGTACTGGGCCGCCGGCACCAAGGTCACCGTGAAGCTCGCCCTCGACGGCGTCGAGGGCCGCCCCGGGGTCTACGGCAAGCAGACCCGCACGGTCACCTTCACCGTCGGCCGCTCCCAGGTCTCCACGGTCGACGCGACGGCGAAGACGATGGAGGTCGTCCGTGACGGCCAGGTCATCAAGAACCTCCCGATCACGGCCGGCGCCCCCGCGACGACGACCTACAACGGGCAGATGGTCATCAGCGAGAAGTACAAGGTGACCCGGATGAACGGCGCCACCGTCGGCTTCGGCGGCGAGTACGACATCTCGGACGTCCCGCACGCCATGCGCCTGTCGAACTCCGGCACCTTCGTCCACGGCAACTACTGGGCCTCCTCCAGCACCTTCGGCTCGGAGAACGTCAGCCACGGCTGCGTCGGCCTGGAGGACGAGCGCGGCGCCGGGGACCCCAACACCCCCGCCGCCTGGTTCTTCAACGAGTCCCTCATCGGCGACGTGGTGGTCGTGAAGAACTCCAAGGACAAGCAGATCGCCCCGGACAACGGCCTCAACGGCTGGAACATGGACTGGGCGGAGTGGAAGAAGTGAGCCGGTCGGCTCCCTGACCCGGTGGCCCGGTGCTGTGACCCACAGCACCGGGCCACTTCGCGTTAACCGCCGCTAACCTTCCCCGTATGACCATCTCTCTCGAAGTCTCCGAAGGCGTCGGCACCATCCGCCTGGACCGCCCGCCCATGAACGCCCTGGACATCGCCACCCAGGACCGGCTGCGCGAGCTCGCCGTGGAGGCGACCGACCGCGCCGACGTGCGCGCCGTCATCATCTACGGCGGGGAGAAGGTGTTCGCGGCCGGCGCGGACATCAAGGAGATGCAGACCATGGACCACGCGGGCATGGTCGCCCGGTCCCGTGCCCTGCAGGACGCCTTCACGGCCGTCGCCCGCATCCCCAAGCCCGTCGTCGCCGCCGTCACCGGCTACGCGCTCGGCGGCGGCTGCGAGCTCGCGCTGTGCGCCGACTACCGGATCGCCGCCGACAACGCCAAGCTGGGCCAGCCCGAGATCCTGCTCGGCCTGATCCCCGGCGCCGGCGGCACCCAGCGGCTGTCGCGGCTGATCGGTCCCTCCAGGGCCAAGGACCTCATCTTCACGGGCCGGATGGTCAAGGCCGACGAGGCCCTCACCCTCGGCCTCGTGGACCGGGTCGTGCCCGCCGCCGAGGTGTACGAGCAGGCGCACGCCTGGGCCGCCAAGCTCGCCCAGGGCCCGGCGATCGCCCTGCGCGCGGCGAAGGAGTGCGTGGACGCCGGTCTGGAGGCCGACATCGACACCGGCCTGACCATCGAGCGCAACTGGTTCGCGGGCCTGTTCGCCACCGAGGACCGCAAGCGCGGTATGCGCAGCTTCGTCGAAGAGGGGCCGGGCAAGGCCAAGTTCGTATGAGCGTGGTCGGTGAACCCTTGCGGGTGGATTAGCCAGGCCTTAAGGCAGCCTTAAGGCGAAACGGTTGGTCGACTCACGGTGATCACCGTGCAGCAGATCGTCACCGCAGGTCAACGTGGCCCGGTGGGCGGTCGGTTGCCCGTCGCATATGCCGGTACGCCCTCTCGGAATTCTTGATTCCGGGGGGCGTATTCGCGCGGAACGGCCCGGGCGGGCGCGGCGGCCGTCCATGATGGGTGCATGGCGGGCCTGGAGGGTGTGGAACAGCCGCGGCAGCGCGGCAGCGCTATGGCCGTACGGCTCACGGCGGCGGTCGAGGAGGAACAGGGCCTCAAGGCGCTGGAGTTGTACGGCAACCCGGCGGAGGTGGAGGTGACCCTCCCGTCCATGCCGGAGTCCGCGAGCACGGCCCGCCGTCTCACCCAGAGCGTGGTGATCCGCTACTGGGGCCTGTCGCCGCAGATCGCCGAGCACGCCGTCCTGCTGGTCTCCGAGCTCGTCGGCAACGCCGTGCGCCACACCGGGGCCCGCTCCTTCGGTTTACGGATGCTGCGCCGCCGCGGCTGGATCCGCGTGGAGGTGCGCGACCCCTCGCGCGGGCTGCCGTGCCTGATGCCGGTCCACGAGCTGGACACCACCGGCCGGGGGCTGTTCCTCGTCGACAAGCTGTCCGACCGCTGGGGTGCCGATCTGCTGCCGCGCGGCAAGATCACCTGGTTCGAGATGCGGGTCGCGGACCGCTGACCCCCCGGAAACGCCGGAAACCCCCTGTCGCCTGAGTGGGGCGCTGCGGGGGTTTCGTGGGCGCCGAGGACCGATGGGGTGTGTGGTCCTCGGCGGGTGGGCTTCGCTCGGGTCAATGGGAAGCCGTGGTTCCGACTATGGCAGACGAGGGCCCAAACGCCAAAAGTCCCTACTCGGACATAAGTGTGCATATCCTAAGAGTTTTCATCTAAATCTTAGGTGAGGTGGGCCACTCGCCTCGTAATCCATGAATGACTATCCACCGCTCTGCGTAATTCGTTGATCAGATAGCGGACGGCCGGGCCTCGATCCGCCACTACCGAAGGTCCCAAATTGGGTCAATCAATACCTTCGGGGACGTTAACCACTTAAATGGGCAGGTGCTCTGTTATCCAGACCGCCGTACCGCCCTGCGCGCCACGGCGGCGGTCGCCGCCGGCGCCCTCACCGCGGCCTGCGGCACGGGCGGCGGCCCGTCGGCGCCCCGGCCCGTCCAGGCCGCCCCCGCCAAGCCCGCCCCGGCGGCCGCCCCCGCCCCCCGCCGCTTCCCCGGGCAGCCCGTGGAGATCGCGCACGGCCCGCGCGAACGCGCCGCGGTCGCGCTCACCTTCCACGGCAACGGGGACCCCGCCACCGGCCGCGCCGTCCTCGCCGAGGCCGAGAAGGCGGGCGCGCGGATCACCGTCCTGGCCATCGGAACCTGGCTCGACGACCACCCCGACATGGCCCGCCGGATCCTCGACGGCGGCCACGAGCTCGGCAACCACACCCAGCGCCACCTCGCGATCAACTCCCTGCCCGAAGCGGAGGCCTACGCCGAGATCACCGGCTGCGCCCACCGCCTCAAGCGCCTCACCGGCTCCATCGGCACCTGGTTCCGCCCCTCGCAGACCCAGTACGCCAGCCCGCTCGTCCGGAAGCTCGCCCAGCGGGCCGGCTACCCGCACGTCCTCTCGTACGACGTGGACTCCCTCGACTTCACCTCGCCCGGCGCCGCGGCCGTCCTCCGCAACGTCACCGGGACGATCCACGGCGGATCGGTGGTGAGCCTGCACTTCGGCTACGCGGACACGGTCGACGCGATGCCCTCCCTCCTCGAAGAACTCGCGCGCCGCAAGCTGCGCGCGGTGACCACCACGGAGCTGCTGACCCCATGACGACCACCCGCCTTCCCCGGAAGGCCACCGTGCTGCTGGCCGGTCTGGTCCTCGCCGCCCTGGCCGGCTGCGGATCGGCCGATAAGGCGCCCGCCGAGGCGCTCGGCTCCAAGGGGCCGGCCGACCCCGTCAAAGCCGTGCCGGCCGTGCCGCCCGGGCTGGCCGGGATGCCCCCGGTGCTCGACCCGACCGACGTGTACGCGGCGGACCGGCCGAACAAGCTCTCCCCGGTGGTCAAGGACTTCCCGTCGCGGGTCTACGTCCCGAACACCAACTCCAACACGGTGTCCGTCATCGACCCGGCCACCTACAAGGTCATCGACACCATCCCCGTCGGCGTCCAGCCCCAGCACGTGGTGCCCTCGTGGGACATGAAGACCCTGTGGGTCAACAACAACCGCGGCCACACCCTCACCCCCATCAACCCGGCCACCGGCGAGGCGGGCGAGCCCGTCGAGGTCCACGACCCCTACAACCTCTACTTCACCCCCAACGGCAAGTACGCCGTCGTGATGGCCTCCATGGACCGCGAGCTGGTCTTCCGCGACCCGCACACCATGAACCGGGTCAAGACCGTCCCCGTGACCTGCTTCGGCGTCAACCACGCCGACTTCTCCCTCGACGGCCGCTACTTCATCGTCAGCTGCGAGTTCTCCGGGGAGCTGCTCAAGGTCGACACGGAGAAGATGGAGGTCATCGGCCAGCAGAAGCTGCCCTTCGAGGGCGCGATGCCGCAGGACGTGAAGGTCTCGCCGGACGGGAAGACCTTCTACGTCGCCGACATGATGGCCCACGGCATGTGGGTGCTCAGCGGCGACAAGTTCGACACCCCCAAACTGCTGCCCACCGGCAAGGGCTGCCACGGCCTCTACGTCAGCCGCGACTCCCGCGAGATGTACGTCTCCAACCGGGGCGAGGGCAGCATCTCGGTCTTCGACTTCAAGAAGAACCAGCTCACCAAGAAGTGGGAGCTGCCCGAGGGCGGCAGCCCCGACATGGGCGGGGTCTCCGCCGACGGCAAGGTGCTGTGGCTGTCCGGCCGCTACAACTCCGAGGTCTACGCCATCGACACCACCAGCGGCAAGGAGCTGGCGAAGATCCCCGTGGGCAGCGGCCCCCACGGCCTGGCCGTGTACCCGCAGCCCGGCCGCTACTCCCTCGGCCACACCGGCATCTTCCGGTAGGCGCCGCCCGCCCGCCGCGCCCGGACGCGACGGTCCCCGGGAGCCCGCACGGCTCCCGGGACCCGTGGGCGGGAGCCGCCCCCGGTACGGCTACCCTGAGCCGGTCAACAAGCACCAGGAAGGGGTGGCCCCAGTGGCGGACATCGACAAGGCACGCGAGACGTTCGACCGGTTCGACGCGAACGGCGACGGCGTCATCACGGCCGACGAGTACAGCGCGGCCATGAAGGCGATGGGGGACCACTTCGTCACCCCCGCGATCGCCGACGCGATCATCGCGGCGAAGGACCTCAACGGCGACAAGCTGCTGAGCTTCGACGAGTTCTGGGCCGACCTGAACAAGTAAGGCCCCGGCGAACGGGCGCCGCGCCCGCCTCCGTCCCGCCCGGCGGGGCGGGGGCGCGTCAGGCCTCCGTTGCGGCGGCCGTCATGTCCTCGACCTCGGCGAGGGCCTCCTCCAGCCAGCTCAGCCAGAAGCCCTCCAGGGCGATCCCCCCGTGCAGGACGAGCCGGCGCAGCCGGTCCGGGTCCGCGTTCCGCTCCGCCGGGAAGTCCTTCGCCTCGATGGCCTCGTACTCCGCGAGCTGCGCCCGGTGCAGCTCCAGGTGCCGCCGCAGCTCCGCGCCGAGCCCCTGCGGCCCCACCACCGCCGCCGCCCGGATCCGCAGCAGCAGCGCGTCCCGCATCGGCTTGGGATCCTGCCGCTCGTCCACCCAGCGGGCCAGCTCCGCGCTGCCGCCGGGCAGCACCTCGTACTGCTTCTTCTGCCCCCGTACGGGCACCTCGCTGGGCAGCGCCCGGATCAGCCCGGCCTCCTCCAGCCGCCCCAGCTCCCGGTAGATCTGCTGGTGCGTCGCCGACCAGAAGTAGCCGATCGACTTGTCGAACCGCCGCGTCAGCTCCAGCCCGGACGAGGGCTTCTCCATCAGGGCGGTGAGAATGGCATACGGCAACGACATGCGGCCATCCTAGGTGTGGGCAATCGTCCCGCAGGGCGGGACGGGTGGGCACACCGGGACACCCCGCCCCGCGGCTCCGACCCCGCCCCGGCCCCGCCCCCGACGCCGCTCAGCCCAGCGCGGCCAGCTCCTCCGGCGTGCGCGGCCCCGGCACCCCGTCCGGCAGCATCCCCTTGGCCCGCAGGAACGCCCCCACCACCGGCGCCCACGCCATCCGCAGCCCCGCCGACGCCAGCAGCTCGGGATCCGACAACAGGACGGGAGCGGCCCCCACCCGAACCCCGGAGGGCGTGAGCACCGCCGCATCGTCCGCCCACCGGACCGCCAGGTCCACGTCGTGGGTGGCCATCACCACCGTCGTGCCCGCCGCCCGCAGCCCCGCCAGGACGTCCAGCAGCCGCTCCTGCCCGTCCGGGTCGAGGCCCGCCGTCGGCTCGTCGAGGATCAGCACGCGGGGCGCCATCGCCACCGCCCCCGCGATCGCGGCCCGCTTGCGCTGCCCGTACGACAGCAGGTGCGTCGGGCGGTCGCGCAGCGCCGTGATGTCCAGCGCGGCCAGCGCGGAGTCCACCCGCGCGCGGACCTCCGCCTCCGGGAGGCCCAGGTTCATCGGGCCGAAGGAGACGTCCTGCTCCACCGAGGCCGCGAAGAGCTGGTCGTCGGGGTCCTGCACCACCAGCTGGACGGTGGTGCGCAGCCGGGTCAGCCCCCGCCGGTCGTACGCCACCTCCTCGCCCGCCAGCCGCAGCGCGCCCGACGCGGGCCGCAGGCCCCCGCTCAGCAGCCGCATCAGCGTGGTCTTGCCGCTGCCGTTGCGGCCCAGCAGCACCAGCGCCCGCCCCTCGGCGATGGCGAAGTCCACCCCCGACAGCACGGCCGGCCCGTCCTCGTACGCGTACCCCGCGCCGACCAGCTCCACCAACGGGGTCACAGCCCCAGCTCCTTCAGTACGAGGGTCCCCGCGACCAGGCCGGCCAGCAGGGCGGCGGCGGCCGCGAGGAACCGCCGCGAGAGCGCCGCGGGCGGGACCAGGACCCGCAGCGCGCCGTCGTAGCCGCGCCCCGCGAGCCCCTCCTGGAGCCGGGCGGCGCGGTCGAAGGCCCGGACGAACGAGGTCGCCGCGAGCCCCGCCACCGAACGCCACGCCGCCGCCCGCCCGGACTGCCCGAGCCGGGCCGCCTGGGCCCGGCGGACCTGCGCGAGGGAGTCCAGCAGCAGGAAGCCGATCCGGTACATGACCAGGGCCACGTCCACCACGGGCGCCGGCACCCCGGCCCGCACCAGCCGGGGCAGTACGTCCGAGACGGGTGTGGTGAAGGCGAACAGCAGCACCCCGAGGGAGGCGGCCGAGGTGCGCAGCAGCAGGTCCAGCGCGTGCCGGGGCCCGTCCGGGGCCGGCGCGAGGAACCCGTCCGGGCCGCCCACCGACACCAGCAGCGGCAGCGCCCCGGTGACGCAGAACCCCAGCGGGACACGGAAGGCCCGCCACAGCTGCCGCCCGGACACCCCGGCGGGCCCCAGCAGCACGGCCAGGGTGGCCGCGGCCACCAGCGGGCCGCCGGGCCACGGGGGCAGGCACACCGCGGTGAGGGTCAGTCCGAACCCCAGGAGGGCCTTCTCCAGCGGATGGCGGCCACGCCAGCGACTGGAGTGCGCCGCCACGTCGATGGGCAGCACCGGCTACGGCTCCCGCGTGGGCTCGGCGGGGGCCTGCGCCTGCGCGAGGGCCTGCGCCGCGCCCTGGCGGCGACCCTTGCGGACCCCGAAGTAGTACGCGAGCACGCCCGCGCCCAGGGCCGCCTGGAGGGCGAACAGCGCGGACTCGATCTCGCCCGACGGGGGCTCGTACAGCGGGGAGAACCAGGGCTTGTAGTCCGGCTTCAGCTCGGTGATGGCCGACTCCGCCTGGGCGTCGGCTCCCGCGAAGGGTTCCTCCTTGCCCTCGCCGAGCCCCAGCGCGAGCGGGAGGACGGCCAGCGCCGCCACCAGGAGCAGCAGCAGGGTGTTGATCTTGGCGTTCCTGGTCATCGGGCCGCCGCCTCCTCGGTCCGCTTCGTGCCGGTCAGCCTGGCGACCCCGAGCCGGACCAGGTCCGACTTGCTCGACTGCATCAGCAGCCGCATCACGAGCACCGTCAGCAGCCCCTCGCTGATCGCGAGCGGGATCTGGGTGACGGCGAAGATGCCGGCGAACTTCTCCAGGGAGCCCGGGAAGCCGCTCGCCGGGTCGGGGAAGGCCAGCGCCAGCTGGACCGAGGTCACGCAGTAGGTGACCAGGTCGGCGAAGAAGGCCCCGAAGAACACGGTGACCATCAGCGGGGCGCCGGAGCGGCTGAGCAGCTTGTACACCGCGTACCCGGCCCAGGGTCCGGCGATGGCCATCGAGAAGACGTTGGCGCCCAGGGTGGTGAGCCCGCCGTGCGCCAGCAGCAGGGCCTGGAACAGCAGGGTGATGGTGCCGAGCACCGCCATGATGGGCGGGCGGAAGAGGATGGCGCCGAGCCCGGTCCCGGTCGGGTGCGAGCAACTTCCCGTGACCGAGGGGATCTTCAGGGCGGACAGGACGAAAGTGAAGGCTCCGGACGCCCCCAGGAGCAGCGTGCTCTCCGGGTGGGACTTCACCTCGCGGGTCAGCGCGCGGACCCCGTGGAAGACGAACGGGGCGGACGCGGCGCCCCAGGCGGCCGCGTGCAGCGGGGGCAGGAACCCCTCGGCTATGTGCATGAGTTGGGAGACCTCTCCAGCACCTCGTGGATGGACGTACGCGCCCCGGCCGGTCTCCTGGCTGACGGGTACTGCCGCCCCGGCTCCGCCTTCCCGGGTCCGTACGGTCTCCCGCGCGGTCCCAGTGGCTCCCGCAAGGGGTGGAGCTGGACTTCCCGATCACAGTGGCGAGGGCCGCACCGGTTTTCCACCGGTTTCCCGAACACCAAGGCCAGCTGACCCTAGTCGCCCGCACGGACCGGTATCAACCCGGACCGATCCGGCCGATCGGATGGCCGAATTCCGTTTCACCCCCCCGGACGGGCCCCGAGCGGTGGCGGGGCCGGCGGCCGGCCCGCAGGGTGGGGGCGTGGCCGACTACGACTACTCCGACCTGTCCGCCGTCTTCGTCAACTGCACCCTCAAACGCTCTCCCGAGACCAGCAACACCGAAGGGCTGATCTCCAGGAGCCGGGCCGTCATGGAGTCGGCCGGGGCCCGCACCGAGCTGATCCGCGCCGTCGACCACGACATCGCCACCGGGGTCTGGCCGGACATGACCGACCACGGCTGGGAGAGCGACCAGTGGCCGGTGCTCTACAGCCGGATCATGGACGCCGACATCCTCGTGCTCTGCGGCCCGATCTGGCTCGGCGACAACAGCTCGGTCATGAAGCAGGTCATCGAGCGGCTCTACGCCTGCTCCTCGCTGCTGAACGACGCGGGCCAGTACGCCTACTACGGGCGCGTCGGCGGGGCGCTGATCACCGGTAACGAGGACGGCGTCAAACACTGCGCCATGAACGTCCTCTACAGCCTCCAGCACCTGGGCTACGCGATCCCGCCGCAGGCCGACGCGGGCTGGATCGGGGAGGCCGGGCCGGGCCCCTCCTACCTGGACCCGGGCTCCGGCGGTCCCGAGAACGACTTCACCAACCGCAATACGGCGTTCATGTCCTGGAACCTGATGCACCTCGCGGCGCTCCTCAAGCGCGCCGGCGGCATCCCCGCCCACGGCAACCAGCGCTCCCTGTGGGACGCCGGCTGCCGTTTCGACTTCCCGAACCCCGAACACCGCTAGGCGCCGGGGCCGGCGTCAGCAGGTGTTCGGGTGCGCGACGTCCACCACGAGCCGCTCGGGCGCGTGCAGGACGGAGGTGCTGTAGGCGGGCTGGGTGTCGAAGGCGGCGCCGAAGGTCACGTACCCCTCGTAGTCGCCGGTCAGGGCGAGGCCCTTGAGCTTGCTGAGGTTGATCTGCTGGAGCCTGGGCCCCTGGTAGACGTTGTTGCCCGCGTCGTCGTGACCGGCGGCGGGGTGCAGACGGATCTCCAGGAAGTACTTCCCGGGCAGCGGGACGGGCTTGCCCGACCCGTCGTAGACCAGCTGGGAGACGGGAGTGACCGTGAAGGGCGGAACGGAGCCCTGGAGGTCGATGACGATCCGGTCGTACGTGCAGTGACCGCCCCACCGGGCGTTGACGACGAGCGGGGTCGTGGAGCGGACGGCGGCCGGTGCGGCTGCCGAGGCCGGTGCGGCGAGCGCGAGCCCTGCGGTCAGCAGGGCGCCCGTGGCCAGGGCCACGATCCGGCGGCGGTGCGGGTGGTGACGCATGGCGTCCCCCCGATCCTCTGAGACGGGAACCGACTGTCATCCGGTAGGACACCCGTGGGGCCCCCGTGGTTGCACGGGCGGGCCCGGCGGGCCTCAGAAGGTCAGCAGGGCGCTCAGCTCGGCGTCCAGGTCGTAGTGGCGCCGCTCCTGCCCGCGCGGGACCAGTTCGATCATCCGCCGGCACAGTTCGCGCAGGTCCTTCGCCCGGGCGGAGACCACACAGCCGCGCTCTCCGTTGCTGAGGGCCAGCAGGACGCGGGGCTCGGTGCCGCTCCAGCGCGGCCACACCTGTATGTCGCCCTCGCCGGTGGCGCAGGTCTGCCCGTCGATCAGCAGCTCCCGCGAGAAGACCCAGCGGGCGATCCGCCTCCCGCCGCCCCGGAACTCCACGGCCACCTCGTAGGGCCGGTCCGTGCGGTAGACGAAGACGCCCTCCAGGGGGACCGGCAGCGGCGCGGCCTCCAGCCGCAGCGGCAGGACACGGTGTTCGGTGATGGCCATGGCGGCTGCCTCTCTTCGCGGGGTAACAGCGCCCCCCGCAGCACGCTAGTACACCGCCCGCCTCCCGCCGGGGGGCCGAAGGTCCCGACCCGGGCAGGCCGTGGGACCCCTCTTCGCCCACACGCGCAGGGGCCCGGCGCACCCGCGCCGGGCCCCTGCTCAGAGTGCTCGGATCAGCACTCGATGACGTTGACCGCGAGACCGCCGCGCGCGGTCTCCTTGTACTTGACCTTCATGTCGGCCCCGGTCTCCTTCATGGTCTTGATGACCTTGTCCAGGGAGACCTTGTGGCTGCCGTCGCCGCGCATCGCCATCCGCGCCGCCGTGACGGCCTTGACGGCCGCCATGCCGTTGCGCTCGATGCACGGGATCTGCACCAGGCCGCCGACCGGGTCGCAGGTCAGGCCCAGGTTGTGCTCCATGCCGATCTCGGCCGCGTTCTCCACCTGCTCCGGGGAGCCGCCCATCACCTCGGCCAGGGCGCCCGCCGCCATCGAGCAGGCGGAGCCGACCTCGCCCTGGCAGCCGACCTCGGCGCCCGAGATGGAGGCGTTCTCCTTGAAGAGCATGCCGATGGCGCCCGCGGCCAGCAGGAAGCGCACCACGCCGTCCTCGTCCGCGCCGGGCACGAAGTTCACGTAGTAGTGCAGGACGGCCGGCAGGACGCCCGCGGCGCCGTTGGTGGGCGCGGTGACGACCCGGCCGCCGGCGGCGTTCTCCTCGTTCACGGCCATCGCGTAGATCGTCGTCCACTCGCTGCGGTGCAGCAGCGGGTCGCCCTCGGTGCGCAGCTGGCGCGCCGTGGCGGCGGCCCGGCGCTTGACGCGCAGGCCGCCCGGGAGGATGCCCTCGCGGGACATGCCGCGCGAGACGCAGGACTGCATGACGCGCCAGATCTCCAGGAGGCCCTCGCGGATCTCCTCCTCCGTGCGCCAGGCCTTCTCGTTCTCCATCATCAGGGAGGAGATCGACAGGCCGGTCTCGTTCGCGAGGCGGAGCATCTCGTCGCCGGAGCGGAAGGGGTACTTCAGGACGGTGTCGTCGAGCTTGATCCGGTCCTGGCCGACCGCGTCCTCGTCCACGACGAAGCCGCCGCCGACCGAGTAGTAGGTCTTCTCCAGCAGCGGGGCGCCCGAGGCGTCGTAGGCGAAGAGGGTCATGCCGTTCGCGTGGTAGGGCAGCGAGCGGCGGCGGTGCAGGATCAGCTGGTTCGGCTCGTCGAAGTCGATCTCGTGCACGTCCCCTATCTCGGTGCCGAGCAGCCGCAGCTTCCCGGTCCGGCGGATCCGCTCGACCTCGTCGTCCGCGGTCTCCACGTCGACCGTGCGCGGGGAGTGGCCCTCCAGGCCCAGCAGGACCGCCTTGGGGGTGCCGTGGCCGTGGCCGGTGGCGCCGAGGGAGCCGAAGAGCTCGGCCCGGACGGACGCGGTCTGGGCGAGGACGCCGTCCTTCTTCAGGCGGGACACGAACATGCGCGCCGCGCGCATCGGGCCGACCGTGTGGGAGGAGGAGGGGCCGATACCGATGGAGAAGAGATCGAAGACGGAGATGGCCACTGGCGGACTCCCTTGTCGGCTCGTGGGGTGGAGAGAGGGCAGGGGTGTGGTGGAGCGGGGTGGTGCGCGGGGGATCTGCGGATTTTGTCCGGCAGACGAGCGTAACGCGTGGAGATGAACGTTTCTGCTCGCAGAAGGGTCCGGTGGACGTGAGTCAGCTCGCGTTCCGGTGCCCGGCGGGGGAGGGGGCCGGGGAAGAAGACAGAAAGGGGCCCGGCCCTGTGCGGAACAAGGCCGGGCCCCTCCTGGCCCGTGACTAGAGCGACGGGTAGAGCGGGAACTTCGCGGCGAGCGCGGAGACGCGCGCCTTGAGGTCGTCCGCGTCGAACGCCGGCTTCAGGGCCTGCGCGATGATCTCGGCGACCTCGCGGAAGTCCTCGGCGCCGAAGCCGCGGGTGGCCAGCGCCGGCGTACCGATGCGCAGACCAGAGGTGACCATCGGCGGGCGGGGGTCGTTCGGGATGGCGTTCCGGTTGACCGTGATGCCGATCTCGTGGAGCCGGTCCTCGGCCTGCTGGCCGTCCAGCTCGGAGTTGCGCAGGTCGACCAGGACCAGGTGCACGTCGGTGCCGCCGGAGAGGACGGAGACGCCCACCTCGGTGACGTCCGGCTGGACCAGGCGCTCGGCGATGATCTTCGCGCCCTCCAGGGTGCGCTCCTGGCGCTCCTTGAACTCGGGCGAGGCCGCGACCTTGAAGGAGACGGCCTTGGCCGCGATCACGTGCTCCAGCGGACCGCCCTGCTGGCCCGGGAAGACCGCGGAGTTGATCTTCTTGGCGAGCTCCTGCGTCGACAGGATGACACCGCCGCGCGGACCGCCGAGGGTCTTGTGCGTGGTGGTGGTGACCACGTGGGCGTGCGGCACCGGGTTCGGGTGCAGGCCCGCGGCGACCAGGCCCGCGAAGTGGGCCATGTCGACCATCAGGTACGCGCCGACCTCGTCCGCGATCCGGCGGAAGGCGGCGAAGTCCAGCTGGCGCGGGTAGGCGGACCAGCCGGCGACGATCAGCTGCGGCTTGGACTCCTTGGCGAGGCGCTCGACCTCGGCCATGTCGACCTGGCCGGACTCGTCGACGTGGTACGGGACCACGTTGTAGAGCTTGCCCGAGAAGTTGATCTTCATGCCGTGGGTCAGGTGACCGCCGTGGGCCAGGTTCAGGCCCATGATCGTGTCGCCCGGCTTCAGCAGCGCGAACATCGCGGCGGCGTTGGCCTGCGCACCGGAGTGCGGCTGGACGTTCGCGGCCTCGGCGCCGAAGAGCGCCTTGATGCGGTCGATCGCGATCTGCTCGACCACGTCGACGTGCTCGCAGCCGCCGTAGTAGCGGCGGCCCGGGTAGCCCTCGGCGTACTTGTTGGTCAGGACCGAGCCCTGGGCCTCCATGACGGCGACCGGAGCGAAGTTCTCCGACGCGATCATCTCGAGGGTGGACTGCTGGCGTACGAGCTCGGCGTCGACTGCGGCGGCGACGTCGGGGTCGAGCTCGTGGAGAGGGGTGTTCAGAACGGACATCAGGATCCCCTGGGGTGTCAGTTACCGGCGGTGAGGGCGGTGTACTCGTCGAAGGAGAGCGCGTCCTTGGGCTCCTCCGAGAGCTTCACCTTGAACAGCCAGCCACCCTCGAACGGGGCGGAGTTCACCAGCGCCGGGTCGTCCACGACGTCCTGGTTGAACTCGACGATCTCACCGGAGACGGGGGAGTACAGGTCGCTGACCGACTTGGTCGACTCCAGCTCGCCGCAGGTCTCGCCCTCGGTGACGGTGTCGCCGACCTCGGGGAGCTGGGCGTAGACGACGTCACCGAGTGCGTCGGCGGCGAAGGCCGTGATGCCGACCGTCGCGACGCCGTCGACGGCGTCCGACAGCCACTCGTGCTCCTTGGTGTAACGCAGCTGCTGGGGGTTGCTCATGACCTGATTCTCCTGGATGCGGTGCGGTGGATACGAACAGTGGTCTTGCGGAGTGAGACGGCCGGTACGGCGTACGGGCGCTACTTCTGCCGCTTGTAGAACGGCAGGGCCACGACCTCGTACGGCTCATGCGTACCGCGAATGTCCACGCCGACGCCGGAGGCGCCGGGCGCGGCGTACTCCGCGTCGACGTACGCCATCGCGATCGGCTTGCCCAGCGTCGGGGACGGGGCGCCGGAGGTGACCTCACCGATCACCTTGCCGTCGGCGACCACGGAGAACCCGGCGCGCGGGACGCGGCGGCCCTCGGCGACCAGACCGACCAGCTTGCGCGGGGCCTTGGTGGCGGCGCGCTCGGCGGCGGCCTCCAGGGCGGCGCGGCCGACGAAGTCGCCCTCCTTCTCGAACTTCACGACCCGGCCCAGCCCGGCGTCGAAGGGCGTGAGGGAGGTGGTGAGCTCGTGCCCGTACAGCGGCATGCCCGCCTCCAGGCGCAGGGTGTCGCGGCAGGACAGGCCGGCCGGGACCAGGCCGGCGCCCTCGCCCGCCTTCGTCAGCGCCTGCCACAGCTCCACGGCGTGCTCGGGGGAGACGAACAGCTCGAAGCCGTCCTCGCCCGTGTAGCCGGTGCGGGCGATCAGCGCGGGCATGCCCGCGACGGTGCCCGGCAGGCCGGCGTAGTACTTCAGGCCGTCCAGGTCGGCGTCGGTCAGCGAGGCGAGGATGCCGGGGGACTCGGGGCCCTGGACGGCGATCAGCGCGTACGCGTCACGGTCGTCGCGGACCTCGGTGTCGAAGCCGGCCGCGCGCTCGGTCAGCGCGTCCAGCACCACCTGGGCGTTGGAGGCGTTGGCGACGACCATGTACTCGGTCTCGCCGAGGCGGTAGACGATCAGGTCGTCCAGGATCCCGCCGTCCTCCTGACAGATGTGCGTGTAGCGGGCGCGGCCGACGCCGACGGTGGAGATGTTGCCGACGAGGGCGTAGTCCAGCGCCTTGACGGCCTCCGGGCCGGTCAGGGTGATCTCGCCCATGTGGGAGAGGTCGAAGAGGCCGGCCTTGGTCCGCACGGCGTTGTGCTCGTCGCGCTCACTGGCGTAGCGCAGCGGCATGTCCCAGCCCGCGAAGTCGGTCATGGTCGCACCGAGCGAACGGTGCAGCGCGTCGAGCGCGGTCAGGCGGGGGGCAGTGCTCATGGGTGTGGCTCCCGGGTCCCAGGGCATGACATGACGAGGACGATCCTCCCCATCTGTCATCGGAACCTGAGAGGTTCGCCGGGAGTTCCCGCGCGGGGAACGCCGACTTGCACCTTGGGTGGAGCTGCGGACAGCTCGCTTTTCAGATCTGCCTCATCCACGCGGTACGGGGCCTGAGAGATTCAAGGGAGGAACTTGCTCCTTCGGCGCCCGGGCGCGGCCTCGCGGCCTGCCGGGACTCTCCCGCGCGGATTCAAGCGGCCGGTATGCAGTTGGTGTCCAGATGGCGCACATCATTGCACGGGTCGGGCGGAAGCGGGCAGTGGGGCCCGGAAGAACGTGCGCAACGCCCGCGCCCCCCGGGCGCCGGCGGTCCCGGGTGGCGGACGGCCCGCCCGGAACCGGGCCGCCCGGATTACCGTCTCTTTACATTCAGCGGGCATGGGGCCCTCACGGCCCGACTCGGGGGGAGACGATCACGGTGCGGAGATTCGGAATGGCGACCGGTACGGGCACGGTGGACGAGGTCCGGGCGCGGCCTCTGGCGTCCCGCACCGCTCCGGCCGCCGGAACCGTCCGCGACCTGCGCGGACGGGTGGCCCGGGGCCCGCGCCGGCTGAACTTCACCGCCGGGGACATCGTGGTGGTGTCCGGTCTGCCCGGCGGCGGCAAGAGCACCCTCATCAAGCGGGCCGCGCCGGGTGGCGGCATCGACTCCCAGGACGTCCGCGAGCGCTGGGAGCGGCGCATGCCGGCGGCGCTGCCGTACGGGGCGTACCGCCCGCTGGTCCGCGTGTCCCATTACTGGACGCTCTGGCGCGAGCTGCGCTCCGGCGCCTCTCTGGTCGTCCACGACTGCGGCACCCAGACCTGGGTCCGGGCCCTCCTGGCGGCCTCCGCCCGGCGGCGCGGGCGCCGGCTCCACCTGCTCCTGCTGGACGCGACCCCGCAGGAGGCCCTCGCCGGGCAGGAGTCCCGCGGCCGCGGGGTCTCGGCGTACGCCTTCGCCCGCCACCGCGCGGCGGTGACCCGCCTGCTCTCGGCGGCCGAGTCGGGCCACTCCCCGAGGGGCTGCGCCTCGACCACCCTCCTGGACCGCCCGGCGGCGGCAACACTGACGGAGATCACCTTCACACCCTGACCCGCCACCGGCTGCCGCTGCGCGGGGCTGATCTCAGCCCCGCCGGCGTTTGAGGCGCGGGGGTCTGGGGGCGGAGCCCCCAGGGAACGGTGAAAGGGCGGGGCGGGGAGACGGCTCCGCGCAGCGGCAGCCCGCACCCGGCACCGGCCGACCGGCACCCCACCCCCGGCGGGCGACCGGATAGCCTCGGGGCGACATCGGCGGGACACGCACACAAAGGCAGGGGCACATGCACGGCAACGGCTGGCCGGCGAACGAGTTGGAGCAGGTGCTCGGAACGGCCCTGGGACAGCCCGACGCCGGCCCCCGCATCCTGGAGGTCCTCGGCCGCAGCCAGGTCTGGATCCCGCTTCCCCAGGGCGGCGGCCCCGACAGCACCTCCCTCGACCTCCCCACCATGCTGATCGCCGGCGAGGCGTACGTCCCCGTCTACAGCTCCGAGGCCCAGTTCCGCTTCGCCGCCGGCCCCGCCATGGACTTCGCGATCGCCCCCGCCGTGGAGTTCGCCCGCGGCCTGCCCCCGCAGCTCGGCATCGCCGTGAACCCCGAGGGCGCCGTCGGCGTCCCCCTGCCCCCCGCCGCCGTCGCGGCGCTCTGCCGCGCCGGCCGCACCGAGCTCGACGGCCCCGCCAGCGGCGCCCGCGTCCGGCTCTTCGAGCCCGACTGGCAGGACGACCCCGTCGACTTCCTCACCGCCGCCGCCGACGAGTTCCGCGCCACCGGAGTCGTCTCCGCCGCGCACCGCTGCCTGGCCAGCGTCGAGGGCAAGGACCCCGAGCTCTACATCGGTGTCCGGCTGGTGGGATGGGACTCCGGATCCCGGACCGCCCCGCTGGAGGCGCTCGGCCGCGCCCTGGCCCGCGTACCGGCCCCCTGGCCCGTGCAGTTGATCCTGCTGGAGGCCGCCGAGGACCCGGTCACGGACTGGATTCGTGAGCGCGTGCGCCCCTTCTACCTCGCGTAGCGACGCTTAAGCTGTTCGGGACGTGGAGACGACGGGCGGACGAAGACGAAGAGGGGTACCCGGGTGAGTGCGTCAGGCACGGCCGCGGCCGGGCAGGTCGAGCACATGCTGCGCCAGGTGACTCCCGGGCGCTATGAGAACTACGAGTCATTCCTGCACGCCCTCACCGAGGGCCGGCTGTGGATGCTGCTCTGGCAGGGGCAGCCGGGCTCACCGGACGCCCAGTACGGCGGCATGGAGGTCGACGGCCTCGGCTACGCGCCCTGCGTGACCTCCCCGCAGGAGCTGGCCGCCAGCGGCTGGAACCGCGGCTACGAGGTGGTGACCGGCCGGGACATCGCCCGCGCCCTCTACCCCGACCGCTGGGGCCTGTGGGTCAACCCGCACGCCCAGGGCGGCGGCCTCGGCATCCCCTGGGCGGACCTGCGCCGGGTCGCGACGGGCCTGGACCGGATGCCGGCGGGCCCGCTGCGGCTGTCCGAGCCCGCCCTGGAGCTCCCGCAGTTCTACGGCCTGCTGACCCAGCACGCGCACCGCACGCCCGCCGTCCGGTCGCTGCGCCGCGCCTGGGTGCAGCCCGCGCTGGGGTCGGCGTACCTCGCGGTGGGGCTCGACCTCTACGACGCCTCCGCGCCCGCGCTGGAGTCCGTCCGGGAGATGATGCGCCAGTCGGTCGGCGTGGTGCCCGAGGGCGTTCCGGTGTGCACGGTCGCACTGGCCGACGAGCACGACCCGGTGGCCATGTGGCTGCGCGCCCAGACCCGGCCCTTCTACGACCGCGAGGGGCAGGCGGCCGCCTACTGAGCCGCCGCCCACGGGGCCCGGGGCCGAACACCGACCTCGTTACAGGGACATTTCAGGGTATGCCCGCACCATGAGACGGGCCGTCCGAGACGACCTCCGGCCGTCGGGAACCATCGTTCCCGGCGGCCTTCGCCTTGTCCGGATCCGTACCGTCTTGGGCGTCCAATTGGCATGCTCCTCCGTAGAGTTGGGCGCCATGTCCGTTTGCGTACCGAACGGACGGTCTTGCTCCGCTGAGCCGCGAGCGGAGTCCGGATAACGGGAACTCAAGCCTCAGATCACGGTTGCGCATCCTTTCATCTGCGGGTCTGGCGGCTGGTCGAGCGCCCGATGAAGACTCCCCACCCAAGAGCCGGTCAGTCCTCCGGGACCCGGTTCGGTACGCGTACTCCGCTTGCCGTTCCGCACAGCACCGCCCGCACGTCCGCACGGCCGCAGTTCTCGCGTTCCCCGCGCGTCACCCTGCACTTCCCGCACCTCCCGCAGTTCTCGCAGTACTCACGCACATACCGGCGCATATCCGTCCGCGTTCCACCGTGTCCAGAGCACTCCGAGCGCCACTCCGCACCAACGCCGCCACAGCGGCGGGCATGGGCCGACCACCCGTCGGCCGAGAGGGGTCCCCACCACGATGACGGCACCACTGCACGACACGAGCGCGGAAACGCCCGCACCCGTGTCCGTAGCCGACGTCCCTGCCAAGGCCATCGAAGGCCGCTCGCCCGGACGCATCGCCTGGATGCGGCTCAAGCGCGACAAGGTCGCGCTGACCGGCGGTGTGGTCGTGATCTTCCTGATCCTGGTAGCGATCTTCGCGCCGCTGATCGTGAGCCTGCTGGGCCACGACCCCAACGAGTTCCACGAGGACCTGATCGACCCCGACCTGGGCACGCCGCTCGGCTCCTGGGGCGGCATCAGCGGCGACCACCTGCTGGGCGTCGAGCCGACCAACGGCCGCGACGTCTTCAGCCGGATCGTCTACGGCGCCCGCATCTCCCTGATCGTCGCCTTCCTGGCCGCCTTCGTCTCGGTGGTCCTCGGCAGCTTCCTGGGCGCCCTCGCCGGCTTCATCGGCGGCTGGGTCGACGGGGTCATCAGCCGCCTCATGGACCTGCTGCTGGCCTTCCCGCAGCTGCTGTTCACCATCGCCCTGGTCTCCGTCGTCCCCAACTCCGTCTGGGGCTTCGAGGGTTCGGGCGTGCGGATGGGCGTACTGATCCTCGTCATCGGCTTCTTCGGCTGGCCCTACATCGGACGCATCGTCCGCGGCCAGACGATCTCCCTGCGGGAGCGCGAGTACGTCGAGGCGGCGCGCAGTCTCGGCGCCGGCCGTGGCTACATCCTCGTCAAGGAGCTGATGCCGAACCTGGTCGCGCCGATCCTCGTCTACACCACGCTGATCATCCCGACCAACATCCTGACGGAAGCGGCCCTCAGCTTCCTGGGCGCCGGCGTCAAGCCCCCCACCTCGTCCTGGGGAAAGATGCTCTCCGACGCCGTCCCCATCTACCAGGACGACCCCATGTACATGGTGGTCCCCGGTATGACGATCTTCATCACCGTCCTGGCGTTCAACCTCTTCGGGGACGGGCTGCGTGACGCACTCGACCCCAAGGGCAGCTGAACCGCTTCTTCGATTCACCACCTATGGAGGTTGGACAACCGTGATCCGCAGAAAGCAGGCCCTCGCGATCGCCGCCGTGATCGCCGCCCTGTCGATGACCGCCGCGTGCGGTGGCGGCGGGGACAAGAAGGACGACAAGGCGGACGCCGCCGAGAGCGGCAAGGGCTACAGCGGTGCCGCGGAAGGCGTGATCAACGCCTCCGACGCCAAGGGCGGCGAGCTCAAGCTCTGGTCCCCCCAGGACGTCGACTACCTCGACCCGCAGCGCGCCTACTACGGCTTCGTCTGGGACATGCAGCGCCTGTACGTCCGCAGCCTGCTCGCCTACGACGCGAAGCCCGGCAAGGACGGCACCAAGGCCGTCCCGGACCTCGCCGAGGCCCTGCCGGTCGTCACCAACGACGGCAAGACGTACACCCTGAAGCTCAAGGACGGGGTGAAGTTCGAGGACGGCACGCCGATCACCTCGAAGGACGTCAAGTACGGCATCGAGCGCGTCTTCGCGCAGGACGTGCTGTCCGGCGGCCCGACCTACCTGATCGACGTCCTCGACCAGGGCCAGAAGTACCCCGGCCCGTACAAGGACACCGCCCCGGACAAGCTGGGCCTGCAGTCCGTCCAGACGCCGGACGACAAGACGATCGTCTTCAACCTGGCGAGCGCCAACGCCGACTTCAGCTACCTGCTGGCCATGCCGACCTCCTCGCCCGTCCAGGCGAGCAAGGACACGGGCGCCACCTACACCAACAAGCCGGTCTCCACCGGCCCGTACAAGGTGGAGAGCTTCACCGCCGGCAAGGGCGCGACCTTCGTCCGCAACGAGAACTGGGACCCGAAGACGGACCCGATCCGCAAGGGCCTGCCGGACAAGGTCTCCTTCACGGTGACCACCAACCCGGACGACATGGACCAGCGCCTGCTCTCCGGCGACATCGACCTCGCCATCGACGGCACCGGTGTGCAGCAGGCCGCCAAGAACAAGATCCTCAAGGACGCGAACCTCAAGAAGAACGCGGACAACCCCTTCACGGGCTACATCCGCTACTTCGCCTTCCCGACCACGGTCGCGCCGTTCGACAACATCGAGTGCCGCAAGGCCGTCATCTACGCGGCCGACCCGAAGTCCCTGCAGACCGCCCGCGGCGGCCCGACCAGCGGTGACCTCGGCGCGAACATGCTGCCGCCCGGCGTCCCCGGCTCGGACAAGAGCTACGACCCGTTCGGTCTGACGAAGGGCAAGCCGCAGGAGGCCAAGGCCAAGGAGGCCCTCAAGGCCTGTGGCAAGGAAGGCGGCTTCGAGACCACCATCGCGGTGCGCAACAACAAGGCGCCCGAGGTGAAGACGGCCGAGTCCCTCCAGGCCTCGCTCGCCAAGGTCGGCATCAAGGCGACGATCGACCAGTACGACGGCAAGCTCAACTCCTCCGTGATCGGTTCGCCCGAGAACGTGAAGAAGAAGAACTACGGCATCATCGTCATGGGCTGGGGCGCCGACTACAACTCCGGCTCGGGCTTCCTCCAGCCGCTGGTCGACGGATCGTTCATCCTGCCCAACGGCAACAACAACTACACGATGATCAACGACCCGGAGATCAACGGCCTCTTCAAGACGGCCGCCACCAAGTCTCCGGAAGAGGCCGCGCCCTTCTACACGCAGATCAACCAGAAGGTCATGGAGAAGGCGCTCTACCTCCCGATCAACTTCGACAAGGCGCTCGTGTACCACAACCCGCGCCTGACGAACGTCTACTTCAACGAGTCCTTCGGCAAGATCGACCTCGCCACCGTGGGCATCAAGCAGTAACACCGGCCGGCCCCCGGCCCGAGTCGTCACGTACCACGTAACACCACAGGCAAGTGCCTTCACCGCACATGCGCTAGTCCGAAGGGCAGGTGAAGGCCGCAGGCGGTGGCCGCCGACCCCCACGAGGGGCGGCGGCCACCCGCGCCGGGCGGCCGACTGCAGTGCTCGTCTACCTCATACGGCGGCTGTTCAACGTCGCCGCCACGCTGCTGGTGGTCTCCGTGGTCACCTTCGGCATCTTCTTCGCGGTCCCGAAGCTGACCGGCAGCGATCCCGCGCTCATGTACGCCGGACGCGAGACCAACGAGACCGCCCTGGCGGGCATCCGCGTGAAGATGGGCTTCGACAAGCCGATCTCCGAGCAGTACCTGCTCTTCGTCAAGGGAATCTTCGCCGGCCGTGACTACGACGGCGGCACGGGCGTCACGCACTGCGCGGCGCCGTGCTTCGGCTACTCCTTCAAGACCGAGGCGCCCGTCTGGCAGACCATGATGGACCGCATCCCCGTCACCCTCTCGCTCGCCCTCGGCGCGGCGGTCATCTGGGTGATCGCGGGCGTGGCCACCGGTGTCGTCTCGGCCCTCAAACGCAGGACCGCCGTCGACCGGACGGTCATGGTCGGTGCCCTCGCCGGCGTCTCCCTGCCGATCTTCTTCACCGGCATGGTCGCCCCCGCGATCTTCGTCTACAGCCTCGGCTGGCTGGACGTCTCCAACTACAAACCCCTGACCGAGGATCCGCTGGCCTGGCTCAACAGCCTGATCCTGCCCTGGGTCACCCTCGCCTTCCTCTTCGCCGCGACCTACGCCCGCATCACCCGGGCGACCATGCTGGAGGTCCTCGGCGAGGACTACATCCGCACCGCCCGCGCCAAGGGCCTCAAGGAGGGCGTGGTCATCCGCAAGCACGCCCTGCGCTCCACCCTCACGCCGATCGTCACCATGTTCGGCCTGGACCTCGGCGGCCTCCTCGGCGGCGCGGTGCTCACCGAGACCACGTTCAACTTCCAGGGCCTGGGAACGGCGGCCGTGGCCGCCATCAGCCAGGGCGACCTGCCCGTGATCATGGGCGTCACCCTGCTCGCCGCGCTCTTCGTGGTGCTGGCCAACCTGATCGTGGACCTGCTGTACGCCGTCATCGACCCGCGCGTGAGGCTGACGTGACCGAGAACCAGAACAACGGCGCGCCCGCCTTCGTGCCCGAGCAGGGGACCCCGCGCGACGGCGCCCCCTTCCTGTCCGTGCGCGACCTGAAGGTGCACTTCCCCACCGACGACGGCCTCGTGAAGTCCGTCGACGGCCTCTCCTTCGACCTCGAACGCGGCAAGACCCTCGGCATCGTGGGCGAGTCCGGCTCCGGCAAGTCCGTCACCTCGCTGGCCATCATGGGCCTGCACCGCACCGGCAACGCCCGCAGCCGCCCGCACATCTCGGGCGAGGTCGTCCTCGACGGCGAGGAGCTCGTCTCCGCCGACGCCGACCACGTCCGCCGGCTGCGCGGCCGCAAGATGGCGATGGTCTTCCAGGACCCGCTGTCCGCGATGCACCCGTACTACTCGGTCGGCAAGCAGATCGTCGAGGCGTACCGGACCCACCACGACGTCGACAAGAAGACGGCCCGCACCCGCGCCGTCGAGATGCTCGACCGCGTCGGCATCCCCGAGCCCCACCGGCGCGTGGACGCCTACCCGCACGAGTTCTCCGGCGGTATGCGCCAGCGCGCCATGATCGCGATGGCCCTGGTCAACAACCCCGAGCTGCTCATCGCGGACGAGCCGACCACCGCCCTCGACGTCACCGTCCAGGCGCAGATCCTCGACCTGATCCGCGACCTGCAGAAGGAGTTCGGCTCCGCGGTCATCATGATCACGCACGACCTCGGCGTGGTCGCCGAGATGGCCGACGACCTCCTCGTGATGTACGGCGGCCGCTGCGTCGAGCGCGGCTCCGCCGAGAAGGTCTTCTACGAGCCCCGGCACCCCTACACCTGGGGCCTGCTCGGCTCCATGCCGCGCATCGACCGCGACCAGACCGACCGGCTGATCCCGGTCAAGGGCTCGCCGCCCAGCCTCATCAACATCCCGAGCGGCTGCGCCTTCAACCCCCGGTGCCCCTACGCCGACGTGCCCAAGGGCGGCATCACCCGCACCCAGCGCCCCGAGCTGACCGAGGACGGCAGCCGGCACTGGTCCGCCTGCCACATGTCGCAGGAGGAGCGGACCCGGATCTGGACCGAAGAGATTGCGCCGAAGCTGTGACCGACATGAACAAGCCCTCCGGGGCGGAGACCCTCCTGAAGGTGTCCGGCCTGGTCAAGCACTTCCCCATCAACAAGGGGCTGCTGCGCCGCCAGACCGGGGCCGTCAAGGCCGTCGACGGGATCGACTTCGAGGTCCGGCGCGGTGAGACCCTCGGCGTCGTCGGCGAGTCCGGCTGCGGCAAGTCGACGATGGGCCGCCTCATCACCCGCCTGCTGGAGCCCACCGGCGGCCGCATCGAGTTCGAGGGCCAGGACATCACGCACCTGGGCGTCTCCCAGATGCGCCCGCTGCGCCGCGACGTGCAGATGATCTTCCAGGACCCGTACGGCTCCCTGAACCCCCGCCACACGGTCGGCGCGATCGTCTCGGCGCCCTTCAACCTCCAGGGGGTCACCCCGGAGGGCGGGGTCAAGGCGGAGGTCCAGCGCCTGCTGTCCCTGGTCGGCCTGAACCCGGAGCACTACAACCGCTACCCGCACGAGTTCTCGGGCGGCCAGCGCCAGCGCATCGGCATCGCCCGCGCCCTGGCCCTCAAGCCCAAGCTCGTCGTCGCGGACGAGCCGGTCTCGGCGCTGGACGTGTCGATCCAGGCCCAGGTGGTCAACCTGCTGGACGACCTCCAGCAGGAGCTGGGCCTCACGTACGTGATCATCGCGCACGACCTGTCGGTCATCCGGCACGTTTCGGACCGCATCGCGGTGATGTACCTCGGCAAGATCGTGGAGCTGGCCGACCGCAAGTCGCTGTACGAGTCCCCGATGCACCCGTACACGAACGCCCTGCTCTCCGCCGTCCCCGTCCCGGACCCGCGCCGGCGGGGGGCCAAGAGCGGCCGCATCCTGCTCAAGGGCGACGTCCCCTCCCCGATCTCCCCGCCGGCCGGCTGCCGCTTCCACACCCGCTGCTGGAAGGCGACGGAGATCTGCAAGACCCAGGACCCGCCCCTGGTCCCCCTGAAAACGGGCCACGAGGTCGCCTGCCACCACCCGGAGAACGCGGAGACGCCCACCCCGGCCACCTCCACCCCCACCGACGCCTGACCCCCAGGGTCTTTCAGCCCCGCCGGCGTTTGAGGCGAGAACGGATGAGGGCGGGGCGGGGAGACGGCTCCGCGCAGCGGAACCCCCGACCCCGCCCCGCCCGCCACCGGCGCGCGCAACCGCTGGCCGCAGGGCCCGACGCCCCAGGTGACAATGAGACGTGCTCCACGATCTCTTCCCGCCCGGCATCCAGCACGCCCTGGACCTCGCGGGCATCTTCGTCTTCGCCCTCGCCGGCGCCCTCCTCGCGGTCCGCAAGAACTTCGACGTCTTCGGCATCGCCGTACTCGCCCTCGTCACCGCCCTCGGCGGCGGCCTCTTCCGCGACCTCTGCATCGGCGCGGTACCGCCCGCCGCCTTCAGCGAGCTCAGCTTCTTCGTGACGCCCCTGCTCGCCGCCGCGCTCGTCTTCTTCCTCCACCCCGAGGTGCAGCGCATCAACCGGGCGATCAACGTCTGTGACGCCGCCGGCCTCGGCCTGTTCTGCGTGTCCGGCACCACCAAGGCCTACGAGTACGGACTCGGCCTGACCTCCTCCGCGGCCCTCGGCGTGGCCACCGCCGTCGGCGGCGGCGTCCTGCGCGACGTCCTCGCCAACGAGGTCCCCTCCCTGCTCCGCGACCGCGAGATGTACGCCGTCCCCGCCGTCGTGGGCGCCTCGATGATCGCCCTCTTCATCAGCTTCGACGTCCTCAACGCCCTGACGACCGCCCTCGCGATCGTCACCACCTTCGTCCTGCGCATCCTGGCGATGCAGTACCACTGGCGCGCCCCACTGGCCTGGAACCGCCGCTCCTCGGTGGCCGAAGAACCCTAGGCCCTCCCTCCCCAAAACAAAAGCTACCGCTTAGTAGCTTCCGCGGGTAACCTCGTTTCCATGTCACATGCAGCGGCCAAGGCATCCATCGGCGACAGCGAATTCGACCGCGACACCACCATCACGCCCCGCGCGGGCGAGCCCGGGGTGTACGACGCGGAGCTCTCCGCCGGCTGGACGATCATCACCGCCGTCAACGGCGGCTACCTGCTGGCCCTGGTCGGCCGGGCCCTGTCCGCGGCCCTGCCGCACCCGGACCCCTTCACCGTCTCCGCCCACTACCTGACCTCCTCCGTGCCCGGCCCCGCCGTGATCCGCACCGAGGTCGTCAGGGTCGGCCGCACCCTCTCCACCGGCCAGGCCTCGCTCTTCCAGTACGACGAGAGCGGCGCGGAGGTCGAGCGCATCCGCGTCCTCGCCTCGTACGGGGACCTCGCCGCGCTCCCCGACAGCGTCCACACGGTGGCCCGGCCGCCCGTGATGCCGGCCTACGAGGACTGCCTCGGCCCCGAGGCCGGCCCCGCCCCGATCCCGGGCAGCAACGCCATCGTCGACCGCCTCCGGCTGCGGCTGGACCCGGCCACGGCGGGCTGGGCCGTCGGAGCGCCGTCGGGCAAGGGGGAGATGCGGGCCTGGTTCGAGCTGGCCGACGGCCGCGACGCGGACCCCCTGTCCCTGCTCCTCGCGGTGGACGCCCTGCCCCCGACCGCCTTCGACCTCGGCCTCCTGGGCTGGGCCCCGACGGTCGAACTGACCACCCACATCCGCCACCGCCCGGCCCCCGGCCCGCTCCGCGTGGGCATCGTCACCCGCAACCTGGCGGGCGGCTTCCTGGAGGAGGACGCGGAGGTCTGGGACTCCGCCGACCGCCTGGTGGCCCAGTCCCGCCAGCTGGCGCGGGCCCCGCGCTAGGGGGTGTTGCGAAAGTCCCGCACGGCGCCCACGGCGCCCGGCACGCACTCTCGCCGCACCGGCCGAAGCCCCGAGTACGCCCAGTACGAGGGCCTTCGCCCGGCACGCCGAGAGCACGCACCGGACACCGCGGGCACCACACAGGACTTTCGCAACACCCCCTGACGCCGGGGGTCCGCCGTCCCCGGGGGGAGACGGCGGGCCCGCGCGGCGCCCCGGGGCCCGGCCTCGGTCCGCCAGAACCGGCCGGTAGCCGACCCGGACGGGACCCGCCGGTGGGGGTGGCTCGTAGAATCAAAAAATCATGGCCTACCTCGACCACGCCGCGACCACACCGATGCTCCCGGAAGCCGCCGCGGCGATGACCGCGCAGTTCGCCGCCACCGGTAACGCCTCCTCCCTGCACGCCGCCGGCCGCCGCGCCCGCCGCACCGTCGAGGAGGCCCGTGAGGCCCTCGCCGAAGCGCTCGGAGCCCGCCCCAGCGAGGTGGTCTTCACCGCGGGCGGCACCGAGGCCGACAACCTCGCCGTCAAGGGCCTCTACTGGGCCCGCCGCGACGCCGACCCGGCCCGCACCCGGATCCTCGCCAGCCCCGTCGAGCACCACGCCGTGCTCGACGCCGTCCACTGGCTCGCCGAGCACGAAGGGGCCGACGTCGAGTACCTCCCCGTCGACCACCACGGCCGCGTCCGCCCCGAGGTCTTCCGGGCGGCCGTCGAGCGCGACCCCGCCACCGTCGCCCTGGCCACCGTCATGTGGGCCAACAACGAGATCGGCACCGTCATGCCGGTCCGCGAACTCTCGGCCATCGCCCGGGAGCACGGCATCCCGCTGCACTCCGACGCCGTCCAGGCCGTCGGACAGCTCGACGTCCGCTTCGGCGACAGCGGCCTCGCCGCCATGACCCTCAGCGGCCACAAGATCGGCGGCCCCTACGGCATCGGCGCCCTGCTCCTCGGCCGCGACCAGACCCCCGTCCCCGTCCTGCACGGCGGCGGCCAGGAGCGGCACGTCCGCTCCGGCACCCTCGACGTGCCCGCCATCGCCGCCTTCTCGGTGGCGGCCGTGCTCGCCGCCGAGCGGCGCGAGCGGTTCGCCGCCGAGATCGGCGCGCTGCGCGACGAGCTGATCGCCGCCGTCCTCGCGGCCGTCCCCGACGCCGTCCTCGGCGGCGACCCCGAGGACCGGCTCCCGGCCAACGCCCACTTCAGCTTCCCCGGCTGCGAGGGGGACTCGCTGCTGCTGCTCCTGGACGCCCAGGGCATCGAGTGCTCGACCGGCTCCGCCTGCACCGCGGGCGTCGCCCAGCCCAGCCACGTCCTGCTCGCGACGGGGACCGACCCCCAGCTGGCCCGGGGCACCCTGCGCTTCTCCCTCGGGCACACCTCCACCAAGGAGGACGTCGCGGCGGTGGCGGCGGCCATCGGCCCGGCCGTCGCCAGGGCCCGCACGGCCGGCCTCAGCTAGACGGTCTTCTCCGGGGCGGTCCGGGAGAGCTCCTCCCGGACCATCCGCAGGTAGCGGTCCCAGTCCCAGTGCGGCCCCGGGTCGGTGTGGTCGGTGCCCGGGACCTCCGAGTGCCCCAGGAAGTGCTTGCGGTCCACGGGTATGCGGTACCTCCGGCTGACGTCCGCCGCCAGCCGCGCCGACGCCGCGTACATCGCGTCCGTGAAGTCCTGCGGCCGGTCGACGAACCCCTCGTGCTCGATGCCGACACTGCGCTCGTTCATGGAACGGTTCCCCGCGTGGAAGGCGACGTCCAGCTCGCGCACCATCTGCTCCACATGCCCGTCCCGGCGGACTATGTAGTGCGCCGACGCCTTGTGGAACGGGTTCTTGAACGCGTCCACCGACGAGGCGAAGTCCCCCTGTGTGACATGGACGACGATCCGGTCCACCCGGTAGTCGTCCGGCCGGTCCGCCATCCGCCAGTTCGCCGGGGACGCCGCCGT
This sequence comes from Streptomyces sp. NPDC000075, assembly GCF_040301925.1. Lineage (NCBI taxonomy): Bacteria > Bacillati > Actinomycetota > Actinomycetes > Kitasatosporales > Streptomycetaceae > Streptomyces > Streptomyces sp. NPDC000075. The sequence goes on from NZ_JBEPFL010000035.1 coordinate 43,564, forward strand.
CCACCCCACCCCCGGGTGGTCCACCTCGCCCTCGCGGCGCGGCTTGCTCACCCCCGGCAGCAGCCACCAGGCCCGCCTGATCTCCTCCTGCGCCGCCAGCGCCCCCACCGCGAGCACCCCCAGCCCGCCGAAGAGCACCGCCCGCCGGGTCCGGCCCTTCCCCTTCTCGGTCATGTGATCCACCCCCCACCGCCGATAACGCGCTGTGACCCCGCGCGGTTCCCCGTACCCTGGAAGGCGCTATGACTGAGAACCTGCCGCGCACCGCCCGCCCCCTCCGCGTCCTCGCCGCCATGTCCGGCGGTGTGGACTCCGCCGTCGCCGCCGCGCGCGCGGTCGAGGCCGGGCACGACGTCACGGGCGTCCACCTGGCGCTCTCCGCGAACCCGCAGTCCTTCCGGACCGGCGCCCGCGGCTGCTGCACGATCGAGGACTCCCGCGACGCCCGCCGCGCCGCCGACGTCATCGGCATCCCCTTCTACTGCTGGGACCTCGCCGAGCGCTTCCGCGAGGACGTCGTCGAGGACTTCGTCGCCGAGTACGAGGCCGGGCGCACGCCCAACCCCTGCCTGCGCTGCAACGAGAAGATCAAGTTCGCGGCGCTGCTCGACAAGGCCCTCGCCCTCGGCTTCGACGCCGTCTGCACGGGCCACTACGCGACCATCGTGGAGAAGGAGGACGGCACCCGCGAGATGCACCGCGCCTCCGACATGGCCAAGGACCAGTCCTACGTCCTCGGCGTCCTCGACGAGAAGCAGCTGGCGCACGCCCTCTTCCCGCTCGGCGACACGGTCACCACCAAGGACGAGATCCGCGCCGAGGCCGAGCGCCGGGGCCTCGCGGTGGCGAAGAAGCCCGACAGCCACGACATCTGCTTCATCGCCGACGGCGACACCCAGGGCTTCCTCGCCAAGCGCCTCGGCAAGGCCGAGGGCGACATCGTCGACGAGGCCACGGGCGAGAAGGTCGGCACCCACGACGGGGCCTACGGCTTCACCATCGGCCAGCGCAAGGGCCTGCGCATCGGCCACCCCGCCCCCGACGGCAAGCCCCGCTACGTCCTCGACATCTCCCCGGTGAACAACACCGTCACCGTCGGCCCCGCCGAGGCCCTCGACGTCACCGCCCTCACCGCGATCCGCCCCCGCTGGTGCGGATCCACGCCCGCCCCCGCCGGCACCTACACCGCACAGCTGCGCGCCCACGGCGGCGAGACGGAGGTCTTCGCCGAGGTCGTGGACGGCGAGCTGCGCGTCCGCTTCAGCGAGCCGGTCCGGGGCGTCGCGCCCGGCCAGGCGATCGTGCTCTACGACGGCACCCGCGTGGTCGGCTCCGCCACCATCGCCACGACCACCCGGGCCACCGCCGCCACGGCCGCCGGCTGATCCGGCGTCCGGCGGCTCAGACCACCGACAGGACGATCTTGCCGGTGGTCCGGCCGCGCTCGCCGAGCTCGTGGGCCTCGGCGGCCCGCTCCAGCGGCAGCACCGCCTCCACGAGCGGCTTCAGCGCGCCGCCGTCGGCCAGTGCCGCGATCTCGCGCAGCCCCAGCCGGTCGGGCTCGACCAGCACCCAGTCCGCGCGGAAGCCGCGGGTGTCGGCCGGGACGTCGTCCGGGCCGGGCAGGGTGATCAGCCGGCCGCCCTCGCGGAGCACCGACAGGGAGCGCTCGGCGATCTCGCCGCCGAGGCCGTCCAGGACCACGTCCACGTCCGAGACGACGTCCTCGAAGGCCACCGCCCGGTAGTCCACGACCTCGTCCGCGCCGAGCGAGCGCAGCAGCTCGTGCTTGCCCGCGCTGGCCGTGCCGATCACGTACGCCCCGCGCGCCTTGGCGATCTGCACCGCCAGGTGCCCGACGCCGCCGGCGGCCGCGTGCACCAGGACCCGCTCGCCGGGGCGCACGTCCGCGGTGTCCACCAGCGCCTGCCAGGCGGTCAGCGCGGCCAGCGGCAGGGCCGCGGCCTCGACGTGGCTCAGCGAGGCGGGCTTCGCCGCCAGCTGCCGCGCCGGGGCGACCGCGTACTCGGCGTAGCCGCCCGCCTGGCGCGGGAAGTGCGGCATGCCGTACACCTCGTCACCGGGGGCGAAGAGGGTGACGCCGGGGTGGACCGCCTCGACGGTGCCGGACACGTCCCAGCCCACGATCGGGGTCTCGCCCCAGGCGATCAGGGCCCCGCTGGCCCGCGTCTTCCAGTCGACCGGGTTCACGCCGGCCGCGTGGACCCGGACGAGGACCTCGCCCGGACCGGGCTCGGGCCGGTCGATCTCCCGCTCGACCAGGTTCTCCGGGCCGCCCCACTCGTTCACGACGATCGCGCGCATGTCCGTCTGCCTCATTCCATCCGTTTACGTCTGCTTCCGGGCCGTTTCCCGGTGACGTGTCTCAGATTCGGGCACCGCGCACCTCCATGGTGTTGGCCGTTTGGCCACTATGTGACAGGATCTGGCCATGAGTGAGACACGGGAAGGCACCGGCGAGGGGACCCGCCCCGGCAGCGGCCCCGGCGGCAGGCACCTGGTCGCCGTACTGGCCCTGCCCGGCTTCCCCCCGTTCGAGCTGGGCATCCCCTCCCGGGTCTTCGGCAGCGCCGTGGACGACGAGGGCCGAGCCCTCTACGAGGTCGTCGTCTGCACCGCCGACGGCCTCCCCGTGCCCAGCGACTCCGGCTTCACCCTCCAGCCAGCCGCCGGGCCCGAAGCCCTCGCCGCCGCCGACACCGTGATCATCCCGCCCACCCACGCCATGCCCGAGCTGGCCCTCGGCGGGCCGCTGCCGCCCGCCGTCGCCGCGGCCATCGCGCGCATCCGCCCCGGCACCCGCCTGGTGTCCATCTGCACCGGCTCCTACGTGCTCGCCGCCGCCGGGCTCCTCGACGGCCGGCCCGCCACCACCCACTGGAACCTCGCCCGGGAGTTCCGCCGGGCCTACCCCGGGGTCCGCGTCGACGAGGACGTGCTCTTCGTCGACGACGGGGACGTCCTGACCTCCGCCGGAGTCTCCGCCGGCGTCGACCTGTGCCTGCACATGATCCGCCGCGACCACGGCGCCGCCGTCACCAACCGGGCCGCCCGCACCTGCGTCGTCCCGCCCTGGCGCGACGGCGGGCAGGCCCAGTACATCGACCGGCCCGTCCCCGAACCCACGGTCGCCACCACCACCGCCACCCGCGCCTGGGCCCTGGAACGCCTCGCCGAACCCGTCAGCCTCGCCGAACTCGCCGCCCACGCCCGGATGAGCCTGCGCACCTTCACCCGCCGCTTCCGCGACGAGGTCGGCATGACCCCGGTGCAGTGGCTCACCGCCCAGCGCCTCGAAGTCGCCCGCGACCTGCTGGAATCCAGCGACCTGCCCGTCGACCTGGTCGCCCACCGCGCGGGCTTCGGCACCGCCAACTCCCTGCGCCAGCACATGCGCGCCTCCCTCGGCGTCTCCCCGATCGCCTACCGCCGCACCTTCCGGCCCGCCGCCATGACCTCCGGGGTAATCGCCACGGCCGACGCCCGCTGACAGCATCGGCGCAACGGCCGGGACCGCCCCGGCGCACCGACAGGGGAGACCGACATGACCGCGTACGCCATCGCCCACCTGCGCCGGCCCACCGTCAACGAGGACGTCCTGCGCTACATCGAGGAGATCCAGGCGACCATGGACCCCTTCGGCGGCCGCTTCCTCGTCCACGGCAAGGAAGTCGAGGTCGTCGAGGGCCCCTTCCCCGGCACCGTCGTCGTCATCGGCTTCCCCGACATCGAGCGGGCCCGCGCCTGGTACGCCTCCCCGGCCTACCAGGCCATCCTCCCGCTGCGCACCGACCACATCCCCGGCGAGGCCTTCCTCGTCGAGGGCGTCCCCGCCGACTACGACGCCTCGGCGAAGGCCGCCGCCCTCCGCGAGACCGCCGGACTCTAGACCCCCGGCCGGGAGTGCCGCACCGAGGCGGCGGTGCGGGCCGGGCGGATGCGAGCATGGCCGTATGCCTACTCACCTGATCACCGGCGCCGGCTCCGGCATCGGCGCCGCCGTCGCCGCCCGCCTGCACGCCCGCGGCGACGACCTCGTCCTGCTCGCCCGCGACGCCGCCCGTGCCCGGCAGCTCGTCGAGCGCTACCCCGGCGCGCGGACCCTCGTCGGCGACCTCGCGGACCCCGACCGGCTCTCGTGGGCCTTCTCCAAGCAGCCCATGCCCGAGCGGATCGACTCCCTCCTGCACATCGCCGGGATCGTCGACCTCGGCCCCGTCGGCGAGCTGCGCCCCAAGACCTGGCACCAGCAGCTCAACGTCAACCTGATCGCCCCCGCCGAGGTCACCCGCCTCCTGCTGCCCACCCTGCGGGCCTCCAAGGCGACCGTCGTCTTCGTGAACTCCGGCGCCGGCCTCAACGCTCACGCCGAGTGGAGCGCCTACGCCGCCTCCAAGCACGGCCTCAAGGCCCTCGCCGACTCCCTGCGCTGGGAGGAGAAGGCCAACGGCATCCGCGTCACCTCCGTCTACCCCGGCCGCACCGCCAGCCCCATGCAGGCCAAGGTCCACTCCCAGGAGGGCAAGGAGTACGACCCCGCCGACTGGATCGACCCCGAGTCCGTGGCCACCACCATCGTCATGGCCGTCGACCTGCCGCGCGACGCCGAGGTCAACGACCTGAGCGTCAGGCCCGGCCGATGACGGCGGGCGCCACCGGCGTCGGCTCCCTGCCGGGCGCCGACGCCCGCGAGGCCGCCAAGACCGCGACGGGCTCCTTCGAGGACTTCCCGTACCTGCCCGAACTCCCCGCGCGCGGCCCCGGCGCCGACATGATCGGCCGCTCCCTCGGGCTGCTCGTCGACCTCTACGCCCACGTCGAGCCCAGCGGCTGGCGGGTCAGCGACCGGCCCGGCCGCGACACCCGGCGGGCCCGCTCCTGGCTCGGCGAGGACCTCGACGCCCTGGAGGAGTTCACCCAGGGGTACACCGGCCGGCTGAAGGTCCAGGCCGTCGGCCCCTGGACCCTGGCCTCCGCCCTCGAACTGCACGGCGGCGAGGCCGTCCTCCAGGACGCCGGAGCCTGCCGCGACCTGGCCGCCTCCCTCGCCGAGGGCCTGCGCGGCCACCTCGCAGACGTACGCAAGCGCGTGCCCGGCGCCGAGATCGTGCTCCAGTACGACGAGCCCTCGCTCACCGCCGTCCTGCGCGGCCGGGTCCGCTCCGCCAGCGGCTACCGCACCTACCGGGCCGTCGACCGGCAGGTCGTCGAGAGCGCCCTGCGCGACCTCTTCTCCGTCCACGACGGGGAGGTCGTCGTGCACTCCTGCGCCCCCGACGTCCCCTTCGCGCTGCTGCGCCGGGCCGGCGCGGCGGCCGTCTCGTTCGATTTCTCCCTGCTCACCGAGCGCGAGGACGACGCCATCGGCGAAGCCGTCGAGGGCGGCATGAAACTCTTCGCCGGAGTGGTGCCGGGCACCGACGGCCCGTTGTCGGACCCGGGCGGTAGCGTCATGGGTGTCAGGAAGCTTTGGCGCAGGCTGGGGCTGGCTCCGGGGACTCTCGCCGAGTCCGTCGTCGTCACCCCGTCGTGCGGTCTGGCGGGCGCCTCGCCCGCCTACGCCCGCGCGGTGCAGGCCCACTGCGTCAGGGCGGCGAGGTCCCTCGCGGACAACCCTGAGTGACGGTCGAGCACGGGCCACGGGAGGAAACGGCATGGCAGCCGAACAGCAGGACACGGCAGTACCGACGGCGGCGCGCGAGCAGCACCAGCTGCTCGCCGAGCAGGTCGAGGAGCACCGCTTCCGGTACTACGTGAACGACCAGCCGGTCGTCAGCGACGCCGAGTTCGACCAGCTGCTGCGCTCACTGGAGGCCCTGGAGGAGCAGTACCCGGAGCTGCGCACCCCCGACTCGCCCACCCAGAAGGTGGCCGGGGCGTACGAGACGGACTTCGCCTCGGTCGAGCACCGCGAGCGGATGCTCTCCCTCGACAACGCCTTCGACGACGAGGAGCTGGCCGCCTGGGCCGAGCGGGTCGCCCGGGACGTGAACACCCCGGACTACCACTACCTGTGCGAGCTCAAGGTGGACGGCCTCGCCGTCAACCTCACGTACGAGAACGGCCGCCTGACCCGTGCCGCCACCCGCGGCGACGGCCGCACCGGTGAGGACATCACGCCCAACGTCCGCACCATCGCCGAGATCCCGGACCGCCTCAAGGGGGACCGGGTCCCGGCCCTCGTCGAGATCCGCGGCGAGGTGTACTTCCCCATGGAGAAGTTCGAGGAGCTCAACGCCCGCCTCGTGGAGGCCGAGGGCAAGCCCTTCGCCAACCCGCGCAACGCGGCGGCCGGCTCGCTGCGGCAGAAGGACCCCAAGGTCACCGCCTCCCGCCCGCTGCACATGGTGGTGCACGGCATCGGCGCCCGCGAGGGCTTCGAGATCGAGCGCCAGTCCCAGGCGTACGAGCTGCTGCGCGAATGGGGCCTGCCCACCGCCCGGCACAACGCGGTGGTCTCCACCCTCGACGAGGTGCGCGCGTTCATCACCCGCTTCGGCGAGAACCGGCACTCCGTGGAGCACGAGATCGACGGCGTCGTCGTCAAGCTCGACGAGATCGCCCTCCAGGGCCGCCTCGGCTCCACCGCCCGCGCCCCGCGCTGGGCGATCGCCTGGAAGTACGCCCCCGAAGAGGTCAACACCAAGCTGATCGACATCAAGGTCGGCGTCGGCCGCACCGGGCGCGTCACCCCGTACGCGCAGGTCGAGCCGGTGACGGTGGCGGGCTCCGAGGTCGAGTTCGCGACCCTGCACAACCAGGAGGTCGTCAAGGCCAAGGGCGTCCTCATTGGGGACACCGTCGTGCTGCGCAAGGCGGGCGACGTCATCCCCGAGATCCTCGGGCCGGTGGTGGACCTGCGCGACGGCACCGAACGGGAGTTCGTGATGCCGGCGGAGTGCCCCGAGTGCGGGACGGCGCTGCGCCCGATGAAGGAGGGCGACATCGACGTCCGCTGCCCCAACGGGCAGACCTGCCCCGCCCAGCTGCGCGAGCGGATCTACTACCTCGCCGGCCGGCAGAGCCTGGACATCGAGAACTTCGGCATCGTCGCCGCCGCCGCCCTGACCGGCCCGCTGGAGCCGGCGCAGCCGCCCCTGCTGGACGAGGGCGACCTCTTCGACCTCACGATCGAGGACATCCTCCCCATCAAGGCGTACGTCCGCGACCCCGACAGCGGACTGCCCAAGCGGGACCCGAAGACCGGTGAGGAGAAGATCGTCACGGTCTTCGCCAACCAGAAGGGCGAGCCGAAGAAGAACGCCCTGGCCATGCTGGAGAACATCGCCGCCGCCAAGCAGCGGCCGCTGGCCCGCATCATCAACGGCCTGTCCATCCGGCACGTCGGACCGGTCGCCGCCGAGGCCCTCGCCCGCGAGTTCCGGTCGATCGACCGCATCGAACAGGCCACCGAGGAGGAGCTGACCGCGACCGAGGGCGTCGGCGCGATCATCGCCGCCTCCCTCAAGGAGTGGTTCGCCGTCGACTGGCACCAGGAGATCCTGCGCAAGTGGCGGGCGGCCGGGGTGCGCATGGAGGAGGAGGGCTCCGGCGAGGAGGAGGGCCCGCGCCCCCTGGAGGGCCTGACCGTCGTCGTCACGGGCACCCTCCAGAGCCACACCCGTGACGGCGCCAAGGAGGCCCTGCAGAGCCGGGGAGCCAAGGTGACCGGCTCGGTGTCGAAGAAGACCTCCTTCGTCGTCGTCGGTGACAACCCCGGCTCGAAGTACGACAAGGCCGTCCAGCTGAAGCTCCCCGTCCTCGACGACGCCGGCTTCGCCGTCCTGCTCGAACAGGGGCCCGACGCGGCCCGGGAAGCGGCGCTTCCGCTGGACGGCGCGGCCGCAGGGGAGTAGTACCGCGAACGGATGCGCGGCGTGCGGCCGTACGGGCGGGCGCACGCCCGGCGCGGCACCGGGTGGTAAACGGCCGGTACATGCCTGGTCCAAGGCCGGTGAGCTGTCGGATCATCGGAAGGGTGACGGGGGGGTCCTGGTCCAAACTCACCCGTTCGGCGGATACCGTACTGATGAGGATGGCTGGGTCGCATTCGGGCAACCACCGCCGACTGCTGCCCCTGGGAGCCTCTCCCGTCCTACTGTTGTGGGGTGCGCCTGTCGTGTGCGGCTGCCTGATGTGCCGTCCAGCCGTGATGGCATGACATCGGGGCCATCGCGCGACATCGGCATCGCCGGCTGTGAGAGGGACGGGCATGAAACCCACCGAAAGCGCCGACCCGTCACCTGAGTTCGGCGGGGAGCTCCCGCCCGTGCGGGCGGGCCGGCTGGGTGTCCTGGGTGCCAGGACACCGGATACCCGTCCCCTGGACACCGGAGCGGGACGGCAGCGCCGCACCGCGCTGCACGCGGTCGTCGTGGGCCTCGCCGCCGTGGTGCTCGCGGCCGGGGTCGCCGCCGCGCTGACCGCCCGTCAGTCCCTGTTCCCGGGCGGCGCGGTCGGCTGGGCCCTGGCCCTGCTCACCGGCATCATCGTCGGCCACCTCGTCGCCCTCGGCCGGGACCGCTGGTGGGGCGGTACGGGCTCGGGCGCCGCCCTCACCCTGGGCGTGCTCATCCTCTACGGCTGGGTCCCCGCCGGACTCGTCTCGCTGGCGGTGGTCTCCCTGGTCGGGGCCGCCCGCCGGCACCGCTGGCGGCAGGGGCTGCTGCACGGCTCCGTCGACATCCTCGGGATCGGCGCCGGGGCCCTCGTCCTGGCCGCCTTCGGCGACGCGCCGAGCGTGGAGTCCCCGTGGCTGCCCACCACCTGGAACCTGGCCGCCGCGCCCGAGGTGGCCCTCGTCGCCGTCTCCTACCTCCTCGTCACCCGCGTGCTGCTGTGGTTCGCGCTCACCCCGCCCGGCGGCGGCCTGCCCACGGTGGCCCGCACCGCCCTGCTGCGCCAGGCCCTGGTGGCGGCCGCCCTGCTCGGCATCGCCCCGCTGATCTGCGTGGTCGCCAGCACCCAGCCGGTCCTGCTGCCGCTGTTCGCCGTACCGCTCATCGCCCTGGACTCCACCCTGTGGATCGCCCGGGCCCGCGCCGAGGAGCAGCTGCGCGACCCGCTGACCGGGCTGCCGAACCGGCAGTGGCTGCTGGAGCGCACCTGGTCCGCGCTGGACGAGGCTGAACGTTTGGGCACCCGGTCAGCTCTTGTGCTGATCGACCTGGACCGCTTCCGCGCCGTCAACGACACCCTGGGCCACCTCGCGGGTGACCGCCTGCTGCTCCAGATCGCCGCCCGGCTGCGGCAGGCCCTCCCGGAAGAGGCGGAGGCGGCCCGCCTGGGCGGCGACGAGTTCGCGGTCCTGCTGCCCACCACCGACTCGACCACCAGCGCCCAGCGGGTCGCCCGCCACCTCGTCGCCGAGCTCAGCTCCCCCCTGGACCTGGACGGCCTCACCCTCGTCCTGGAGGCCAGCGCCGGCCTCGCGGTCTTCCCGGACCACGCCCTGGACGCGGAGGGCCTGCTGCGGCGGGCGGACGTGGCCATGTACCAGGCCAAGCGGGACCGCACGGGAGTGGAGGTCTACGAGTCGAAGCGCGACAGCAACACCCCCGACCGCCTGGGCCTGCTCGGCGACCTCCGCCGCGCCCTGGACGCCGGCGAAGTGGAACTCCACTACCAGCCGAAGGTCCGCTTCGACGGCCAGGTGGCCGGCCTGGAAGCCCTGGTCCGCTGGGTCCACCCGGAACGCGGCCGGGTCCCTCCCGACGAGTTCATCGCCATCGCCGAGACCTCGGGCCTGATGCCGCACCTGACCGAGTACGTCCTGGAGACCGCCCTGGCCCAGGTCGCCCGCTGGCGCGCCCAGGGCCTGAAGGTCCCGGTCGCGGTCAACGTCTCCCCGCGCGACGTCCACACCCCCGGCTTCGCGGGCGCCGTCGCCGCCCGCCTGGCCCGCCACGGGGTGCCGGCGAGCGGCCTCCAGCTGGAGATAACGGAACACGTCCTGCTGGAGGACCCGCAGCGCGCCGCCGACACCATGGCGGGCCTCACGGGCCACGGCGTGAAGATGTCCCTGGACGACTTCGGCACGGGCTACTCCTCCCTGGTCCACCTGCGGCGCCTGCCGGTGAGCGAGCTGAAGATCGACCGCTCGTTCGTCGCCCGCCTCGCCGTCGACGCCCAGGACGCGGAGATCGTCCGCTGCACGGTCGACCTCGCCCACTCCCTCGGCCTCCTGGTCGTCGCGGAGGGCGTCGAGGACGACGAGACGTGGGAACGCCTGCGGGACCTGGGCTGCGACGCCGTCCAGGGCTGGCTCGTCGCCGCCGCCATGCCCCCGCAGGAGGCCACGGCCTGGCTCCTGGCCCGGGGCGAACGCGGCTGGCGCCGCCCGGCGGACATCACGGCGGAACTGGCCGCCACCGCCGACACCCCGGCCCCGTAGGGTCCCCTGCGCCGGCGGGGCTATCCATAGCCCCGCCGGTGTTTGAGGCGCGGGTCCGGGCGGAGCCCGGGGAACGGTGGAAGGGCGGGCAGGGGACCGCTCCGCGCAGCGGCACACCCCCGCACCGCAGGCCTGCGGCAAACCGTTTACCGGGTCCGGGGCCGGGCCCCATAGGATTGGGACCGAAACTACACACTCACCACCCCCAGAGGATCGCTGCATGCCTGGCATCACGCGCGAGGAGGTCGCCCACCTCGCTCGGCTGGCACGTCTGGAACTGAAGAGCGAAGAGCTCGACCACTTCGCCGGACAGCTCGACGACATCATCGGCGCGGTCGCCCGCGTTTCCGAGGTCGCCGACCAAGACGTCCCGCCGACCTCCCACCCGCTCCCGCTGACGAACGTCATGCGCGCGGACGAGGTCCGTCCCTCGCTCACCCCCGAGCAGGCGCTTTCCGGCGCTCCCGCCCAGGAGCAGCAGCGTTTCAAGGTGCCGCAGATCCTGGGGGAGGACTAATCACCATGGCTGACACCAACATCATCAAGCTGACGGCCGCCCAGACCGCCGAGAAGATCGCCTCCGGCGAGCTCACGGCCGTCGAGGTCACCGAGGCCCACCTGGCCCGCATCGACGCGACCGACGAGAAGGTCCACGCCTTCCTCCACGTCGACCGCGAGGGCGCCCTCGCGCAGGCCCGCGCCGTCGACGCCAAGCGCGCCGCGGGCGAGAAGCTCGGCCCGCTGGCCGGCGTCCCGCTCGCCCTCAAGGACATCTTCACCACGGTCGGCGTTCCGACCACCGTCGGTTCGAAGATCCTCGAAGGCTGGATCCCGCCCTACGACGCCACCCTGACGCGCAAGCTCAAGGAAGCCGACGTCGTCATCCTCGGCAAGACCAACATGGACGAGTTCGCCATGGGGTCCTCCACCGAGAACAGCGCCTACGGCCCCACCGGCAACCCCTGGGACCTCACCAAGATCCCCGGTGGCTCCGGCGGTGGCTCCGCGGCCGCCCTGGCCGCCTTCCAGGCCCCCCTCGCCATCGGCACGGACACCGGCGGCTCCATCCGCCAGCCCGCCGCCGTCACCGGCACCGTCGGCGTGAAGCCCACCTACGGCGGTGTCTCCCGCTACGGCATGGTGGCCTTCTCCTCCTCCCTCGACCAGGGCGGCCCCTGCGCCCGTACGGTCCTGGACGCGGCCCTGCTCCACGAGGTCATCGGCGGGCACGACCCGCTCGACTCCACCTCCATCGACGCCCCGGTCCCGCCGGTCGTCGAGGCCGCCCGCAACGGCTCCGTCGCCGGCATGCGCGTCGGTGTGGTCAAGCAGTTCCGCGGCGAGGGCTTCCAGGCCGGCGTCACCCAGCGCTTCGACGAGTCGGTGGAGCTCCTCAAGGAGCTCGGCGCCGAGGTCGTCGAGGTGGACTGCCCGTCCTTCGACCTCGCGATGGCCGCGTACTACCTGATCGCGCCGTCCGAGTGCTCCTCGAACCTGGCCCGCTTCGACGCCATGCGCTACGGCCTGCGCGTCGGCGACGACGGTACGAAGTCCGCCGAGGAGGTCACCGCCCTCACCCGCGAGGCCGGCTTCGGCGACGAGGTCAAGCGCCGCATCATCCTCGGCACGTACGCGCTCAGCTCCGGCTACTACGACGCGTACTACGGCTCCGCCCAGAAGGTCCGCACGCTCATCACGAAGGACTTCGAGAAGGCCTTCGAGCAGGTCGACGTGATCGTCTCCCCGACGACCCCGACCACCGCCTTCGCCATCGGTGAGCGCACCGACGACCCGCTGGCGATGTACCTCGCGGACATTTGCACCATCCCGACCAACCTGGCCGGCAACTCCGCCATGTCGCTGCCCTGCGGCCTGGCCCCGGAGGACGGCCTGCCGGTCGGTCTGCAGATCATCGCCCCGGCGATGAAGGACGACCGTCTCTACAAGGTCGGCGCGGCCGTCGAGGCCGCCTTCGTCGAGCGCTGGGGCCACCCGCTGCTTGAGGAGGCTCCGTCGCTGTGAGTTCGAGTGCGCTGTCCAAGGCCAAGGGCTTCAAGAAGTCGAAGACCGGGACCTACCTGTCGATGGGCACCACCGCCTTCGGTGCCTTCAGTGTGATCAAGCAGGTGCGCAAGGCCCGCACCGAGCACGACACGCTCCAGCTCGTCGACGCCGTCGTGTCCGCCGCCGCCATCGTCACCGGCCTCGCGATCCTGTACCGCGAGCTGAAGCGCCTGGGCGACGACGACGTCCTGCTGGGCTGAGAGGGAAAGTTTCACCGTGACCACCTTCACCGAACTGCTGTCGTACGAAGACGCCCTCGCGTCGTACGACCCCGTCATGGGCCTTGAGGTCCATGTCGAGCTCGGCACCAAGACCAAGATGTTCTGCGGCTGCTCCACCGAGCTGGGCGCCGAGCCCAACTCGCAGACCTGCCCGACCTGCCTCGGTCTGCCCGGCTCGCTGCCGGTCGTCAACGCGATCGGCGTCGAGTCCGCCGTCAAGATCGGCCTCGCGCTGAACTGCGAGATCGCCGAGTGGTGCCGCTTCGCCCGGAAGAACTACTTCTATCCGGACATGCCGAAGAACTTCCAGACCTCCCAGTACGACGAGCCCATCGCCTTCAACGGCTACCTGGACGTCCAGCTGGAGGACGGCGAGATCTTCCGCGTGGAGATCGAGCGCGCCCACATGGAGGAGGACACCGGCAAGTCGCTGCACGTCGGCGGCGCCACCGGCCGTATCCACGGCGCGTCCCACTCCCTGCTGGACTACAACCGCGCCGGCATCCCCCTCATCGAGATCGTCACCAAGCCGATCGAGGGCGCCGGCGAGCGGGCCCCCGAGGTCGCCAAGGCGTACGTGGCCGAGCTGCGCGAGGTCATCAAGGCCCTCGGCGTCTCCGAGGCCCGGATGGACAAGGGCCAGATGCGCTGCGACGTCAACCTGTCGCTGCGCCCGAACGGGACGAAGGAATTCGGCACCCGCTCGGAGACGAAGAACGTCAACTCGCTGCGCTCCGTCGAGCGCGCGGCCCGCTTCGAGATCCAGCGCCACGCGGCGGTGCTCTCGTCGGGCGGCTCCATCGTGCAGGAGACCCGGCACTTCCACGAGGAGGACGGCTCCACCACGGCCGGCCGCATCAAGGACAACGCCGAGGACTACCGGTACTTCCCGGAGCCCGACCTGGTCCCCGTCGCCCCGGCCCGCGCCTGGGTCGAGGAGCTGCGTGAGGCCCTGCCGGAGATGCCGCGCCTGCGCCGCAACCGCCTCCGCGAGGAGTGGGGCGTCAGCGAGCACGACATGCAGTCCATCCTCAACGCGGGCGCGGTGGACTCCATCGTCGCCACGATCGAGGAGGGCGCCGACTCGGCGGCCGCCCGCAAGTGGTGGATGGGCGAGCTCGCCCGCAACGCCAACGAGCAGGGCGTCTCGGTCGACGAGCTGCCGATCACCCCGGCCCAGGTGGCCCGGATCGCGGCCCTGGTCGCGGCCGGCGACCTGAACGACAAGCTGGCCCGCCAGGTCATCGAGGGCGTCCTCGCCGGCGAGGGCACCCCGGACGAGGTCGTCGAGAAGCGCGGCCTTAAGGTCGTCTCGGACGAGGGCGCGCTCGGCGCGGCCGTGGACGAGGCCATCGCGGGCAACGCGGCCATCGCCGACAAGATCCGCGGCGGCAAGATCGCCGCCGTCGGCGCCCTGGTCGGCGCGGTCATGAAGACCACCCGCGGCCAGGCCGACGCGGCCCGCGTCAAGGAGCTCATCCTGGAGAAGCTCGGCGTCTCCGAGTAGGTTCAGGCGGCTGTGAGCCGGCGGCCTGTACCCGATCGACCCGATCGGTACGGGCCGCCGGTCTGTGGGGAGGGGGACGGGATGGAGATCGGGGCGATGGTCGTCGCCGTCGTGGGTGTGGCGGGGACACTGGGCGCCTCGCTGCTCACGCAGCGGGGCGCGGAGCGGACGAAGCGGCGGGAGATAGAGCTCGTGCGCGCGCACGAGGACGTACGGGAGAACCTGGTCCTGCGGCGCACCTGCTACGCGGCTCTCAACCGGGACTCGCGCCAGTACACCACCGCCCTCAACCGCCACCTGCACGTGATGCGGGAGCGCGAGGTGGAGGAGGCGGACCGGGAGGCCCTCGACGCGGCGAAGTCCGCGCACCGCGACACGTACTCCGAGGCGCAGATGATCGCCCCGGACGATGTCCTCGGCCCCGCGACCACCGTCAACCACGCCCTGACCCTGGTCTACGGGCAGGTCAAACGGCTGGAGCGGGGCGCCCCCGAGGAGGGCGAGACGATGGCGGCCGTCTCCCAGGCGCAGCAGGAGATCTGGGACCTGCTCCGGGAGATGCGGGCGGCCATGCGGGCGGACCTCGGGGTGTCGTCGGCCGACTGAAGCCGCCGCCCCGCTACTTCCTCAGGGTGGGCGTGCCCAGGACGAGCCGGCCCATTCCGCAGGTGTTCCCCGGGTCGACGTAGGAGATGTCCAGGCGGCGGCCGTTCGCCACGTCGAGCGACAGGGGTTTCGGGGACCCGACCCGCAGGGTCCCGCTCCACACGGGCTTCCCGTCCACCTCCACGCTGACGCGCGCGTTCGCGTGCGTCGAGGCGTCGTCGACGCCGGCGACCATGGTCAGGGTCTTCCAGCCGCCGCCCAGGTCGTAGGAGGCCGCCCCGTCGCAGATCTTGTACGGTCCGGCGGCCACCAGGGCGGTGTCGTAGCGCTGGGAACCGAGCGTGCCGTCGCCCGCCTCGAACCAGGCGTACTCGCTCTTGGCGACCGGCTGGAGGGTGGTCAGGGAGACCCCGCCCGCCTCGGACGCGGCAGGGGGCGGAGAGGACGAGCGGGAGGCGGACGGGGCCGTCGGCTCCGTACCTCCCGCGCGGTCCGGGCTGCCGTCGCTCTCGTCCCCGAACAGCTTCAGGCCGGTGATGACCGCGGTCGCCAGGAGTACCGCGCAGGCGGCCGCGACCAGTACCCGGCTGCGCCGCCGCGCCGTCGGCGGCGGTGCCGGTGGTGCCGGCCGCGCGTCCTGGACCTCGCCCTGCGGAACGGAGGTCACCGCCTGGCGGACGTCCCGCATCCAGCCGGCCAGGCTCAGCGGCCGCTGCTCCGGGTCGACGGCGCAGAGCGCCGCGATCCGGGCCCGCCGCTCGTGGTCCAGCGCCGCGACCTGCGGCAGCTCCGCCATCGCCTCGGCCAGCAGGCCCGGGGTGCGGGGCGGAGAGTCCCCGCTCAACAGGAAGTACGCGAGGGCCCCGAAGGCGTACCGGTCCGTGGCAGGGGTGCGGCGGCCGTCGAAGACCTCGGGGGCCGCGTAGCCGGGGGTGAACCAGATCTCCGCCGTGCGGTGTTCGGCGGTCAGCTTGCTGAGCCCGAAGTCGACCAGCGTGGCCTGCCCGTCGGCGTCGACCATCACATTGCCGGGGGAGAGGTCACCGTGGACCACCTGACGCCCGGACGGGGTGGCCTTCCCCGAGTGCAGCCAGTCCAGTACCTCGGCCAGCTGTTCCAGCGTCCGCAGTACCTCGTGCCGTCCGGCGGGGGTGGAGAGGTCCCGCTCGGCCCGCCAGTCGCGCAGGTCGACGCCGTTCACATGGTTCATGACCAGCACCAGGGACCGCCCGGACAGGCCGGAGGCCTCACCGGCCCGGTGGATCGGCGGGCCCTCGAAGTGCTCCCGTACGCCGACGACCCCGGGGCGGTGGACGAAGCGCAGCAGCTCGGCCTGCTCGTTCCACTTCCCGCTGATCCGGGCGAACTCCTCGGACGTGATCGTCGTCTTGGAGTCGAGCACCTTGACGACGACGGGCTCGGCCCCGCCCGCCAGCTCCAGCTCCGCGAGATGGATCACGGCCTCGCCACCACGCCCGATGGACCGCAGCAGCCGGTACCGGTCGGGTGCCGAGTCCGGCCCGATGTACAGATTCTGGCTGGTCAATCCGCCCCCCGAACCAGTCAGTTGAATGGAGATCAGCTTGGCTGGCCGGGGCGGGTGGGGTCAATGGGAAACGGCGGTCCCGAGGAACGCGGACCAGGCGGTGGGGGCGACGGTGAGGACGGGGCCGTCGGTCACCTTGGAGTCGCGGACGTGCACGGCGGCGGGGTGGGCGGCGACCTCGACGCAGTTGCCGCCGGCGTCGCTGCTGTACGTCGACTTCTGCCAGTCGTAGGCAACCTCAAGGCACTCGCCGCCTTGGCTGCCGCTGTAGCTCGACTTGAACCAGGCCAGTTGGTGCGTCATGACTCTCCTAGCAGGTCGTCCAGCAGGCTCTTGCTGTCCTCCACGGACAGGGCCTGAGAACGCAGCATCCCATACAGGAGATGGAGCGGATGGACCTCATCGGGGTCGTCTAGCAGAAAGCTGACGCGCTGGCCTTCCACGTAGGCCAGTTGATCGTGATCAGGCGTCTCCAGCAGAATCATCGGACCATCGAGGCCCGCGTGTGTCTCCAGTCCGCTGGGCATGATCTGGAGGCCGACGAACGGCAGTTCGGCCATCGCGCGGAGGTGGCGCAACTGTCCGTTCAGGACGCCTTGGCCACCAATGGCTCGCTCCAGGACGTACTGCTCGATGATGAAGTGCATGACCGGTGGGTTCGGCTTGCGCTGGAGCAGGACTTGTCGAGCGATCCGGTCCTCGGTCTGCTGGGCGATCTGGTCGGCGGGGAACGGCGGGTAGAAGCTGGCGAACACGGCTGCGGCGTACTCCGGAGTCTGGAGCATGCCGGGGACTGACGTGTTCTGGTAGGAGAGCAGGCTGAGGGCCTCCTCCTCGTGTTCGATGTACTCGCGCAGGAACGCCGGATACCGCTCGCGGCGTGGGATCGCGTCTGCCGCGTCGCGCAGGACCCCCTTCGAGTCCAGGTGGTTGTCGAAGATGTCGGCCAACTTCGCGGACAGGGGTCGCCGTCCCTGTTCCACCGAGGCGATGGACTCCACGTCGCAGTGGGCCAGTTCGGCCAGCCTGGCCTGGGTGAGAAGGGCGCGCTTGCGCTGATGGGCCAGCAGGACGCCGACGACCTTCCAAGAGGCGTTGCGCTGGGGCCTGTTGCTCTGGGGCATGCCGGACACTTTTCCCCCTCCCGGCCCGGCTGACCCGCGAACCGCACGTACGCCACCCGTACAAAACCTGTGTACGGGCTATTTCTGTAGCGCTCGTTAGTGAATCTATGTATCGTTCAATCCGTAACGACCGCTACAGAAATGCCGAGGGGACCGCCATGTCCGTCATCACGACCGCCACCGCCGCCTACGCCCGCACCGTCCGCAAGGAGAGCGGCGGTCCCGGCCTGCTGCTCGCCCACGGCGGGGGAGGGGCCGTCGAGAGCAACTTCGGGGCGATCCTCGACCAGCTCGCCGCCGAGCACAGCGTCGTCGGCGTCGACTACCCCGGGACCGGCGGGACCCCGAAGTCCGACGAGCCGCTCCGGCTGGACGAGCTGGCCGATCAGCTGGTGGCCGCCGCCGACGCCGAGGGGCTGGAGACCTTCGCGGTGCTCGGGTACTCGCTCGGGGGGAACGTGGCGCTGCGGATCGCCGCCCGCTACCCCGAGCGGGTGACCGCGCTCGTCCTCACCGCCACCTTCGTGCGCGCCGGGAACCGGCTGAAGCTGGTCGGGGACCTGTGGTCGGGGCTCGCGGCGCGGGGTGAGAACGAGCTGCTGGCGCGGCTGCTGGTGCCGCTGGCGGTGAACCCGGCGGTGCTGGAGGGGCTGACGCCCGAGCAGGCCGAGGACGTGGTGCTGGCGACCGCCGCCTCCATCCCGCCGGGCGCGGGGGACCACGTCGACCTGATCAAGGGAGCCGACCTGAGCGCGGAGGCCGCGGGGGTGTCCGTACCGGCCCTGGTGATCGCGACCACCGAGGACCGGCTCGTACCCCTGGAGCTCCAGAAGGAGCTGGCCGGCGCCGTGCCGGGCGCCCGGTACGCGGAGCTGCCCACCGGGCACCTCCCCTTCGCCGAGCGCCCGGCCGAATGGGCCGCGCTGATCACGGAGTTCCTCAGCGAGCAGCGGCCTGCCGGGTGAGGAAGGCCAGGCGGGCGGGCTTGGCCGGGAGGTAGACCTCGGGGAGGTCGATCTCCGGGAGTTCCACCTCCGGGCCGAGCGCGAAGCCGGAACGTTCCAGCAGGGCGATGGCCTTGGCGTTGCGGGCGTCGGGCTCGCCGACCACGCGCGCGGCGCCGCCGTCGGTGAACAGGTAGGCGATGAACGCCTCTATCAGGGCTCCCGTGAAGCCGTGCCGGGCGGCGCCCTTCGTGGGGCCGATCAGCAGGTGCACGCCGACGTCCCCGGGCTGGACCTCGTAGCACTCGCTGACCCGGTCCTCGGCGCAGTCGTACGTCTGGAACAGCGCGACCTGCTCCCCGTCCAGGGCGACCATGAACGCGTGGTGGGTGGTGCGGCGGTCCACGTCCTCGTAGATCTCCTGAACCAGCTCGCGGCTGGCCTCGCCCATGCCCCAGAAGCGCGCCCGCTCCTCGGTGACCCAGCTGTGGATCAGCGCGGAGTCGGCGGCGGGGTCGACGGGGGTGAAGGAGACCGTGCCGAAGCCCTCGACGGGGTGGGTGTAGACGGCGGTGCGGGTCATGGGCGTTCCTTGGTGAGGCGGGTCCAGTCGGTGACGACGGGGACGAGTTCGCAGCGCGCCCAGAACGGGAGCTGGTCGCGGTGGTGGGGGGAGCCGGTGACCCCGTCGGCGCCGAGGGGGACCGCCCAGAGGCTGTTCTCGCGGTCTGCCAGGTCCCACACGTAGCGGGCGGCCGAGGCGCGGGCGACGGTGTCGGTGACGCCGGGGACGGAGGAGGTGGCGTTGACGCAGTCGTGGTCGCCGCCCAGGCCGGGCCACCGGGCCTCCGGGTCCGGGACGGCCTGCCAGGGGGTCAGCCGGTGCGACTGGGACCAGGGGGCTTCGGGGGCGCCGGCCGTCGCGGTCTCCTCCAGGGCGGCGCGGACGTGCGCGGCGCGGTCCAGGCCGGGGAGGAGGGGCGTGGTGAGGAGGCCCTCCAGGGCGTAGCCGACCCGGGGGACCAGGTAGAGCCAGGGGTGGAACACCTCCGGGCCGCCGGGGGCGCCGGCCAGGTCCGCGAAGACGGGGTCGGCCGCGAGGCGGCGTACGACGGCAGTGCGGAAGGCGGCGAAGACGGTGGCGTCGGTGCTGTCGGCCTCCATGTGCCGGTCCCAGCCCAGTAGCCGGTCGCGGAGCGCGGCGGCCTCGGGGGAGAGGGCGTCGAGCCCGGGCAGCAGGGCGAGCAGCGGCCCGGCGGAGGCCAGGTGGGTGTCGCGGTGGACCTCGGCCATGGCCTTCGGGGACCAGTCGGCCGAACCACCGAGCAGGGCGCGGATCCGCTCCGCGCGGTGCGGCGGCGCGAACTCCACCCCGAGGGGGGACGCGATCCCGCGCGCGTTCGCCATCACGGCGACGCCCCGCACCGGCTCGGCGGGGGCCTCGGCCCAGCCCCGCCAGGCGTGGCGGGCGTCCCAGGCGGGCACGGGACGCAGCCGGTTCGCGGCCTCGCGCAGCGGCACGGCGCCCGCGACACGGTGCAGCAGGCCGCCTTCGGAGTCGGCGGCGTGCACGACGTTGACGGGCTCGGCCCAGCCGTCGAGGGCGCGGTCGACGTCGGCGACGGTGCGGGCGCGCAGCAGGGCGGGCAAGGCGGCGAAGCCGAGGTCGGAGCGGACGCGGGGCGGGTAGCGCAGGGAGAGGGTGGCGGAGTCGTCGTTGACGATCACCGGGCCCCGGGCGGTCTCCAGGATCTCGACCTCGACGTCCTCGCCGCCCGCGACCGTGACGGTCTCGGTGTGGCGGGCGACCGGCTCCCAGTCGCCGTCCGGGCCCAGGGCCTCGATGCCGTAGGCCGCGGGGCGCAGCCGCTCGGTGTACAGGTCCTGGTAGTCGGCCATGGCGTTGGTGATGGCCCAGGCGACGGAGCCGGCATGGCCGAAGTGGGCGAGGCCCGGGACGCCGGGGACGGCCAGGCCCAGGACGTCGTACTCCGGGCAGGCCAGGCGGATCTGCTGGTAGACGCCCGGGTCCTCGATGAACCGGTGCGGGTCGCCGGCGATGATCGCCGCGCCGGTGGCGGTGCGGTCGCCGGGGACCAGCCAGCCGTTGCTGCCGGCGGTGCCGGGGCCGTCGGTGGCGAAGAGGGTGGTGGCCGCGTCGCCGAGGACGCGGGCGACGCGGTCGCGCCACAGCTTGGTGGCGAAGCCCGCGAAGAGGATGTGGGTGCCGATCCAGATGGAGAGCGGGACCCACGGCTGCCAGGGGGCGGGGGAGTGGCCCGCGGCTGCGAAGCGGTCGTCGCGGGCCGCACCCTCGGCCAGGCCCGCGTTGACCCCGTCGACGTAGGCGGTGACCCAGGCGGCGGTGTCCGCGTCCAGGGCCTCGAAGCACCGGCGGGCGGTGTCGTCGAGGCGGGCCTGGCGGGCGAAGCGGTCCCAGGGCACGCAGTCGGCCCCGAGGAAGGAGGCGCTGGAGCCCTGGGCGCGGTGCCGCTCCACCTCCAGCTGCCAGGCCCGGTCCCGGGCGGTGGTCCGGCCCTGGGCGTAGGAGAGGCGGAGCGGGTCGGACGCGCGCAGGTGCGGGATGCCCCAGCTGTCGCGGTAGACCTCGTAGGCCTCGGTGGTCACAGCGCTCACGCTCTTCCCCCGGTGTCTTAGGTTAGGCTGGCCTAACTATAAGGGGGTCTGGGTGCGTGGCTGCCGCCGGGGCCGTTCAGGCGCCGGTGGTGCCGTCGACGGCCTCCCGGAGGAAGTCCGCGTGGCCGTTGTGGCGGGCGTACTCGTGGATCATGTGCAGCATCACCAGCCGCAGTGAGACGTCCTCCTCCCACTTCGGCACGTACGCCGTCACGTCCAGCGACTCGGCGGCCGCCTCCACCGCGCGGGAGTGCGCCACCTCCGCCTCCCAGGCGGCGAAGGCCTCGGCGCGGGTCGCGCCGGAGGCGTCGTAGGCGGCCTGGAAGTCGCGGCTGTCCGACCACAGGTGGGGGACGTCGGTGTCCCCGCCGATCGTGCGGCGGAACCACTGGCGCTCCACCTCGGCCATGTGCCGCACCAGGCCGAGCAGCGAGAGGGTGGAGGGCGGGGAGGCCTGGCGGCGCAGCTCCTCGTCGGTGAGTCCGTCGCACTTCCAGGCGAGGGTGGCCCGGTGGAAGTCGAGGAAGGCCCGGAGGGTTTCGCGTTCGTCCCCGGTCAGGGGCGGGCCGATGCGTTCGGTGATGTCCATGGGCGCGATCCTGCCGCTTCTCCGGCGGCCCGGGAAGCGATTTCGCGGCCTGGCGGGCGGCCCGCCGGCCGCCGTAGGTCCCCTCAGCCCTGCCAGATGTAGGGGACGGTGACGCCGAGCACCCCGAAGCCCAGCCGCTCCAGGATCGGCCGGCTGTCGTCCGAGGCGTCGACCTGGAGGTACGGGATCCCCCGCTCGGCCGCGATCCGGGCGCGGTGCGCCACCAGCAGGCGGTAGATGCCCCGGCCCCGCCAGCCGGGGTCCGTGCCGCCGCCCCACAGGCCGGCGAAGGCGCTGCCCTCCTGGATCTCCATCCGTGCCGAGCTGACCGGTACCTCCCCGGCCATCGCCACCACGACCTCGAGGGAGTCGGGGTCCTCCCGCAGCTGGGCGAGCACCGCTTCCTTGATCCGGGGCCGCTCGACCCCGAAGGCCCGGTCGTGCGCGGCCATCATCAGGTCCACGCCCGCCTCGTCGGTCACCCGCAGCAGGGTGATCCCCGCCGGCGGTTCCACCGGCAGGGCGGCCAGGTCGGCGGTCCGGCCCACCATCAGGGTCTCGGCCGGCTCCGGCACGAACCCCGCCGCGCTCAGCCGGCCGGCCAGATCGGCCGGATGGTCATGGGTGTACAGCTTCCACTCGAACACCGCCCCGCCCGGCGCCTGCCCGCCCGCGCCGAAGTGCGCCACCTGCGCCGCGATCTCCGCGTCCGCGGTGTCCTCGTCGAGGTCCGACCACACCACACCGTTCCAGCCGGGCAGGCTCATCCGCACGACCCGGCCCGCCCGCTCCACGTGCGGACCCTCCGCACCGCGCCGCACCTCGGTGTCGTAGCGGTCGCGCACCTTCAGCAGTTCATCAAGATCCATCGTCATGCGCGCACCTCATCAGCTGATCCTCGGCGCCCACAAGTCCATTAGCCTCGACCCGTGAACGACGACCGCACCATCTACACCGGCAAGGCCACCCCCGACGCCGCCGCCGACCGGGGCTGGCTCCTGGGGCACTTCAAGGAGCCGGGCGACCCGCGCCACAGCGAGGACGTCGAGATCAAGTGGGGGGTCCACCCCAAGGGCGAGGCGCGCGAGCGCTGGGTCACCGGGGAACGGCGCACCGCCCTCCAGGTGCTGATCAGCGGCCGCTTCCGGCTCGAGTTCCCCGGGCGCACCGTCGTCCTCGCCGAACAGGGCGACTACGTCGTCTGGGGCCGGGGCGTCGACCACTCCTGGTACGCCGAGGAGGACACCGTCGTCCTCACCGTCCGCTGGCCCTCCGTCCCGGGCTACCGGGCCGAAGGACCCGCCGAAGGTCAGGCCTGTGACGATGCACACGAAAGCGGCCAACGATCACGAAACGCTGCGATCGTGTCGACCGAGGTGTAAACCCACACACCCTGGCCGCCCGCGGCCGCACCTTTCACAAGTTCACGACTCACCCGTCACGACTTCACGAGTTCAAGCGTTCTTTGCGTCGGGCCGACTCCCGCTGAAGATCCGAACCACCAGGGAGCACGTCCGTTGGCAGCAATCGCACGGTGGTGCATGCGACACCGGCTGGTCACCGTCCTGATCTGGCTGCTGGCCCTCGGCGGGACCGCCACGGCGGCCGCGACCGCCGGAACGGCGTTCTCCAACGACTACGAGGTCCCCGGCACCGAGTCCAACAAGGCCAACGTCCTCCTGCGCGAGGGCTTCCACGGCCAGGGCGGCGACACCGACACCATCGTGTGGCGGACCCCGGACCACCAGACCGTGCGGACACCCGACGTCGAACGGCGGATGACGCGCGCCCTGGACGCCGTCGCCGCCCTCCCCGGTGTCGGCTCGGTCAGTAGCCCCTACGGACCAGGCCCCGCCGGCGCCGCCCAGATCAGCCCCGACGGCCGTACCGCCTACGCCGTGGTCACCTTCGACCGGCAGGCCGACTCCGTACCCAAGGCCCAGGCCAAGGCCGTCGTCGACGCCGCGAAGAACCCCGCCACCGAGACCGACGGCCTCCAGGTCGAACTCGGCGGCCGCGCCATCGGCCTGACCGAAGCACCCAGCCCCCACCTCGCAGAGGTCATCGGCGTGGCCATCGCCGCCGTCGTCCTCTTCCTCGCCTTCGGCTCCCTCGCCGCCAGCCTGCTGCCCATCGCCACCGCCCTCGTCAGCGTCGGCAGCGCCTACTTCGGCATCACCCTCCTCGGCCACACCATGGCCGTCGCCGACTTCGCCCCGATGCTCGGCACCCTCGTCGGCCTCGGGGTCGGCATCGACTACGCCCTCTTCATCGTCACCCGGCACCGCAAGGGCCTGGCCCGCGGCCTCACCGTCGAGGAGGCCGGCGAGAACGCCGTCGCCACCACCGGCCGGGCCGTCGTCTTCGCCGGGGCCACCGTCTGCATCGCCCTGCTCGGCATGCTCGTGCTGCGCCTGGGCTTCCTCAACGGCGTCGCGATAGCCGCCTCCCTCACCGTGGTGCTGACCGTGGCGGCCTCCGTCACCCTGCTCCCCGCCCTCCTCTCCTGCATCGGCATACGGGCCCTGTCCCGCCGCGAACGCCGCAAGCTCGCCGCCGAGGGCCCCCGGACCGAGGCCCCCACCGGGTTCGCGGCCCGCTGGTCGGCCTTCGTCGAACGCCACCCCAAGCTCCTCGGCCTGGTCGCCGCCCTCGTCATGGCGGTCGTCGCACTGCCCACCCTCTCCCTCCACCTCGGCACCTCCGACCAGGGCAACAACCCGGCCACCGCCACCACCCGCAAGGCCTACGACCTGCTCGCCGACGGCTTCGGCCCCGGCGTGAACGGCCCGCTCACGGTCGTCGCCCGCCTCGACGGCGCCGCCGACCGCGTCGCCGTCCAGCGGCTGGCCGACGCCCTGCGCACCACCGAAGGCGTCGCCTCCGCCGGCCCGGCCGTGTTCAACCGCAGCGGCGACACCGCCCTCCTGACGGTCGTCCCGGACTCCGCCCCGCAGTCCCGGGCCACGAGCGAGCTGGTCGACCGCCTCCGCCAGGACGTCATCCCGCGCGCCGGACACGGCAGCTCGATGCGGGCCCACGTCGGCGGGGTCACCGCCGGCTACGACGACTTCGCCGACGTGATCGTCGGCAAGCTGCCGCTCTTCGTCGGCGTGGTCATCACCCTCGGCTGCCTGCTCCTGCTGCTGGCCTTCCGCTCCATCGGCATCCCGCTCAAGGCGGCCGCCATGAACGTCGCCGCCGTGGCCTCCTCCTTCGGCGTCGTCGTCGCGATCTTCCAGTGGGGCTGGGGGAGCGAGCTGCTGGGCCTGGGCAGCGCGGGCCCCATCGAGCCCTTCCTGCCGGTGATCATGGTGTCCGTGCTGTTCGGGCTCTCCATGGACTACCAGGTCTTCCTCGTCAGCCGGATGTACGAGGAGTGGCTGGAGACCGGCGACAACCGGCGGGCCGTGCGCGTGGGCCTCGCCGAGACGAGCCGGGTGATCAACTCGGCGGCCGTCATCATGATCTCGGTCTTCCTGGCCTTCGTCCTCAGCGGAGACCGGATCATCGCCATGTTCGGCATCGCACTGGCCGCCGCCGTCGCCCTCGACGCCTTCGTCCTGCGCACCCTGCTCGTCCCCGCGCTCATGCACCTGCTCGGCGGGGCCAACTGGTGGATCCCCGCCTGGCTGGACCGGCGGATGCCCAGGATCAGTATCGAACCCCCGGAGTGCCGCCCCCGTGCGGTGCTCCCGGCCCAGCGGCCGGACGCGGACCACGCGCAGCCGGCCGAGACCTCCCGCTGACCGGCCACGAGCCGTAAGGAAACACGCATGTTCGCGATAGACCTGTCCGAGGACGCCCAGCTCTTCCCCCTGGAGGTCTGGCACGCCGAGGAGTTCCTCGCGCACATGGACCGCGGCCGGGAGTTCATCGGGCGGTTCATCGGCTTCCCCGACCGCGTCACCGACCTGGAATCGGCCCGGGGGCTCCTGCGCTCCAACGCCGAGCAGTCCGCCGCCGACGGCCGCCGCCTCTACGGCATCCG
Source organism: Streptomyces sp. NPDC000075 (assembly GCF_040301925.1). Classification (NCBI taxonomy): domain Bacteria; kingdom Bacillati; phylum Actinomycetota; class Actinomycetes; order Kitasatosporales; family Streptomycetaceae; genus Streptomyces; species Streptomyces sp. NPDC000075. The sequence continues at coordinate 69,207 of NZ_JBEPFL010000035.1, forward strand.
GGCCGGCGGCACCCTCGTCGGCGGGGTCCTCTTCGCGAACTTCGACGCCGCCGCCGGCAACTGCGAGGTCGGCTGCTGGATGGAACCCGCGGGCACCGGCCGGGGCCTGGTCACCCAGGCCTGCCGGGTGCTCATCGACTGGGCCTTCGACACCCGGGGCATGCACCGCGTCGAATGGCACGTCGCCGGCGGCAACGAGAAGAGCATCGCCGTCGCCCGGCGCCTCGGCCTCACCCGCGAGGGCGTCCTGCGCCAGAGCCACCTCCACCGAGGCGTCCGCCAGGACATCGAGATCTGGTCGCTCCTCGCCCACGAACGGGCCGCCGCCCGCGCCGCGTAGCCACCGCCGCCGCCGCCGGCCCCGCCCAGGGCCCGGGGGCCGGCCGGAGCGGCGGGCCGCGAACCCTCTCAGGAGCCTCTCAGAAACGCCGCCTACGGTGCCCGCCATGGACACCACCAAGACCGCCGCCCCCACCGCCCCCGAGGCGGACGCCGCCGAGGACAAGCCGGACACCGCCGCCCCGGCCGCCCCCGAGGACACCACCGCCCCCGCCGCCGGGCCCGGCACGGACGCCTCCGCCGAGGCCGGCGAAGCCTCCGGCGAAGGGCCCGGCGAGGACCTCGACGCGGACGACGCCGACGCCTTCCCCGAGCGCCCCACCGGTGTCGGCTCCGCGGCCTCCGCCGTCACCGCCGCCGGCCTGGGCCTCGTCGCCCTCAGCGGCAGCTGGGTGGCCCGCGTGATCGGCGAACGCCAGACCCTCATCGGCCAGATCGAGTCGGCCAACGCCACCACCGCCAAGGAGAAGATCGCCGCCCTGTACGGCGACGCCTGGCACATGACCGCCCTGGTCAACGGCCTCCTCGCCGCCCTCGCCCTCCTCCTCGCCGCCCTCGTCCTCGCGGCCCCCGCCTTCGGCGCCCCCGGCCGGGTCCACCCCACCTGGGTCCGCTCCGTCTCCTGGGCCGCCGTCGCCCTCGGCGCCCTCGGCGTCCTGCTCTTCGGACTCATGTACTTCGACCTCCTCGTCCCCCTGCCGACGGCCGCCGAATAGGCACCGCCTTACCCCCCGTCTTAGGCCGCCCCCGGGCGGCTCCAGGCCCCCTCAGGCCCCCGGGCCCCCGGCCTAAGGCCCCCGGGGCCCCACAGATGCGGCATGAGCCCCATGTGCCGCACCCCTCTGGGACGCGAATCTTGGATCACACCGAACGAGGTGCCCGAGAAGAACGACCAGGGAGAACGAGATGTTCGAGTACGAGATCGCCACCGCCCGCCGCGCCGACCTCATCCGCGAGGCCGACCTGTACCGGATGGCCCGGGAGGCCAAGAAGGCCCCCCGCGGCTCTCGCGGCCAGGAACGCGAGAGGACGGTGAGTCGCCACCGCGGCCTCTTCACCCGCGCCGCGTAACCCGCGCCGCGCACCCCGTGGACTGACGCGAGATGACGAGCGCACCGATAACGAGTGCCGCCCGACCGGACCCGTGTGCGATGCTCGGCGGCGTGGAAACCAGATCCGTCAGCCCGGTGTTCGTCGGCCGAGCCGACGAACTGGCCGTACTCGTAGACGCCCTGGCCCGCGCGGCGGACCAGGAGCCGCAGGCCCTCCTCATCGGAGGTGAGGCCGGAGTCGGCAAGACCCGGCTGACCGAGGAGTTCCTCGGCGAGGCCGCCCGCCGCGGAGCCGTGGTGGCCGTCGGAGGCTGTGTGGAGATCGGGGCTGAGGGCCTTCCCTTCGCCCCCTTCTCGACGGCCCTGCGCACCCTGCTCCGCCTGCTGCCCGTCGAACTCGCCGCCGCTGCCGCCGGCCAGGAGGACGAACTCGCCCGCATCCTCCCCGAACTCGGCGAGACCCCCCGCGGCCCCCACGACGAGGAGAGCACCGCCCGCCTCTTCGAACTGACGGCCCGGATGCTGGAACGCCTCGCCGCCGACCGCACCGTCGTCCTCGTCCTGGAGGACCTGCACTGGGCGGACACCTCCACCCGCCACCTGCTCGCCTACCTCTTCCGCAGCCTCGGCCGGGGCCGGCTCGTCCTCGTCGCCACCTACCGGGCCGACGACATCCACCGCCGCCACCCGCTGCGCCCCCTGCTCGCCGAACTCGACCGGCTCCGCACCGTCCAGCGCATCGAACTGCCCCGCTTCAACCGGGGCGAAGTGCGCCGCCAGCTCGCCGGGATCCTCGCCTCGCGGCCCGACGAGGCCTTCGTCGACTCCGTCTTCGACCGCTCCGACGGCAACGCCTTCTTCGTCGAGGAACTCGTCGCCTCCCACGAGAGCGGCTGCCGCACCGGACTCACCGAATCCCTGCGCGACCTCCTCCTCGTCCGCGTCGAGGTCCTGCCCGACGCCGCCCAGCGCGTCGTCCGCATCGTCGCCGAGGGCGGATCCACCGTCGAGTACCCCCTGCTGCTCGCCGTCTCCCGGCTCGGCGAGGACGAGCTGATCGAGGCCCTGCGCGCCGCCGTCGGCGCCAACATCCTCCTCGCCACCCCCGACGGCGACGGCTACCGCTTCCGCCACTCCCTGGTCCGCGAAGCCGTCAGCGACGACCTGCTCCCCGGCGAACGCGCCCGCGTCAACCGGCGCTACGCCGAGGCCGTGGAGGCCGACGAGACCCTCATACGCGCCGAGGAGCGGGTCATCCGGCTCGCCAACTACTGGTACGCCGCCAACGACCCCGCCAAGGCCCTGCCCGCCATCCTCGCCGCCTCCGTCACCGCCCGCCGCCGGCACGCCTACTCCGAGCAGCTCGGCCTCCTCGAACGCGCCATGGACCTGTGGGAGAGCGTCCCCGACGAGGTACGGGACGCACTGCGCCCCGCCGACTACACCGAGGTCTACCCGCCCTGCGGCTGCGACCCGGCCACCACCCCCCTCCAGCGCATCGACCTCCTGGCCGAGGCCACCGTCGCCGCCCGCTACGGCGGCGAGCGCGAACGGGCCCTGAAGCTCACCAAACTGGCCCTGCGCATCCTCGACGAGGACGGAGGCGACCCGCTGCGCGCCGCCTGGTTCTGGACCGAGCGCTCCCGGCTCATCGCCAACCTCGGCCGGGGCGACGGCTGGCAGGAGATCGCCACCGCCCAGGAACTGGTCAAGGGGCTGCCCCCGTCCCAGGTGCACGCCGACGTCCTCGTCCGGGTCGCGGGCTGGGGCATGCTCCACAACCCCGGCCCCGGCAACCTCGAAGCCGCCGAACGCGCCGTCGAATACGCCCGCATGATCGGCGCCGAGGAGACCGAGCTCAACGCCCGGATCACCTACGGCTGCCTGCTCATGGACTCCGGCGACACGGACACCGGCCTCGCCGAACTCCACACGGTCAAGGACCGCGCCACCGAACTCGGACACACCGTCGTAGCGGGCCGCGCCCATATCAACATCACCTCCCAGCTCGAATCGATGGGCCGCTCCCGCGAAGCCGTGGAACTGGCCGAACAAGGGGTCGAACTCGTCCGCGGCGCCCGGCTCCTGGACACCGAGGCCTGGGTCCGCGGGAACATGGCCGAGAGCCTGTACAGCCTCGGCCGCTGGGACGAGGCCGCCGAAGCCGCCCGGCGCACCCTGCACGTCGGCCACGGCGCCGCCCCGCGCGGCTCCGCCTCCGCACGCCTGGCCTACCTGGCGCTGGCCCGGGGCGAACTCGCCGAGGCCACCGCCCAGCTCGCCGCCGCCCACGCCCACTTCGGCACCCACGACAGCCAGCCCCAGCACCGGATCCCGCTCTTCCGGCTGGCCGTCGGCGTGGCCGAGGGCGAGGGCCGCCTCGCCGACGTCCGCACCGAGACGGCCCAGGCCATCGCCTACGGCTTCCCACTCGGCCAGCACCGCTACGCCTGGCCCCTCCTGCTGGCCTCCGCCACCGCCGAAGCCGACGCCCGGGGCCTGCCCGGCACCGACGAGGGCCGCGCCGCCGCCCTGGAGGCCCTGCGCACCGCCGCCCGCTCCCTGGCCACCCCCGCACCCCTGTGGAGCGCCCACGCCGAGTACCTCAGGGCCGAGCTGCTGCGCGCCGAGGGCCGCGACACCGTCGCCGACTGGACGGCCGTCGAAGCCGCCGTCAGCCCCCTGGAGCGCCCCTTCCTGCTGGCCCGCGCCCGCCACCGGCTCGCCGAGGCGCTCCTCGGCTCCGGCGGAGACCGTGAGACGGCGGCCGGCCTGCTCCGCGACGCCCACGCCACCGCCGACCGGCTGGGCTCCCGGCGGCTCCGCGAGGACCTGGCCCTGCTCGCCCAGCGCGCCCGCATCCCGCTGACCCCCGACGAGACCCCGGCCGCACCGGCCCCGGACGCCGACCCGATCGAGGCCCTGGGACTCACCAGCCGCGAACGGGACGTCCTGCGCCTGGTCGCGACGGGCAGCACCAACCGCCGGATCGCGGAGGAACTGTTCATCTCCCCCAAGACGGCCAGCGTGCACGTCTCGAACATCCTGGCCAAGCTGGGCGTCGCGAGCCGGGGGGAGGCCGCCGCGCTCGCCCACCGGCTGCGCCTGTTCACCCCCCTGACTCCGCAGCCCTAAGGAGTCCGCTCCGCCTCCTCGTCAGCGTCCGCCGCATCCGCCGCATCCGCCCCGGCCGCCGCATCCGCCCCGGCCGCCGCATCCGCCCCGGCCGCCGAGCCGTCCGCTTGCGGCGGCCGGCTCGCGGCCGGGCGTATGAGCACCGAGCCGGAGTCGAGGTCTATCGGCCCCCGTCCCGGATCGCCGTCGCCGACGTCGGTCCGGGACAGTTCGAGGCGCTTCTTCTCCTCGTCCGTGTGCCGCCGGCCCGGGTTGAACAACTCCTCGATCATGTTGAACACCGTGCTCACCGTGCCTTCCGCCCCCCACCGGGGCTCCGTCGGTCACCGCACCGTCAGACCCAGGATCCTGTCGTCGCCCGCCTGGGGCGACCCGCGCCCGTCCGTCTCGCTCGTGACCAGCAGCAATCTGTCCCCGCCGAGCGGCACCACCGTCCGCAGCCGGCCGTACTGCCCGGTCAGGAAGGCCTCCGGCTCCGCGGCCTCCGCAGCCCCCTTCAGGGGGATCCGCCACAGCCGCTCGCCCTTCAGCGAGGCCATCCAGATCGACCCCTCCGCCCAGGCGATCCCGCTCGGCGAGGCCTCGTCCGTCTTCCAGACGGCCACCGGATCCCGGAAACCCGCCTTGCCCCCCTTCCCCTCCACCGCCGGCCAGCCGTAATCGCCGCCCGGCACGATGAGGTTCAGCTCGTCCCAGGTGTGCTGCCCGAACTCGGAGGCCCACAGCCGCTTGTCCGCGTCCCAGGCGAGCCCCTGCACATTGCGGTGCCCCCAGGAGTAGACGACCGAGTCCGGCTCGGGATTCCCGTGGACCGGCTTCCCGTCGGGGGTCATCCGCAGGATCTTGCCGCCCAGCGACTTCCGGTCCTGCGCCAGCGCCGTGTTCCCGGTCTCGCCCGTCCCGGCGTAGAGCATCCCGTCCGGCCCGAAGGCGATCCGCCCGCCGTTGTGGATGAGCCCCTTGGGGATGCCCCTCAGCACCGTGTCCGGCGCGCCCAGCTGCTGCCCGGGCGGTCTCTGCTCGTCGTAGCGCATCCGGGCGACGCGGTTGTCGGACTCCGTGGTGAAGTACGCGTACACCAGCCGGTCGGAGGCGAAGTGCGGGGACAGCGCGAGCCCCAGCAGTCCGCCCTCCCCGCCGGGCGCCACCCCGGGCACCCGGCCGATCGGCGTCACCTCGCCCGTGTCCGTCCGGACCCTGCTGACCGTGCCCTTGTCCCGCGAGGCGACGAGCAGGTCCCCGCCGGGCAGCGGGGCCACCCCCCACGGGGAGTCCAGCCCCTTCGCCACCTCGCCCGTGACCGTCACGGAGCCCTTGGCCGGCGGCGCCGAGGCCGCCACCCCCGCCGTGCCGCCCGCCGAGGCCGACGGCGGAGCCCCGGGCGAGGAGCCCCCGGCGCCGGGCGGAGCCCCGCCCGGCGGTGAGCATCCCGCCGCCAGCAGCGCCCCGCACCCCGCCAGGGCAACCCCCGCCAGCACCCGCCGCCGCGCGCCCCCGGCTCCGCGCACACCCGCTCCGGCACGCCCCGCCCCGAAAAGCCCGCCCCACACCTCGTACCGCATCGTCCCGCTCCCCTCCGGCCGATCCTCCGGTCCTGCCCTTCACAAGACTCAACAGATCCGGCGGGTGCCCGGGTTCCACCACTCGTACACCCGATCGAGTGGTTGTCGCGGTCGTCCCGGGAAGGTCAGTCCCAGGCCCCCACCGCCGCCGGCAGCGCCGCGAACCCCGCCAGCTCCCCGGCCGTCAGCCGCACCTCCGCCGCCCGCGCGTTCTCCGCCGCCCAGTGCGCCCGGTCCGCCCCCGGCACCGGCACCACGTGCGGCCCCTGCGCCAGCACCCACGCCAGCGCCACCTGCGCCGCCGTCACCTCCGGCCCGTGCCTGCGGGCCACCCGCCGCAGCTCCGCCACCAGCACCTGGTTCGAGGCCATCGCGTGCGCCGTGAACCGCGGATGGCGGGCCCGTACGTCCGCCTCCTCGAACCCCTGCCCCGGCGTCAGCGTCCCCGTCAGGAACCCGCTGCCCAGCGGCATCGCCGCCAGCATCCCCACCCCCCGCGCCGCACACCACGGCAGCAGCTGCCACGCCGCCTCCGGCGACCACACCGACAGCTCCGCCTGCACCGCCGTCACCGGGAACACCTGCTGCACCCGCTCCAGGTGCCGCAGCGTCGACCGGTACCCCCGGTCCCCGCGCCGCCCCGCACCCGGCCCGGCCCCCGCGCCCAGCGCGCAGAACCCCAGCGCCCGCACCTTCCCCGCCTGCACCAGCTCCGCCATGGCCCCCCAGGTCTCCTCCACCGGGACCTCGGGGTCCACCCGGTGCAGCTGGTACAGGTCTATGACGTCGGTCCGCAGCCGCCGCAGCGAGGCGTCGCACGCCCGCCGCACGTACTCCGGCCGCCCGTCCGCCACCACGTGCCCCTCGCCGGCCCGCAGCCCCACCTTGGCCGACACGAAGGCCTCGGCCCGCCGCTCGCGCAGCACCCGCCCGACCGCCAGCTCATTGGTGAACGGCCCGTAGAGATCGGCCGTGTCCAGCAGGTTCGCCCCGAGGTCCAGGGCCGTGTGCAGGGTGCGCAGCGACTCCTCGCCCCGACGGCGCGAGGGCGCGTAGGCCCAGCTCATCGGCATGCAGCCGAGCCCGATGGCCCCCACCGTCAGCGGTCCCGACCCGATCGACCTGCGCTCCACCCCTGCGTCCCCCCTCCCGGCCCTGTCCCGGTCCGGCCCTCAAACTAACGGCTTGATCACGTGCGCTTCGCATAGCCTCGGGATCATGACTGCAACGACCGCGGACGTCTGGCTCCCCTTCCCGCCCGGGGAGATCGACGGCCTCCCCGACTCCTTCCGCTACCGACGGTGGGACGGTGAGGACGAGTTCCCGGCCGACCCCGCCGACTGCGTCTTCTACGTCACCCCGTACATGAAGTCCCAGGCCGTGACCCTGCGTCCGCTCCCGGCCATGCCCGCCCTGCGCGTCGTGCAGACCCTCACCGCCGGCATCGACCACGTCCTGCCCGGCCTGGGCCACCTGCGCCCCGGCGTCCGGCTGTGCAACGCGCGCGGCGTCCACGAGGCCAGCACCGCCGAGCTCGCCCTGACCCTCACCCTCGCCTCCCTGCGCGGCATCCCCGGCATGGTGCGCGGCCAGGACCGCGAGGAATGGCGCGGCGGCTTCTACGAGGCCCTCGCCGACAAGTCCGTGCTGATCGTCGGCTACGGGGCCATCGGCGCGGCCGTCGAGGACCGGCTCCTGCCCTTCGAGTGCGGCCGGATCACCCGCGTCGCCCGTTCGGCCCGCACCGCCCCGCACGGGCCGGTGCACGCCCTCGGCGACCTGCACACTCTCCTCCCGGACGCGGACGTGGTCATCCTCTCCACCCCGCTCACCGAGGACACCCGGGGCCTGGCCGGGGCCTCCTTCCTCGGCCGGATGAAGGACGGGGCCCTGCTGGTGAACGTCTCGCGCGGCCCCGTGGCCGACACGAAGGCCCTGCTGGCCGAACTGGAGTCCGGACGGCTGCGCGCCGCCCTCGACGTCACCGACCCGGAGCCGCTGCCCCCGGGCCACCCGCTGTGGCACGCCCCGAACGTCCTGATCACGCCTCACGTGGGAGGCAGCAGCTCGGCGTTCGAGCCCCGGGCGAAGCGTCTCGTCGCCCGTCAGCTGGCCCGGTTCGCCGCCGGAGAGGCCGTCGAGAACACCGTTCTGATCACGGACTGAACCACCACGCGCACTCTCCGCGTCCATATGTATGCGAGCAGTTGCCACACGCCTCCCCGTGGTGACGGAGAGTAGAGAAGCTATGTCACTGAGTGACGAAAGTGGTGTATCGTCCGGAACAAGGGGCTGCGCCACGTACGTCTGGCGCTGGGGTGAACGGACACTTTGGGGGGCGACGGGCGATGCACGGCCAATGGACGAAGGATCCGATGCGGCAGGGCCGCCGGAGGCGGCGCCGCCGCGCCGGGGCCGCGCCGGGACCAGCCGGCGAGGGGCTCCGGTGAGCGCCCCGGGGGCGGCGCTCCTGACCCGGCCACCGGTCACCGGCGGCGGGCGCAGGGGGCTGGGAGGGCAACTCCTCCTCGCGGTGGTCTGCGGCGGATACGCCGTCGGCGCCGCCCTCGGCTGGGGCTCGAAGGAAGTCGCCCTCATCATGGGCGACTTCGGCCTCAGTTCCGCGGGATTACTGGCCGCCCTCTCCTGCTACCACTACGCCCGCACGGTCGACCGGCGCGAACGCCCCACCTGGCTGATGTTCGCGTTCTCCTCGCTCATGGGGGCCCTGGGGAACGGCGTCTGGGGCTGGTACGAGGTGATCCTCCACCAGAAACTGCCCTTCCCCTCCCTCGCGGACTTCGCCTTCCTCTGCTTCGCCCCGTCCGCCATCGTCGGCCTGCTCGTCCTCGCCAAGCGCCCCGTCACCCGGGCCGGCTGGGTCTGCCTCGCGCTCGACTCCTGGCTCATCGCCGGCTCCCTGCTGACCTTCGCCTGGAGCCTGGCCCTCGCCGGCCACGCGCGCCCGGCGCAGTCCGGGGCCGAGGTCAGCGTCCCGCGCACCGCGCTCTCCCTCGCCTACCCGCTCCTCGACATCGCGCTGGTCTCGATGGTCCTGGTCCTGCACTTCCGGCGCTCGGCCGCCAACCGCTCGGCCATCAACGGGGCCATCGCGGCCCTCGCCCTGACCGTCCTGTGCGACGCGCTGTTCACCTCGCCGCTGCTCAGCACCACCTACCGCTCGGGCGACATCCTCGACGCCGGCTGGTTCGCGGGCTCCCTGCTGTTCGCCTACGCCCCCTGGAGCGCCCGCCGCCCGGACCCCGTCCCGCGGCCCGCGCCCCCGCGCGCCGGCCGGCCCCACAGCCGGCCCATCACCGGCTCCCTGCCCGCCCTGGCGCCCTACCTGGCGGCCGCGGTCTGCACGATCGGGCTCCTCTACAACGTGCCGGACGGCGGGAAGCTCAACCGGGTGGTGATCTTCATGGGCTGCAGCGTCGTGCTCGCCCTCGTCGTCCGGCAGGGCATCATGCTCCTCGACAACATCGCGCTGACCCAGGAACTGGCCCAGAAGGAGAACCACTTCCGCTCCCTGGTCCAGGGTTCCAGCGACGTCATCATGATCGCCGCACCCACCGGGACCCTGCGCTACGTCAGCCCCGCCGCCGCGGGCGTCTACGGCCGCGAGGCGGAGGAGCTGGTCGGCACCGAACTCGCCGCCCTCATCCACCCCGAGGACCTCGGCCGCGTGGTCCACGAGGTGCGCCGCTTCCTGGCCACGCCGCCCGCCGAGGAACCCACCACCCGCATCGAATGCCGGTTCAAATCGGGCGGCGGGGAATGGCTCAACGTGGAGTCCACCGTCAACCGGCACCAGGGCGGACTCATCCTCAACAGCCGGGACGTCACCGAGCGGGTCCGTCTCCAGGCCCAGCTCCAGCACAGCGCCGAGCACGACCCGCTCACCGACCTGCCCAACCGGGCCCTGTTCACCCGCCGCGTCCGCCAGGCCCTCACCGGCCGCCGCGCCGGAGACCACAGCACCGCCGTGCTCTTCATCGACCTCGACGGCTTCAAGGCCGTCAACGACACCATCGGCCACCAGGCGGGCGACGAACTGCTGATCGAGGCCGCCCGCCGCCTCCAGGACGCCGTCCGGGCCGGGGACACCGCCGCCCGCCTCGGCGGCGACGAGTTCGCGGCGCTCATCCTCGGCGACGGCAGCCGGGACCGCAGCGCCCGCGAGTACCAGGTCCACGAGATCGCCGACCGGCTGCGCGCCACCCTCTCCCAGCCCTACCGCATCGCCGGCAGCGAAGTCCGGGTCGCCGCCAGCATCGGCGTGGCCTTCGCCGACCCCGGCATCACCCCTTCGGACCTGATGCGCAACGCCGACCTCGCCATGTACCGGGCGAAGGCGGCCGGCAAGGACCGCGTCGAGCTGTACGCCCCGCAGATGCAGGCCGAGGTCGTCCGCAAGGCCGAACTGGCCGGGAAGCTGCGCACCGCGCTGCACGAGGGCGAGTTCGCCCTGCTGCACCAGCCCGTGGTCTGCCTGGCCGACGGCGAGGTCGCCGCGGTGGCGGCGCAGGCCCGCTGGCGCTCCGCCCAGGGGATCCTGTTCACCCCGGCGGAGTTCCTCCGGGTGGCCGAACACAGCGAGGGCGGGCCGGGCGGCGTACCGGACCCCTCCCGCGCCGCCGAGCTGAGCCGATGGCTCCTCGAAGAGGCGGTGGCCGAGGCCGCCGAGCGCCATCTCGCGGGGCACGACGTACCAGTGGTCGTACGGATGACCGCCCAGCGGCTCCTCGACCGCTCGGTGCCCGGCGGCTCCGTGGAGGCCCTGCTCGGCCGGCACGGGCTGCCCTCCGGAGGCCTCGTCCTGGAACTGGCCGCCTCCGACCCCAGGGTGCCCTTCGACGAGCTGGAGCGCCGTCTGACGGCCCTGCACCGGCTCGGCGTACGGATCGCCCTCGACGGGTTCGGCAGCGGCTACGCGGCCATCAGCGCCCTCCGCCGCCTCCCCGTGGACCTGCTCAAGCTGGACAGGGGCCTGGTCGAGGGCGTCGTCGAGTCCGCGCGCCTGCACAAGATCACCGCCGGATTGTTGCGCATCGCAAACGATCTGGGCATGCAGTCCGTGGCCGACGGGGTCGACCTCCCCGAGCAGGTGGCGGCGCTGCGCGCCATGGGCTGCACCCACGGCCAGGGAATGGCGTTTTCCGGCCCGCTCGACGAATACAGGCTGCGCCGCGCGCTCGTGAGAGGTACGTTCCCAGTACCGGGCGGTACGGTCCAGCCCGCCTTGGCCGGGGGCTCGTCCGGTGGCTCGATGGTCATCCGTAGAGGCTCAAATAATGAGACGCCCGTCCCACCCGCTTGACATCGACCTCCCGCCGGAGGGAGGGTCAATGCCATGCGCACCCGAATTCTCGTACTTGGAAAGCGCGTCGGCTGAAGCCGGGACCTGCATGTCCCCGCTCCACACCGCCGACGCGCTCCCCTCGCTTGCCACCTGGCACGAGGGGTTTTTTGTTGCACTGGCACACGCACCCGGACGAGAACCGGGGCACCCCCGCTCCTCGTAAAACCCTCAGCTTCGAGAAGAGAATGCCGATGACCGAGCAGGCCTCCGGGGCCCACCATCCGCAGCCGCGGCCCCGTACGGGTGGGCACCAGCCCACCGCAGTTGAGCACGTCACGGGCGCGCAGTCCCTCATCCGCTCTCTCGAAGAGGTGGGGTGCGACACCGTCTTCGGCATCCCGGGGGGCTGCATCCTCCCGGCGTACGACCCGATGATGGACAGCAAGAAGGTCCGTCACATCCTGGTCCGCCACGAGCAGGGGGCCGGCCACGCCGCCACCGGTTACGCCCAGGCCACCGGCAAGGTCGGCGTGTGCATGGCCACCTCCGGCCCGGGCGCCACCAACCTCGTCACCCCGATCGCCGACGCCCACATGGACTCCGTCCCGCTGGTCGCGATCACCGGCCAGGTCTCCTCCAAGGCGATCGGCACCGACGCCTTCCAGGAGGCGGACATCGTCGGCATCACGATGCCGATCACCAAGCACAACTTCCTGGTCACCAAGGCCGAGGACATCGCGAAGACCATCGCCGAGGCCTTCCACATCGCCTCCAGCGGCCGCCCCGGCCCGGTCCTGGTCGACATCGCCAAGGACGCCCTCCAGGCCAAGACCACCTTCTCCTGGCCGCCCGCCCTGGACCTGCCCGGCTACCGGCCGGTCACCAAGCCGCACGCCAAGCAGATCCGCGAGGCCGCCAAGCTCATCGTCCAGGCCAAGCGCCCGGTCCTGTACGTCGGCGGCGGCGTCATGAAGTCCGGCGCCACGGCCGAACTCAAGGTCCTCGCCGAGCTGACCGGCGTCCCGGTCTGTACCACCCTGATGGCCCTGGGCTCCTTCCCCGACAGCCACCCGCTGCACGTCGGCATGCCGGGCATGCACGGCTCCGTCACCGGTGTCACCGCGCTCCAGAAGTCGGACCTGCTGATCGCGCTCGGCACCCGCTTCGACGACCGCGTCACCGGCAAGCTGGACAGCTTCGCCCCCTTCGCCAAGGTCATCCACGCGGACATCGACCCGGCCGAGATCGGCAAGAACCGCGAGGTCGACGTCCCGATCGTGGGCGACGCCCGCGAGGTCATCGCCGACCTCGTCCAGGCCGTCCAGGCCGAGCACAACGAAGGCCACACGGGCGACTACACCGCCTGGTGGAAGGACCTCAACCGCTGGCGCGAGACCTACCCGCTGGGCTACGACCTGCCCGAGGACGGCTCGCTCTCCCCGCAGCAGGTCATCGAGCGGATCGGCGCGCTCGCGCCGCAGGGCACGATCTTCACCGCCGGCGTCGGCCAGCACCAGATGTGGGCCTCCCACTTCGTCAAGTACGAGGAGCCCCGCACCTGGCTGAACTCCGGCGGCGCCGGAACCATGGGCTACGCGGTCCCCGCCGCGATGGGCGCCAAGGTCGGCATGCCGGACCGCGCGGTCTGGGCGATCGACGGCGACGGCTGCTTCCAGATGACCAATCAGGAACTGGCCACCTGCGCCCTGAACAACATCCCGATCAAGGTCGCCATCATCAACAACGGCGCCCTCGGCATGGTCCGCCAGTGGCAGACGCTGTTCTACAACCAGCGCTACTCCAACACCGTCCTGCACGCCGACGAGACCGGCCACGACACGGTCGGCTCCCAGCTCGGCGAGTCCGCCGCCCCCCGCCAGGGCACCCGCGTCCCGGACTTCGTCAAGCTGTCCGAGGCCATGGGCTGCGTCGCGCTGCGCTGCGAGGACCCGGCGGACCTGGACAAGGTCATCGCCGAGGCCAACGCGATCAACGACCGCACGGTCGTGATCGACTTCATCGTCCACGAGGACGCCATGGTGTGGCCGATGGTCGCCGCCGGCACCTCCAACGACGAGGTCATGGCAGCCCGGGGTGTCCGCCCCGACTTCGGCGACAACGAAGACGACTGAGCCGAGAGAGCCTGAGAGAGAGAACGACTCACATGTCCAAGCACACGCTCTCGGTCCTGGTCGAGAACACCCCCGGCATCCTCGCCCGGATCGCCGCCCTGTTCTCCCGCCGCGGCTTCAACATCGACTCCCTCGCGGTCGGTGTCACCGAGCACCCCGACATCTCCCGCATCACCATCGTCGTGAACGTGGAGGACCTCCCGCTGGAGCAGGTGACCAAGCAGCTCAACAAGCTGGTCAACGTGCTCAAGATCGTCGAGCTGGAGCCGTCGAACGCCATCGAACGCGAACTCGTTCTGGTGAAGGTCCGCGCCGACAACGAGACGCGCTCGCAGATCGTCGAGATCGTCCAGCTGTTCCGCGCCAAGACCGTCGACGTCTCCCCGGAGGCCGTCACCATCGAGGCCACCGGCGGCAGCGACAAGCTCAGCGCCATGCTCAAGATGCTGGAGCCCTTCGGCATCAAGGAACTGGTGCAGTCCGGCACCATCGCCATAGGGCGCGGCGGCCGGTCCATCACGGACCGCAGCCTGCGCTCCCTCGAGCGCAGCGCCTGACGGGCGCCCCACGCGCCTGACGCCACGCCTGGACCGGGCGGGACACGCCCGGTTCGCATGGCGAGACCGACAAACTCTTATTCCGTTCCCCGCCGTACGGTGGGTGCAACATCAGCGCACCAAGGAGATATCCCAGTGGCCGAGCTGTTCTACGAGAACGACGCCGACCTGTCCATCATCCAGGGCCGCAAGGTCGCGGTCATCGGTTACGGCAGCCAGGGCCACGCCCACGCGCTGTCGCTCCGTGACTCCGGCGTCGACGTCGTCGTCGGCCTCAAGGAGGGCTCGAAGTCGAAGGCCAAGGCCGAGGAGCAGGGCCTGAAGGTCCTCCCCGTGGCGGAAGCCGCCGAGTGGGCGAACGTCATCATGATCCTGACCCCGGACCCGCTCCAGGCCGAGATCTACGAGGAGTCCATCAAGCAGCACCTGCAGGAGGGCGACGCGCTCTTCTTCGGCCACGGCTTCAACGTCCGCTACGGCTTCATCAAGCCCCCGGCCAACGTGGACGTCGCCCTGGTCGCCCCCAAGGGCCCGGGCCACCTGGTCCGCCGCCAGTACGAGGAGGGCCGCGGCGTTCCGTGTATCGCCGCCGTCGAGCAGGACTTCTCGGGCAACGCCTTCGCCCTGGCCCTGTCGTACGCGGCCGGCATCGGCGGCACCCGCGCCGGCGTCATCAAGACCACCTTCACCGAGGAGACCGAGACCGACCTGTTCGGTGAGCAGGCCGTCCTCTGCGGTGGCGCCTCCGCCCTGGTCAAGGCCGGTTTCGAGACCCTGACCGAGGCCGGCTACCAGCCGGAGATCGCGTACTTCGAGTGCCTGCACGAGCTGAAGCTCATCGTCGACCTCATGTACGAGGGCGGCCTGGAGAAGATGCGCTGGTCGGTCTCCGAGACCGCCGAGTGGGGCGACTACATCACCGGCCCCCGCGTCATCACCGACGCCACCAAGGCCGAGATGAAGAAGGTCCTGGAGGAGATCCAGAGCGGCAAGTTCGCCGAGGAGTGGATGGCCGAGTACAAGGCCGGTCTGCCGAAGTACAACGAGTACAAGAAGGCCGACTCGGAGCACCTGCTCGAGACCACCGGCAAGAAGCTGCGCAAGCTGATGAGCTGGGTCGACAGCGACGAGAGCTGATCTCGTGCGCGGCGGGGCCGGGACACGCGTCCCGGCCCCGCCGCGCATCCGCGCCCGGCCGGCCCCCTCCGTCGAGGACCGGCCGGAAATCGACGGAATGTAGACCCCGGATCGTGCGGATTGTCCACCCCGGCCAATCACGGACGGGTGATCCTTCCGTACAGGCGGAATTCCGCGGCGGAACCGCCACTACACTGCTCAACACAACGCGTCAGGCCCACAGTGTCGTGCGTCTTCCACGCGGCTACCCCCTCCACCGCATGCGGCCGTCGGGACGGCCGTCCGCACTGGACTTGTGAGGACCCACGTGAGCTCGAAACCTGTCGTACTCATCGCCGAAGAGCTGTCGCCCGCCACGGTGGACGCGCTCGGCCCGGACTTCGAGATCCGGCACGTCAACGGCGCGGACCGGGCGGAGCTGCTGCCCGCGATCGTCGACGTCGACGCCATCCTCGTCCGCTCCGCCACCAAGGTGGACGCCGAGGCCATCGCGGCCGCCAAGAAGCTGAAGGTCGTCGCCCGCGCCGGTGTGGGCCTCGACAACGTGGACGTCTCCGCCGCCACCAAGGCCGGCGTGATGGTCGTGAACGCCCCGACCTCCAACATCGTCACCGCCGCCGAGCTCGCCTGCGGCCTGCTCGTCGCCACCGCCCGCAACATCGCGCAGGCCAACACCGCGCTGAAGAACGGCGAGTGGAAGCGCAACAAGTACACGGGCGTCGAGCTCAGCGAGAAGACCCTCGGCGTCGTCGGCCTCGGCCGCATCGGCGTCCTGGTCGCCCAGCGCATGTCGGCCTTCGGCATGAAGGTCGTCGCCTACGACCCCTACGTGCAGCCCGCGCGCGCCGCCCAGATGGGCGTCAAGATGCTGACGCTCGACGAGCTGCTCGAGGTCGCCGACTTCATCACCGTGCACCTGCCCAAGACCCCGGAGACCGTCGGTCTCATCGGGGACGAGGCCCTGCACAAGGTCAAGCCGTCCGTCCGCATCGTCAACGCCGCCCGCGGCGGGATCGTCGACGAGGCCGCGCTGTACTCGGCCATCAAGGAGGGCCGCGTCGCCGGCGCCGGCCTCGACGTGTACGCGAAGGAGCCCTGCACGGACTCCCCGCTCTTCGAGCTCGACCAGGTCGTCTGCACCCCGCACCTCGGCGCGTCCACGGACGAGGCCCAGGAGAAGGCCGGTATCGCCGTCGCCAAGTCGGTGCGCCTGGCCCTCGCCGGTGAGCTCGTACCGGACGCGGTGAACGTCCAGGGCGGTGTCATCGCCGAGGACGTGCGCCCCGGTCTGCCGCTCGCCGAGAAGCTGGGCCGCATCTTCACCGCCCTCGCGGGCGAGGTGGCGGTCCGCCTCGACGTCGAGGTCTGCGGCGAGATCACCCAGCACGACGTCAAGGTGCTCGAACTCTCCGCCCTCAAGGGCGTCTTCGAGGACGTCGTCGACGAGACGGTCTCCTACGTCAACGCCCCGCTGTTCGCGCAGGAGCGCGGTGTCGAGGTGCGCCTGACGACGAGCTCGGAGTCCCCCGACCACCGCAACGTGGTGACCGTCCGCGGCACCCTGTCGGACGGCCAGGAGGTGTCGGTCTCCGGCACGCTCGTGGGCCCGAAGAACCTTCAGAAGATCGTGGGCGTCGGCGAGTACGACGTGGACCTGGCCCTGGCCGACCACATGATCGTGCTCCGCTACACCGACCGCCCGGGCGTGGTCGGCAAGGTCGGCCTGCTGCTCGGCGAGGCCGGCCTGAACATCGCGGGCATGCAGGTGGCCCGTGCCTCGGAGGGCGGCGAGGCGCTCGTCGTCCTCACCGTCGACGCGGAGGTCCCGGTGGACGTCCTCGCGGCCATCGCGGAGGAGATCGGCGCCGTGTCGGCCCGTACGGTCAACCTCGGCTGACCGTCGCGCACGCTGTGGGAAGGGCCCGGGGGCGACCCCCGGGCCCTTCCCCGTATGCGCGGGCCGTCGGGTCATACATCCGTATGGGACGGCCGTATGGGGCTTGCTACCGTGTCGGTATGGGACACCGTGAAGATCTGCTCGAAGGCGCCAAGAAGTGCCTGGCCGAGAAGGGGTTCGTGCGCACCACCGCGCGCGACATCGTCAGCGCCTCCGGGACCAACCTGGCGTCCATCGGCTACCACTACGGCTCCAAGGACGCGCTGCTCACCAAGGCGTTCATCGCCCTGATCGAGGAGTGGGGCGAGGGCCGGCAGGCCGGGCTCGAAGGGGCCGGGGGCTCCCTGGAACGGCTGCGGGCGCTGTGGGACGGGGTCGTCGCCGAGCACGAGACGGCCGGCCCGGTCTGGGCGGCCAGCCTGGAGGTCGCGCTGAGCCGGGACCAGAAGCCGGAGCTGAAGTCCATGCTGGCGGCCTCGCAGCTGGAGGGGCGCCGGGGCCTGGTCTCGATGATGACCGGCACCCCGGAGGAGGCGCTGACCGAGCGCGACGAGCGCACCCTCGGGGCGGTCTACCAGGCACTGCTCAACGGCCTGATGATCCAGTGGCTCTTCGACCCCGCCAGCGCCCCGTCGGGCGAGGAGTTCGCGGAGGGGCTGCGGCGGCTGGCGCAGGGGTTCTCGGACGCGGAACGGGCGGCGGGGTAGCCGGCCGCCGGTCCCGGCCGGGGCGGCCGGGTCGGCTGGTGGGGGGCGGTCAGTCGTCAGCCGTCAGCCGGTCAGGCGGGCGGCCTTGAGGGCCATGTGCAGGAGCAGCCGGTCCTCGCCCGCGTCCAGGTCCAGTCCGGTCAGCTGCTCCACCCGGCCCAGCCGGTAGTACAGGGTCTGGCGGTGGACGCCCAGGGCCGCCGCCGCGCGCCCGGCCTGTCCCGCGCAGTCGAGGAACACCTCGGCGGTGCGGGCCAGTTCCCGGTGGGCCGGGCTCAGCAGGGCCCGGGTCGCGGGATCGTCCACGGGCCCGGCGGCCAGGGCGGCCAGCATCCGGTACGGGCCGATCTCGGCCCACTGCGCCACCGGCCCGAGCCGCGGCTGTGCGGCGGCCGCCCGCGCCGAGGCGACGGCCTGCCCCCAGGCGGCGGGCAGCTCGCCGAGCCCGCGCACCGGATCGGACACTCCGGCGGTCACCCCGTACGCCCCGCCGCTCCCGGCACCCGTCGCCGCCCCGGCCACTGCGGCCGCCTCGCCGGAGGAGGCCCGCGCGGCCCCCGCGCCCCCGGGCGTGCCCGCCGGGCCGGCCGTACGCGCGGACCGTGCCGTCGCCGTGGGCCCGGGGGTGCCCGGGGCCTGCGCCGTCACCCGGCCGGCCCGTGCCGGGCTGGCGGCGGCCGAGACGCGCGCCGGTCCGGCCGTGCCCGGAGCCGCGGCGGCGCCGGCCGAACCCTGTGCCCCGGCTGAGGGCGGCGTCCGTGTGGTGCCGCCGCCCCCCGCCGGCCCGCTCGCCGCCGACCCTGCCGCCCCCGGCGCCCGCGCGGCCCCGGCGCCCGCGCCGCTCGTCGGCGGCTGTCCGGCCGTCGCCGCGCGTGGCAGCAGACGGCCCAGGGCCGTCAGGGCCGGGGCCAGCGCGTCGGGGGAGCGCAGGCGCAGGAGGACCGCCAGGCGGGCCGGGCCCGCCCCGTCCGCCGTGCCGGCCGGTACGACGCACACCGCCGCGGCCCCCGGCACCGACGAGGGCGCCTCCCCGGCCCACGGGGCCACGCACACCGCCGCGTGCAGCCCCTCCGCCCCCGCCCCCAGGGCCAGCCGCAGCGAGGCCACCGCCATGTCCTGCTGCCACCCCCGTCCGGCGGTGAGCACCGCGAGGAACTCCCGGGAGAGGTCGGCGCCCGCCTTGGCCTCCTCGGCCAGCAGCACCCCGATGCGCTGGGCCACCTCCATGGCCGCCTCCAGGGCCTCCGGCCCCGGCCCCGGATCCCGGTCGAGCAGCCACACGTAGCCCTGGACGATGCCCCGGTACCGCACGGGCAGGCAGATCCGCCCCCGGAAGACCCCCGCGTCCGGCGCCGCCGGGATCCGTACCGGGCCGGTCGCCCGGGCGATGCCGAAGCCCTCGAACCAGGACCGCACGGCCGCCGTGGACTGCCGGGTCAGGATCGAGCGCGTGCGCACGGGGTCCATCGCGAGGTCGTCCTCGCTGTCGTGCGCACCGAAGGCGATCAGGCGGAAGTCCCGGTTCTCCAGCGTCGCCGGGGCGCCGAGCAGCGCCGAGATCTCGTCCACCAGGTCCTGGTAATCGCCCTTCACGAGCACATTCTCCCACCCCCGCGCCGCCCCTTCAGACAGATGTATGAGATCCGGGACACGGATGCGTGACAGCTGTCGATGGCAGAGGATCGTGGAGATCCATAGGTTTCACGGTGGTTTTACTTGCGTTTTCCTTACGGCCGCAGCACACCCTCGCGGCGCCCGTATGCCCGCTTCTGCCACCCGTTGGAGGTGCCCCGTGCTGGGTCCCGCGATCCTCGCCGCTTCGCGCAGCGACAAGATGCGCCGAATCGTCTCTGCCGCCCCCGTGACCAAGCCGGTGGTCAACCGCTTCATCCCCGGTGAGACGGTCGACCAGGTCATCCCGATCGTCGAGGAGCTCACCCGCAAGGGCCTTGAGGTCACCCTCGACGTCGTCGGCGAGGACATCACCGCCGTGGAGCAGTCGTACGCCGCCCGGGACGCCTACCTGGAGCTCATCGAGCGCCTCAAGGAGCTGGAGCTGGGCGAGTCGGTCGAGATGTCCGTGAAGCTGTCGATGTTCGGCCAGGCGCTGGAGGGCGGCCACGAGCTCGCCCTCGCCAACGTCCGCCCGGTCGTCGAGGCCGCCGCCGCCATCGGCACCACCGTGACGCTCGACGCCGAGGACCACACCACCCTCGACTCGATGTTCGCCATCCACGAGGAGCTGCGCCGGGACTTCCCGCAGACCGGCTGCGTCATCCAGGCCTACCTCTTCCGCACCGAGGCCGACGCCCGCCGCCTGGCCGCCGCCGGCAGCCGCGTCCGGATCGTGAAGGGCGCCTACAAGGAGCCCGCCGAGGTCGCGTACCAGGACAAGGCCGAGATCGACAAGGCGTACGTCCGGATCATGCGGATCCTCATGGAGGGCGACGGCTACCCGATGATCGGGTCGCACGACCCGCGCCTGATCTCCATCGCGCAGGAGCTCGCCCGGCAGGCCGGGCGCAAACTGGACGAGTACGAGTTCCAGATGCTCTACGGCATCCGCAGCGAGGAGCACCTCCGGCTCGCCTCCGAGGGTCATCGAATGCGGGTCTACACGGCCTATGGCACGGACTGGTACGGCTACTTCATGCGCCGCCTCGCGGAGAAGCCGGCCAACCTGCTGTTCTTCCTCCGCTCGATGATCACCAAGAACTAGCCAAGAACCAGGTCAAGGAGTTATCGCCCCATGGATGCTGTGACCCAGGTCCCCGCGCCGGTCAACGAGCCGGTCCACTCGTACGCCCCGGGCAGCGCGGAGCGCGCGCGCCTCGAGATCCAGCTCAAGCAGCTGTCCGAGAACCCGATCGACCTCCCGATGACGATCAACGGCGTCAAGCGGATGGGCGGCGGCGAGCGCTTCGACGTCGTCCAGCCGCACGACCACAAGTCGGTCATCGGCACGTACGCGAACGCCACCCAGGCCGACGCCCAGGAGGCCGTCGACGCCGCCCTGGCCGCCGCCCCGGCCTGGCGCGCGATGTCCTTCGACGACCGCGCCGCGATCATCCTGCGCGCCGCCGAGCTGCTGGCCGGCCCGTGGCGCGAGAAGCTGGCCGCCTCCACGATGCTGGGCCAGTCGAAGACCGCGCAGCAGGCCGAGATCGACACCCCGTGCGAGCTCGTCGACTTCTGGCGCTTCAACGTCCACTTCGCCCGCCAGATCCTGGCCGAGCAGCCGGCCGCGAACTCCGCCGGCGTGTGGAACCGCAGCGACCACCGTCCGCTCGAGGGCTTCGTCTACGCGATCACCCCGTTCAACTTCACGGCCATCGCCGGCAACCTGCCGACCGCCCCGGCCCTGATGGGCAACGTGGTCGTCTGGAAGCCGTCCCCGACGCAGACCCACTCCGCGGTCCTCCTCATGGAGCTCCTGGAGGCGGCCGGCCTGCCCAAGGGCGTCATCAACCTGGTGACCGGCGACGGCATCGCCGTCTCCGAGGTGGCGCTGAACCACCCCGAGCTGGCCGGCATCCACTTCACCGGCTCGACCAAGACCTTCCAGTACCTGTGGAAGACGGTCGGCAACAACATCGAGAAGTACCGCTCGTACCCGCGCCTGGTCGGCGAGACGGGCGGCAAGGACTTCGTCGTCGCGCACCCGTCCGCGGACCGCGCGATCCTGAAGACCGCCCTGACCCGCGGTTCCTTCGAGTTCCAGGGCCAGAAGTGCTCCGCCTCCTCGCGCGCCTACGTCCCGGCCTCGATCTGGAACGACGGCTTCAAGGAGCAGTTCGCGGCCGAGGTCGACGGCATCACCATGGGTGACGTCCGCGACCTGTCGAACTTCATCGGCGCGGTCATCGACGAGCGCTCCTTCGCGAAGAACAAGGCCGCGATCGACCGTGCGAAGGCCGACCCGACCTGCACGATCGTCGCGGGCGGCACGTACGACGACTCCGAGGGCTACTTCGTCCGCCCGACCGTCATCGAGTGCACCGACCCGGAGAACGAGGTCTTCACGACCGAGTACTTCGGCCCGATCCTCGCGATCCACGTGTACGAGGACGACAAGTACGACGAGATGCTCGCGCAGATGGAGAACGTCTCGGCCTACGCCCTGACCGGCTCCGTCATCGCCCAGGACCGCTACGCGGCGGCCGACACGATGGAGAAGCTCCGCTTCGCGGCGGGCAACTTCTACATCAACGACAAGTCGACCGGCGCCGTCGTCGGCCAGCAGCCCTTCGGTGGCGGCCGC
This sequence comes from Streptomyces sp. NPDC000075, assembly GCF_040301925.1. Taxonomy (NCBI): domain Bacteria; kingdom Bacillati; phylum Actinomycetota; class Actinomycetes; order Kitasatosporales; family Streptomycetaceae; genus Streptomyces; species Streptomyces sp. NPDC000075. The sequence goes on from NZ_JBEPFL010000035.1 coordinate 91,291, forward strand.
GCCTCGGGCACCAACGACAAGGCGGGCGCGGCGTCCAACCTGCTCCGCTGGACCTCGACCCGCTCCATCAAGGAGACCCTGGTCCCGCCGACCGAGTACGGCTACCCCCACATGGGCTGACCCCGGCCCCCAGCAGAACCCCGCCCCCGCTCCGGTACCCCCAAGTCCGGAGCGGGGGCGGTCCCGGTTGCGGGGGCGTGCGGGTCAGACCTCCACCAGGACCTGGTCCAGGGATTTGCGGATCAGGGCCGGGACCTCGCAGTCTTCCGACGGGTAGCCGACCGGGATGACCGCGAAGGCCTTCTCGTTCTCCGGGCGGCCCAGGACGTGGCTCAGGAAGCGCATCGGGCTCGGGGTGTGGATGAGGGCGGCCAGGCCCGAGAGGTGGAGGGCCGACAGGAGCATGCCGACCGCGATGCCGACCGACTCGTCCACGTAGTAGTGCTTGCGCTTCTCGCCGTCCGGGCCGAGCCAGTAGCGCTGCTGGAAGACCACGATCAGGGCCGGGGCGTCCGTGAGGTGGGTCTTCACGGCGTCGGTGCCGATGGGCCGCAGGGCCGCCAGCCATTCGTCGCCGAGGCGGCCGTCGTAGGAGATCTGCTCCTCCTGTTCGGCGGCGGCGCGGATCTGCCGGCGGATCGCGGGGTCCTTGACCAGGACGAAGGTCCACGGCTGCTGGTGCGCCCCCGACGGGGCGGTGGCGGCGCAGGCGATGGCGTCGCGGACGGCCTGCTCGGGGACGGGGTCGGGGGAGAAGTGGCGTACGGTGCGCCGTTCGTCCATCCGGGCCCGCAACTCCGCCGCGCGCGCGAGGGATTCGGGCGCGGGCATGCGCGCGGGACGGTAGGCGACGGGCCGGTAGGGCCGGCCATGGGTGGGGGTCCACTGCTGGGTCTCTGGCGACATGCGTAGATCTTCCAGCGGAGGGATGCGTGAGGCCAGGGCGAGGCGGTGCGGCGATGTCCGTTGTGTACGGACAGGGGGTTTATGGCCGTGTCGAACGTCGGTCGATTCGGGGCCCGGGGGAGGCCCGTTCCCGCGCCCGCGGCCCGGGCGGCCCCGGCGGCCGGGGAGCGCCGGGGACCGGGCAGCCGTACGGGCGCACCCCCCGGCGGGGCCGCCGCCCGGCGGTGGACCACGCCGGCCGGCCGGGGGGCGGGGAGCCCCCGCGACC
>NZ_JBEPFL010000036.1:0-88293 GCF_040301925.1 Streptomyces sp. NPDC000075
TCCGAAGCGAGAAAGGCCTCCAATGGGGCGGCAGACCACTACCCGCCGCGGCCTGACTTCCCAACCCGGCAAACCTTCCCGGTCACAGCACTAGGCCGAGGCCGGTTTGCCGAAGAGTTCGCGCAGGACGTCCTCCATCGTCACCAGCCCCGTCATGGCCCCGTCCGCCCCCAGGACCGCCGCCAGGTGGGTGCGGCTGGCCCGCATGGCGGTCAGGACGTCGTCCAGTGGGGTCTCCGCCCGCACCTGTGCGATCGGGCGCAGCGCGGACACCGGGAAGGGCTCGTCCCGCTCCACCACGTCCAGGGCGTCCTTGACGTGCAGGTAGCCGAGGATCCGCCGCTGCCCGTCGACCACCGGGAAGCGGGAGTAGCCCGACTCGGCCGACAGCCGCTCCAGTCCGGCGGGGGTGATCCCCTGCCGGGCCCGGACCACCCGGTCCACGGGCAGCACCACATCGGCGACCGGACGGCGCCCCAGTTCCAGGGCGTCGTACAGGCGCTCGCTCGCCCGGTCGTCGATCAGCCCGGCGTCGCTGGAGTCCTTGACCATCCGGGCCAGCTCGTCATCCGAGAAGGTGGCCGCGACCTCGTCCTTCGCGTCCACCCGCAGCAGCCGCAGCAGGGTGTTGGCGAAGGCGTTGATCGCGAAGATCACGGGCTTCAGCGCGTGGGTCATCGCCACCAGCGGCGGCCCCAGCAGCAGCGCCGTGCGCACGGGCTCGGCCAGCGCCACGTTCTTGGGCACCATCTCGCCGAAGAGCATGTGCAGGTAGGTGGCCAGCGCCAGCGCGATCACGAAGGAGATCGCGTGCGTCAGGCCGGAGGGCACCCCGACGGCGTCGAGCAGCGGACCCACCAGGTGCGCGATGGCCGGCTCGGCCACGACGCCCAGCACCAGGGTGCACAGGGTGATGCCCAGCTGGGCCGCCGCCATCAGCGCGGACACGTGCTCCAGGCCCCAGACGACCGCGCGGGCCCGGCGGTCGCCCTGCTCGGCGTACGGTTCGATCTGGCTGCGCCGGACCGAGATCAGCGCGAACTCCGCGCCGACGAAGAAGGCGTTGACGACGAGCGTCGCCAGGCCGATCAGCAGCTGGATCGCGGTCATCGGTCCCCCTCCGGGTTCTCGTCGCCGGGCGTCTCGGACGGCATGTGCAGCAGGACCCGCGCGGCGCGGCGGCCGCTCGCGTCCACCACGTCCAGGCGCCAGCCGTCCAGCTCCAGCCGGTCACCGACGGCCGGTATCCGTCCGAGTTCGGCGGCTATGAGCCCGGCCAGGGTCTCGTACGGCCCCTCGGGCACCCGCAGGCCGATGCGCCGCAGCTGGTCGGTGCGGGCGGCGCCGTCGGCGGAGTACAGGGCGCGGCCGGACTCGTCCGTACCGGCCGGTGCCAGGTCGGAGGTCTCGTGCGGGTCGTGCTCGTCGCGGACCTCGCCGACGACCTCCTCGACGATGTCCTCCAGCGTGGCCACACCGGCCGTGCCCCCGTACTCGTCGATGACCACGGCCATCGTCTGCCGACCGGACAGCCGGTCCAGCAGCCGGTCCACGGTCAGCGACTCCGGTACGAGGAGGGGTTCGCGCAGCAGCCGCGACACCGGGTGGCGGTGGCGCTCCTCGGCGGGCAGGGCCAGGACGTCCTTGATGTGGACCGTCCCGACGACGGTGTCCAGGCTGCCCCGGTAGACGGGGAAGCGGGACAGGCCGGTGGCCATGGTCGCGTTGGCCACGTCCTCGGCGGTGGTCTGCACGTCGAGGGCGGTGACCTGCACGCGCGGGGTCATCACGTTCTCGGCGGTCAGGTCGGCCAGGTTCAGGGTCCGCACGAAGAGCTCCGCCGTGTCCTTCTCCAGCGCGCCCGCCTTGGCGGAGTGCCGGGCCAGGGCCACCAGTTCCTGCGGGGTGCGCGCGGAGGCCAGTTCCTCGGCGGGCTCCATGCCCAGCCGGCGCACCAGGTGGTTGGCGGTGGTGTTGAGATGGCTGATCAGCGGGCGGAAGGCGCGGCTGAAGACGCGCTGCATGGTCGCCACGCGCTTGGCGATGGCCAGCGGTGAGGAGATCGCCCAGTTCTTGGGGACCAGCTCGCCCACGACCATCAGCACCACCGTCGACACGACGGTGCCCAGGATCAGGGCGGTGGAGGAGGCCACCGAGGCGGACAGGCCCATGGCCTTGAAGGGGCCGGTGAGCAGGGCGGCGATCGACGGCTTGGAGATCATGCCGATGACCAGGCCGGTCACCGTGATGCCGAGCTGGGCGCCGGAGAGCTGGAAGGTCAGGCTGCGGACGGCGGCCAGGGCGCTGTCCGCGCCGCGTTCGCCGCGCTCGACGGCCCGTTCGAGCTCGCTGCGCTCGACGGTGGTCAGCGAGAACTCGGCGGCGACGAAGACCCCGCAGGCAAGGCAGAGCAGCAGCGCCACGACGAGCAGGAGCACTTCGGTCATCGGTCGGTCACCTCCGTCCCATGATCGGCCAGAGGGAGGGGTGCCGCGCGATGTCGCGTGCGGGGATGCCGGGGACTGGGAGGCTCGCCCATGGGCGGACGCTCACACCTTTCGGTCGGGAGGGCGCGGAGGATTCCGGGGGTCCCGGGAGGGACCCTGCCCACATGGTAAAGGAAAGGCAAAGGGAGTGGCTCCTCCTTTTGGCCGAGTATGCGCGGGTGGTGGGATCGGCGCATGGACGATCTTCATATCGGCGAGGCCGCGGCCGCGGACCTCCCCGCCGTACTGGACTTCTGGAAGGCCGCCGCCAAGGGCACGAGCATCAGCGACGACCTGGCCGGGGTCGAGCGGCTGTACGCCCGCGACCCGCGGGCCCTGCTGCTCGCCCGGCGTGGCGGGGAACTCGTCGGCACGGTCATCGCCGGGTTCGACGGCTGGCGCTGCCACCTGTACCGGCTCGCCGTCCACCCGGCGCACCGCCGGCGGGGCATCGGGTCGGCGCTGCTGGCCGCCGCCGAGGAGCGGTTCGCGGAGCTGGGCGGGCGGCGCGCCGACGCGATGGTGCTCGACGGGAACGAGCAGGCGCACGGCGCCTGGGACGCGGCCGGCTACCACCCCGAGGAGATCTGGACCCGCTGGGTGAAGCCGCTGGCCTGACCGTGCCGTGCGTCGGCCGGACGGGTGAACGCGGTTCAGTCGCGGCGGCGGGCCGTGCCGATGACGCAGTACGAGGTGGGCAGGGACGGGCCGCGCTCGGGCAGCCGGAAGGAGCGGTGCGCGGTGATCCGGAAGCCGGCCGCCTCGATCGCCGCGAGCGGGTCCCGGGCGGTGTGGCAGCCGCCGAACAGCCGCGGCCAGACCGTCCGGTCGAGCGCCCGCTGGACGGAGGCCATCCCGGGGCCGGGGGCGAGCCCGTGCTCCAGGAAGCGCAGCTCGGCGCCGGGGCGCAGCACCCGGTGCAGTTCGCTGAGGGCGCGCGGCAGGTTCCGTACGGTGCACAGCACCAGCGAGGCCACGGCGGCGTCGAAGGCCTCGCTCTTGAGGGGGAGGGCCTCGGCGACACCCGGTACGAGGTCCACCGGCACCTCGGCGCGCAGCGCGGCGGACGCCGCGAGCCGGCGCAGGGTGGACTCGGGTTCGACGGCGACGACCTCGGAGACGGCGCGCGGATAGTGCGCGAAGTTCAGGCCGTTGCCGGCGCCGATCTCGATGACGCGGCCCGACACCCCCAGCAGGAGCTCCTCGCGCAGCGCCCCGATCCCGGCCCGGGTCTCGGCGGCGGTGCTGGCGCGGGCGTAGAACCGGGCGAAGCAGGGGTGGTGGACCGAATCGGGGGCGTGGGCGGGCATGGGGCGGCCTCCGGGCGCGGATCGGGGGCTGACGGGCGGACACACGGGCGCGCGCGTGTGCCCTCCCGGGCTGTTCCCCGCCCCGCCGGGCCGCGAAACCGCCCCGCCGGGCCACGAAACCGCCCCGCCGGGCCACGAGACCGCCCCGGTGGGGGCCGCGGGGGTGTCGCCGGGCGGAGCCGTCCCCCCTGCCGCGCCTCTCCCGTTCACTCCCGGCCACCGCCGGCAGGTGCCCCGGCCCCTCTCGCCGGCGCGGCCGCGAACACGGAGTCACCGCGCCCGCGCCGCACCCGCCGGCGGGGCCGCGCACCCGGTGGTACGGCCCGCGCCCCGGCCGGCGGGACCTACGCCGGCCAGGCCGTGAGGAAGGACTCCGCCGACCACGTGCCGTCCAGCGGCGGGGCCAGCCAGCCCGGGGCCGCCTCGCGGAAGGCGGCCGGGGACAGGGCGCCGGCGCCCTGCGGGACGGCGCCCAGCAGGGGCAGGCCGCAGACCTCCGGAAGGTCCGCCAGGTTGCAGCGGGAGGCCAGGTCGGGGGAGTCCGGCCAGCTACCCACCACCACCCCGAGCCCGTGCAGCCCCCGCGCGGTCAGCGCCTCCGCCGTCAGGGCGGTGGAGTTGAGGGTGCCGAGTCCCGCCGTGGCCACCACCAGCACCGGCGCCGCCAGCAGCCGCGCCGCGTCGGCCAGGGTGTGGCCCTCCTCGTCGAAGCGGACCAGCAGCCCGCCCGCGCCCTCGACCAGCACCAGGTCGTGCGTCCCGGCCAGCCCGGCGGCCGCCTCGGCGATCCGCGACGGGGCGACCGTCGCCAGCCCGGAGCGCCGCGCGGCGGTGTCCGGGGCCAGCGGCTCGGGGTACCGGGCCAGTTCCAGGGCGGTCACGGCCGGGCCGGCGAGGCGTACGGCCTCGGCCGCGTCCCCCGGCTCGTCCGGACCCACCCCGGTCTGGGCGGGCTTGAGCACCGCCACCGAGCGCCCGGCGGCCAGGGCGGCCGCCGCGATGGCCGAGGTGACCACCGTCTTGCCGATTTCCGTGCCCGTGCCGGACACCACGATGACGGACATCTCAGCCCTCCCGGGCCGCGGCGACGGCCGCGCGGCAGATACGGGCGACGTCGGCGTCGCCGGTGACGAACGGGGGCATCGTGTAGATCAGGTCGCGGAACGGGCGCAGCCAGACGCCCTCCCGGACCGAGGCCCGGGTCGCGGCCCACACGTCGACCGGGTGGTCCAGCTGGATCACGCCGATCGCGCCCAGGACCCGGACGTCCTTGACCCCCGGCAGCCCGGAGGCCTCCGCGAGGCCCTCGCGCAGGCCCGCCTCGATCCGCTTGACCTCGCCCGCCCAGTCCTGGCCGAGCAGCAGGTCGACGGAGGCCAGGGCCACGGCGGTGGCGAGGGGGTTGCCCATGAAGGTCGGCCCGTGCGCGAGCACCGGCACCTCCCCCTGCGAGATCCCGTCGGCGACCCTCTCGGTGCACAGGGTCGCGGCGAGCGTCAGGTAGCCGCCGGTCAGCGACTTGCCGAGGCACATCACGTCGGGGGTGATGCCCGCGTGGCCGGCCGCGAAGAGCGCGCCGGTCCGGCCGAAGCCGGTGGCGATCTCGTCGAGGACCAGCAGCACCCCGTACTCGTCGCACAGCTCGCGCAGCACCCGCAGGTAGCCCGGGTTGTGGAAGCGCATGCCGCCCGCGCCCTGCACCACCGGCTCCACGATCACCGCGGCCAGCTCGTCGGCGTGCGCGGCGACCAGGGAGCGCAGGTGATCGACGTACGCCGGGTCCACGGGGGAGTCGAAGTCCCCGGGCGGCGCGTCCGCGAACACCTGCCGTGGCAGGTGGCCCTGCCACAGCTCGTGCATGCCGCCCTCGGGATCGCAGACGGCCATCGGCTGCCAGGTGTCGCCGTGGTAGCCGCCGCGCCAGGTCATGAGCCGGGTCTTGCCGGTCCGGCCCAGCGAACGCCAGTACTGGAGGCACATCTTGACGGCGACCTCGACGGACACCGACCCGGAGTCCGAGAGGAAGACGTGCTCCAGCCCGGGCGGGGTGATCTCGACCAGCCGGGCGGCCAGCCGCACGGCGGGCTCATGGGTGAGCCCGCCGAACATCACGTGCGACATCCGGCCCAGCTGGGCCGCCGCCGCCTCGTTCAGCGCCGGGTGGTTGTAGCCGTGGATGGCCGACCACCAGGAGGACATGCCGTCGACGAGCTCGTCCCGCCCCTGGGCCGGGGCGGCGAGCCGGAGCCGGACCCCCGAGGCGGAGGAGACCACGAGGGTCTCCTGCCGCCCGGGCATCGGGCCGTACGGGTGCCAGACGTGCTGCCGGTCCAGGGCCAGCAGGCCGGCCGTGGCGGAGGCGGGGTCGAGGGGGTCGTGCAGGGGGTACAGGTCAGGCATTGGGGGCGAGGTCCGTCCCCGCGCCGCGCCGGCGCACCGCCACCAGGTCCGGCCGCACCTCGCCGGGCTCGGCCTGGGCCGGGGCCTCGGCCGGAGCCCCGGCGTGGGCGTGCCCGGAGCAGCCGCCGCAGGCCGAACCGCAGCCCGGGGCCTGCGCGTCCGCGTCCGCGGCCGAGCCGCAGCCCGAGCCGGCCGCCGAACCGCACACACCGCCCGCGCGGGCGGCGGCCGCCGCCTCGGCGGCGTCGGCGCGGTGCGCGGGCAGGGTGGTGGTGCCGGCGCCCTCCACCTCGAAGCCGGCGTCCGCGATCATGTCGAGGTCGGCCTGGCCGGCCTGGCCCTCACTGGTGAGGTAGTCGCCGAGGAAGATCGAGTTGGCGATGTTCAGCGCGAGCGGCTGCATCGAGCGCAGGTGCACCTCGCGGCCGCCGGCGATCCGGACCTCCACGTCGGGGCAGACGAAGCGGACCATCGCTAGGATCCGCAGGCAGCGCTGCGGGGTGAGGTTCCACTCCTTGGCCAGCGGGGTGCCCTCGAAGGGGATCAGGAAGTTGACCGGGACGGAGTCCGAGTCCAGCTCGCGCAGCGAGTAGACGACGTCGACCAGGTCCTCGTCGCTCTCGCCCATGCCGGCGATCAGGCCCGAGCAGGCCGACAGGCCCGCCGCGTGCGCCTTCCGCACGGTGTCGACGCGGTCCGCGTAGGTGTGCGTCTTGGTGATCTGCCCGTACGTGGCCTCGGAGGTGTTCAGGTTGTGGTTGTAGGCATCCGCACCCGCCTCGCGCAGCTTCTCGGCCTGGCCGTCGGAGAGCAGACCCAGGCAGGCGCAGACCTCCACGCCCTCGTTCTGCTCCTTGATGGCGGCGATCGTCTCGCCGACGCGGGCCACGTCGCGGTCGGTCGGACCGCGCCCGCTCGCCACGAGGCAGACCCGCTTGGCGCCGCCGGCGACACCGGCCGCGGCCGCCTGGGAGGCCTCGTCCGGCTTGAGCCACGTGTACTTGAGGATCTCGGCCTTCGATCCCAGGCGCTGGGAACAGTACGAGCAGTCCTCGGGGCAGAGCCCCGACTTCAGGTTGACCAGGTAATTCAGCTTGACGCGACGCCCGAACCACTGGCGGCGCACCTTGCCGGCGGCGGCCACCACATCGAGCAGTTCGTCGTCGGAGGTCGCCAGCACGGCGAGCGCCTCTTCGCGGGTCGGCAGCTCGCGCCGCAGCCCCTTTTCCACCAGGGTGTTCAGCAGGTCCATGGGCCCGATCCTGTCCCACGCGACCACTCCCGGCCAAGGAGAGATCGGACAACATGGCCGGAAGGGAGTGTGTGGATCGCCACACCGGCCCCTCGGGTCACGGGCGGATAGGGTCGAGCAGATCTGTCGACTGCCGACAAAACGCGAGTCACATCGCGAGACGCGACCCGAGGACGCCGATGACCCAGCCCACCCCGGAACCCGAGGACGTCTTCGCCTGGATCGACGGCGCGGAGCGGCGGCGCGAGGAGGCGGGACTGGTCCGGACCCTGCGCCCGCGCCCCGCCGACTCGCCCCTCCTGGACCTCGCGAGCAACGACTACCTCGGCCTCTCCCGGCACCCCGGCACGGTGCGCGGCGCCTGTGCGGCGGCCGAGCGCTGGGGGGCGGGGGCCACCGGTTCCCGGCTGGTCACGGGGACGACCGAGCTGCACACCGAACTGGAGCGGGAGCTGGCCGCTTTCGCCGGTTTCGAGGCGGCCCTGGTGCTTTCGTCCGGGTATGCCGCGAACCTCGCCGCGGTGACCGCGCTGAGCGGCCGGGGCACCCTGGTCGTCTCCGACTCCGGGAACCACGCCTCGATCGTCGACGGCTGCCGGCTCTCGCGCGCGGAGGTCGAGGTGACCCCGCACGGCGACGTGGAGCAGGTCCGCAAGACCCTCGCCGGGCACGGGGGCCGGGCCCTGCTGGTGACCGACTCGGTGTTCTCGGTCGACGGGGACGCCGCCCCGCTCGCCGCGTACGCGGCCGCCTGCCGCGAGGCGGGTGCCGCCCTGATCGTGGACGACGCGCACGGGCTCGGGGTGCTGGGCGAGGGCGGCCGGGGCGCCCTGCACGCCGCCGGGCTCGCGGGTGCGCCCGGGGTGGTCGCGACGATGACCCTCTCGAAGTCGCTGGGCAGCCAGGGCGGAGCGGTCCTCGGGCCGGCCAAGGTGATCCGCCATCTGGTCAACGCCGCCCGCGCGTTCATCTTCGACACCGGCCTCGCCCCGGCCGCCGCGGGCGGGGCGCTGGCGAGCCTGCGCCTGCTGGAGCGGGAGCCGGAGCGCGCGGCCCGGGTCCGGGAGGTGGCCGCCGAACTGTACGGACGGCTCACCGCGTCCGGCCTGACCGCGGCCAGGCCGGACGCGGCCGTGGTGTCGGTGCGGGCCCCGTCGGCCGCGACGGCACTGCGCTGGGCCGCCGACTGCCGCGAGGAGGGACTGTCCGTGGGGTGCTTCCGTCCGCCGTCGGTGCCGGACGGCATCTCCCGGCTGCGGCTGACCGCGCGGGCCGATCTCACGGGGGACGAGATCGCCCGGGCCGTCGCGACGGTCCTGCGGACCGCCCCGGCCGGAGCCACGGACATGGTTCAGCGGTAGGACGTCACGCGCGCGCGTCCTCCCGTACGGAGGCGAGGAAGCCGTCCCAGGCCGGCCCGGTGAAGAGCACGGCCGGGCCGTCCGTCCGCTTGGAGTCGCGGACGGCCAGCAGGCCGCCGGTCAGGGCGGCCGCCTCCACGCAGTTGTTCATTCCGGTGCTACGGCTGCTCCGCCGCCACCGCGCGCTGTTCAGAAGTCCGCCGGGGGATAAGGGGGTTGCGGACACGGGGGTGCCTCCTTACGCGTCGTCAGCGAGTGAGCTGATGAGATCCGACGAGTCACGGGGCGGGAGGGCGTGCGCCTGGATCGTGCGGAACGCGGCGCTGTACGCCTCAAGGTCTTCCTTCCGCTCCAGGTAGAGGCTACTCGTCAAATGGTCGAGTACCACCACATCCAGATCGGCGATGTTCGGAAATGAGAAAATGACGAACGGTCCGGTCAGGCCGAGATGACCCCCCACGGTGAACGGCAGCACCTGGAGGTGCACTTGGGGGAGCCGGGACACCTCCGCCAGGTGCCGCAGCTGCTCCCGCATCACCCCCGCCCCGCCGATCTGCCGGCGCAGCACCGCCTCGTCCAGGACGGCGCTGAGCTCCAGCGGCGGATCCGCCCGCAGCACCGCCTGCCGGGCCAGCCGTACGTCGACCAGCGCGTCCACCTTCGGCTCCGGCAGCCCGCCCAGCGCGGCCCGGGTCACGGCCCGCGCGTACCCCGGGGTCTGCAACAGGCCCGGCACCACCGAGAGTTCCACGGTCCGGGCCGAGCGGGCCCCCGCCTCCAGGCTGATGAAGTCCCGGTACTCCTGCGGGAGCAGCCCCCGGTAGTCGTGCCACCACTGCCGCCCGCGCGCCTCCTCGCCGCCCGCGGCGGGTCCGGCCGCCGAGGCGCCCAGGGCTTCCAGCAGGGCGCGTTGCTCGGGGCTCACCACGTCCCCGTAGGCGTCCAGCAGCAGCCGGATGTCCCGCGTCTTCACGCCACTGCGGCCCGTCTCGATCCGGCTGACCTTCGACTGGTGCCATCCCACGATGCGGGCCACCTCGCCGCTCGTGAGCCCCGTGCGGTCGCGCAGTGCGCGCAGTTCCTCGCCGAGCTTGCGCCGCCGCACCGCGGGACCGTGCTGCATACCCGCTCTCCTTCCACCGGCACAGCTCGCACCAGTCTGCCGTCCGAATACGCTCTTCCGTAGCAGAGTTCACCGCATTGGGCGACAGATATATGCATATCTTGGGGGAACGGCGGAAACGGCGGCAGGATGGGTGGCACTCTGGCGCTCAGCGCAGATCCGGGGCGGCTCCGTCCCGGTGGGAAAGGGACGTCGCCATGGCAGATCAGCTGGAAGCATCCGTCACTCTGCCGAGCGACCCGGTCTCGGTGGCCGCCGCCCGCCGCTACGCCGCGCAGGTGCTGAGCGACTGGGGACTGCCCGAGGACGCCGACACCGCCGACACCGTACGGCTGGTGGTCTCGGAGCTCGCGACCAACTCCGTGCAGCACACCTTCGGCCAGTCGCCCACCTTCACCGTCGACCTGCGCCTGGAGCGCGAGGAGTGGCTGCGCGTCGGAGTGACGGACAGTCACCCGCGCTGGCCCCGGCGGCTGCCCGCGGCCGTCCAGCAGGACAACGGCCGGGGCATGGTCATCATCCGCTGGCTGGCGGCGGAGGCCGGCGGGCGGCTGTCGGTGAGCCCCACCGAGGACGGCGGCAAGACCGTGTGGCTCGCCCTGCCCTGGCCCCCGATGGGGTGAACCGGGAGTCTTCCGGAAACGTGGGTTAACCCGACGGAAAACTCACGGCCCTAACGTGTCGCGCGCGGGCTTCCGCCAATGACCACCCATGGGTCGGTAAAGCGGCGGTGATCGGGACGGAAAGCCTCGCTCTGTGTTGGGCAAGACATGCTTGGCACGGATATCCGCAGGTCAACAAAGTGTTGACCGGTCGGTACGGTCGCCACGGCGCGATGACGGTCATGTCCCGGAAGCTTGGTGATACAGGTGCAGTTGACACCGCACGAACAAGAAAGACTGATGATCCACGTGGCCGCTGACGTGGCCGAGAAGCGCAGGGCGCGCGGGGTGCTCCTCAACCACCCCGAGTCCGTCGCCCTGATCACCTCCCACCTCCTCGAAGGCGCCCGCGACGGCCGGACCGTCGCCGAGCTCATGGAGTCCGGACGCAAGGTGCTCACCCGCGCGGAGGTCATGGAGGGCATCCCCGAGATGATCCACGACGTCCAGGTCGAGGCGACCTTCCCCGACGGCACCAAGCTCGTCACCGTCCACGACCCGATCATCTGAAGGGGACGAACCGCATGATCCCCGGCGAAATCGTATACGGGGACGGTCCCGTGCGCCTCAACGAAGGCCGCCCCGTCACCCGCCTCACCGTGCTCAACGCCGCCGACCGGCCCGTCCAGGTCGGCTCCCACTACCACTTCGCCGAAGCCAATCCCGGCCTCGACTTCGACCGGCGGGCCGCCCGCGGCCTGCGCCTGAACATCGCCGCCGGCACCGCCGTCCGCTTCGAGCCGGGCATCCCGGTCGCCGTGGAACTCGTACCGCTCGGCGGACTGCGCACCGTGCCCGGACTGCGCGGGGAGACCGGAGGACCCCTCGATGGCTGAGATCTCGCGCCAGGCGTACGCCGATCTCTTCGGACCCACCGAGGGCGACCGGATCCGGCTCGCCGACACCGACCTCTTCGTCGAGATCGAGCAGGACCTCAGCGGAGGCCCCGGCCGCTCCGGCGACGAGGCCGTCTTCGGCGGCGGCAAGGTCATCCGCGAGTCCATGGGGCAGGCCCGCACCACTCGCGCCGAGGGTGCCCCCGACACCGTGATCACCGGTGTGGTCGTCCTGGACCACTGGGGCATCGTCAAGGCCGACGTCGGCATCCGCGACGGCCGTATCTGCGGCATCGGCAAGGCCGGCAACCCCGACACCATGGACGGGGTCGACCCCCGTCTGGTGATCGGCCCCGAGACCGAGATCATCGCCGGCAACGGGAAGATCGTCACCGCGGGCGCCATCGACACCCACATCCACTTCATCTCGCCGACGGTCGTCGACGAGGCCCTCGCCTCCGGCATCACCACCCTCGTCGGCGGCGGCACCGGCCCGGCCGAGGGCTCCAAGGCCACCACCGTCACCCCCGGACCCTGGCACCTGGCCCGGATGTTCGCGGCGCTGGAGCACTACCCCGTCAACATCGGCCTGCTCGGCAAGGGCAACACCATGTCCCGCGAGGGCATGTACTCCCAGCTGCGCGGCGGCGCCCTCGGATTCAAGATCCACGAGGACTGGGGGGCCACCCCCGCCGTCATCGACGCCTGCCTGACCGTCGCCGACGAGACCGGCACCCAGGTCGCCATCCACACCGACACCCTCAACGAGGCCGGTTTCGTGGGCGACACCCTCGCGGCCATCGCAGGGCGGACCATCCACTCGTACCACACCGAGGGCGCGGGCGGCGGCCACGCCCCCGACATCATCACCGTGGTCTCCGAGCCGAACATCCTGCCCAGCTCCACGAACCCCACCCGGCCGCACACCGTCAACACCGTCGAGGAACACCTCGACATGCTGATGGTCTGCCACCACCTCAACCCGGCCGTCCCCGAGGACCTCGCCTTCGCCGAATCCCGGATCCGGCCCTCCACCATCGCCGCCGAGGACGTGCTCCACGACCTCGGGGCCATCTCCATCATCTCCTCCGACTCCCAGGCCATGGGCCGGGTCGGCGAGGTCGTGCTGCGCACCTGGCAGACCGCCCACGTGATGAAGCGGCGGCGCGGCTTCCTGCCCGGCGACGGCCCCGCCGACAACCACCGGGCCCGCCGCTACGTCGCCAAGTACACGATCAACCCCGCCGTGGCCCAGGGACTCGCCCGCGAGATCGGCTCGGTCGAGGTGGGCAAGCTCGCCGACCTGGTGCTGTGGAACCCGGCCTTCTTCGGCGTCAAGCCCGAGGTCGTCGTCAAGGGCGGCCAGATCGCGTACGCGCAGATGGGCGACGCCAACGCCTCCATCCCGACCCCCCAGCCGGTCCTGCCCCGCCCGATGTACGGCGCCATCGGCCGCGCGCCCGGCCTGAACTCGCTCAACTTCACCTCCCAGGCCGCCCTCGACGACCACCTGCCCGAACGGCTCGGCCTCACCAAGGCGTTCACGGCCATCGAGAGCACCCGCACGACGGGCAAGGCGGACATGCGCAACAACGACGCCATGCCGCGGGTCGAGGTCGACGCCGACACCTTCACCGTCAGCATCGACGGCGAGGTCGTGGAACCGGCCCCCGCCACGAAGCTGCCGATGGCGCAGCGCTACTTCCTCTTCTGATGGAGGACCGCTCCCGATGAGTCTCGCCGCGCTGCTCGTCCTCGCGGACGGCCGCTTCCCCGCCGGAGGGCACGCCCACTCCGGCGGGGCCGAGGCCGCCTGCAAGGCGGGCCGGATCCACGACGCCGCCTCCCTGGCCCAGTTCTGCCGGGGCCGGCTGCACACCGCGGGCCTGACCTCCGCCGCCCTCGCGGCGGCGGCCGCCCTCGGCCTCGACCCGGCCGCCCTCGACGCCGCCGCGGACGCCCGCACCCCCTCGCCCGCGCTGCGCGCGGCGGCCCGCCGGCTCGGCCGGCAGCTGCTGCGGGCCGCCCGGGCCACCTGGCCCTGCGCGGAACTGGACGCGCTGGCCACCGCCTTCCCGCGCGGGGCGCACCAGCCCGTGGTGCTCGGCACGGCCGCCCGGGCCGCCGGGCTCGGCGCCCTCGACGCCGCCCATGTGGCGGCGTACGAGAGCGTCAGCGGGCCGGCCACCGCCACCGTACGGCTGCTGGGCCTCGACCCCTTCGAGGCGAGCGCCGTCCTGGCCGGACTCGCCGCCGAACTCGACTCCGTGGCCGCCCGGGCCGCCGAGGCCGCGCTGCTCGCGCGTACGGAGGGCACGGAGGCGCTGCCCGCGGCCTCCTCACCGCTGCTGGACATCGCGGCGGAGGTACATGCCGACTGGGCGGTACGCCTCTTCGCCTCCTGAGCGCGGCCACCCCCCACACCCAACCCCCCCAAGGAGACCTGCCGTGCACCTCGACCACGATGGGGCGTACCCCCACCGGCACACCCACAGCGCCGCCCCCCTGCGCGCCGACGGCACCCGCCGCGCCCTGCGCATCGGACTCGGCGGCCCCGTCGGCTCCGGCAAGACCGCAACCGTCGCCGCGCTCTGCCGGGCCCTGCGCGCCGAACTGTCCATGGCCGTCGTCACCAACGACATCTACACCCGGGAGGACGCCGAGTTCCTGCTCCGCGAGGCCGTCCTGCCCCCCGAGCGGATCAGCGCGGTCGAGACCGGCGCCTGCCCGCACACCGCCATCCGCGACGACATCTCCGCCAACCTGGAGGCCGTCGAGGAACTGGAGGAGGCGGTCGGCCCCCTCGACCTGATCCTCGTCGAGTCCGGCGGCGACAACCTGACCGCCACCTTCTCCCGGGGCCTGGTGGACGCCCAGATCTTCGTGATCGACGTGGCCGGCGGCGACGACATCCCGCGCAAGGGCGGCCCCGGAGTCACCACCGCCGACCTGCTCGTCGTCAACAAGACCGACCTCGCCCCCCACGTCGGCTCCGACCTGGAGCGGATGGCCCACGACGCCGCCGAGCAGCGCGGGGACCTGCCGGTGGCCTTCCAGTCCCTGCGCGGCGGCGAGGGCGTGGCCCCCGTGGCCGGCTGGGTGCGCGAGCGCCTCGCCGCCTGGGCCGCACGGTGACCAGCGCACCCCCAGCGGCCCCGTCGCCGGCCGGGCTGCGGGCCACCGCCCGGATCGCCGCCGCCGCCGACGGGCGCGGCGGCACCGCCCTGCCCGTCCTGGCCGGGGAGGGGCCGCTCGCCCTGCGCCGGGTCCGGGGGGAGGGCGCCGAGGCCGGGGTGATGCTGGTCGGCGCGATGAGCGCCCCCCTCGGCGGCGACCACCTCGCGGTGGAGGCCGACGCGGGGCCGGGTGCCCGGCTCGCCCTGCGCTCGGCGGCCGCCACCCTGGCCCTGCCCGGCCGGGGCGGTGAGAGCGCGCGCTACGACGTGCGGCTGACGCTGGCCGAGGAGTCGGCGGTGCGCTGGCTGCCGGAGCCGCTCGTCTCGGTGCGCGGCAGCGACCTGCGGGTCTCCACCCGCGCGGAACTGGCCCCCTCCGCCCGGCTGATGCTGCGCGAGGAGCAGGTGCTGGGACGCACCGGCGAGCCCCCCGGCCTGCTGCGCAGCCGTCTCACGGTCACCCGGGGCGGCCGGCCGCTGCTGGACCAGGAGCTGTCCTGCGGACCCGGGGCACCCGGTGGCTGGGACGGGCCCGCCGGGATCGCCGGACACCGCACGCTCGGCCAGCTCCTGGTCGTGGACCCGCGGTTCGGGCAGGACCCGCCGCCGGCCGCGGTGCTGGGGGAGTTCGCGGCGGTCACGCCGCTGGCCGGGCCCGCCGTCCTGGTCACGGCCCTGGCCCCGGACGCGCTGCGGCTGCGCGAGCTGCTGGAGGAGGCGGCCCGGACGTACGGCTGGTGAGACGCGGGCGTCCACGCGGTGAAGGACGGGCAGTCCCCCAGCTACCGCTGGGAGGTGCCCCCAGGGGGGCGAATGGGACACCGCTCAGCGGTACACCCGTTTCCGGTTATCGGGTTGGCAAAGAACTCGACCCCGGTCTGTTGCCAGGTACCCGTCAGACGAAAGGATCCCCCTGACCCAACCCGGCCGCCTCGCGCGGCACATGACCAGGGGGATCAACCACGTGATACGCAACGCGACGCTGGGGAGCGCCGCCACCCTCATCACCGGCGCACTGGCCGCGGGCCTGCTGCTCGCGCCGTCCGCCTCGGCCGCCTCGGCGGGCAAGGACAACGGCTCCGCGGAGGCCGTCGGCGCCCAGATCGCCGCCGCCCGCGCCGCGCGCACCGGCATCGACTGGAAGGACTGCCCGGCCGACTGGGGCTTCGAGAAGCCCATCCAGTGCGGCTGGGTGAAGGTCCCGCTGGACTACACGAAGCCGTTCGGCAAGACCATCGACATCGCGGTCGACCGCGCGGTCAGCACGGGCACCAAGGAGGAGCGCCAGGGCGCCCTCGTCTACAACCCGGGCGGCCCGGGCGGCTCCGGCATGCGCTTCCCGCGCCGGGTCACCACCAAGAGCCCGCTGTGGGTCAACACCTCCAAGGCGTACGACTTCGTGGGCTTCGACCCCCGCGGCGTCGGCCACTCCGCGCCGATCTCCTGCATCGACCCGCAGGAGTTCGTGAAGGCCCCCAAGGCCGACCCGGTCCCCTCCAACGAGGCCGACAAGCGCGCCCAGCGCAAGCTCGCCGCCGAGTACGCGGACGGCTGCAAGGAGCGCAGCGGCGAGATGCTGCCGCACATGACCACCACCAACACCGCGCGCGACCTGGACGTCATCCGGGCCGCCCTCGGCGAGAAGAAGCTGAACTACCTCGGCGTCTCCTACGGCACCTACCTGGGCGGGGTCTACGCGACCCTCTTCCCGGGCCACGTGCGCCGCATGATCGTCGACTCCGTGGTCAACCCGGAGACCGACAACATCTGGTACCAGGCCAACCTGGAGCAGGACGTCGCCTTCCAGACCCGCTGGAACGACTGGCAGGACTGGGTCGCCAAGTACGACTCCGTCTTCCACCTCGGCGACACCCGCGCCAAGGTCGAGGCCAAGTACCAGCAGCTGCGCGCCCAGGCCAAGGCCAACCCGCTCGGCGGGGTCGTCGGTCCGAACGAGCTCATCGGCTTCTTCCAGAAGGCCCCGTACTACGACTCCTCGTGGGTCCCGGTCGCGCAGGCCTTCAGCGCCTGGGCCGCCGGCGACGAGAAGCCGCTGATCGAGGCCAACGCCCCGGACATGTCGGACCTCAAGGGCAACGCCGCCTCCGAGAACAGCAACGCCGTCTACACCGCGGTGGAGTGCGCCGACGCCAAGTGGCCGACCAGCTGGGCCAAGTGGGACCGCGACAACACCGAGCTGAACAAGAAGTACCCGTTCCTGACCTGGTCGAACGCCTGGATGAACCTGCCCTGCGCGACCTGGAAGTCCAAGCAGAGCACCCCGATCGAGGTCGGCGCGAAGAAGATCGCCCCGGTCCTGATCGTCCAGTCCGAGCGTGACGCCGCCACCCCGTACCAGGGCGGTGTCGAGCTGCACCGCCGCCTGGCCGGTTCGCGCCTGATCACCGAGCAGAACGCCGGCTCGCACGGCGTCACCAGCCTGGTGAACCCCTGCATCAACACCCGGGTGGAGTCCTACCTGCTGACCGGCAAGGTCGACGCCAAGGACGTCACGTGCGGCTCGCACGCCACTCCGGTGCCGCCGGCCCCGGCCGCCGCGAAGTCGCTCGCCCAGGCCCCGGCCTCGGAGCTCGCGAAGCGCGAGGAGCTCCCGGCCGTCCGCTAGGACCCCGGGAGATCCCCTGAGCGGGAGAAGGCTCAGCGCTTCGCGCGCCGGGCCTTCTTCCGCTCCTCCTCTTCCTCGGCCTTGACCTCGGCCGCGTACCGGTCGACGTACTCCTGGCCGGAGAGGTTCAGGATCGCGTACATGATCTCGTCGGTGACGGCGCGCAGCACGGCCCGCTCGCCCTCCATCCCCTCATACCGGGAGAACTCCAGCGGGGCGCCGAAGCGGATCGTGACCCGCCGGATCTTCGGGAGGGTCTGGCCGGGCGGCTGGATCTCGAAGGTGCCGAGCATGGCGCACGGGACGACCGGCACCCCGGCCCCCAGCGCCATCGCCGCCACCCCGACCTTGCCCTTGTAGAGCCGCCCGTCGTGCGAGCGCGTCCCCTCCGGGTAGATGCCGAGCAGCTCACCCTTGGCCAGTACCCCGAGCCCCTCGCGCAGCGCCGCCTGCCCGGCGTCCTTGCCGGAGCGGTCCACCGGGATCTGCCCGGCGCTGCGGAAGAAGGCGGCGGTCAGCCGCCCCTTGAGCCCGGGCCCGGTGAAGTACTCGGCCTTCGCCAGGAAGGTGATCCGGCGCCGCAGGATCGCGGGCATCAGGAAGTGGTCGGAGAAGGACAGGTGGTTGCCCGCGACGATCGCGGCCCCCTCCTCGGGGATGTTCTCCAGGCCCTCGATCCGGGGCCGGAACAGCAGACGCAGCAGCGGACCGAGCAGCACGTGCTTGAGCAGGTGGTAGAACACCCCGGCGCTTCCCTTCACCCGACGGTCGGACCACGGACGGATCAGCCATGCGGTGGCGAGGAACGGGCCGCGGGGGCCCGGGCCGGTCTCAGGTACTGCGGGAGGCGGCGAGGCCCAGGGTCAGCAGCCCCAGCACCACCCAGCCGAACCACAGCCAGCCGTTGCTGCCGAGGGCCACGGAGTACGTGGAGACGGCCACCAGGGCGGCGAAGGTCGTGACGGCCATCGCCTTAACGGATCCGGTCATGCCCCATGGTGGCGCGCCGACCGGCTCCGGCGCTACTGGCCGCGCCCTTGGAGCGAGGCGAGATACGCGTTGTACGCCTCGAGCTCCTTGTCGCCGTCCCGGTCCGCGGCCCGGTCCGAGCGCTTCGCCGCCCGCTGCTCCGAGTGGTACCACTGGTAGACCAGGGCGATCAGCACCAGCACCGAGGGGATCTCGCTGAAGGCCCAGGCGATGCCGCCGCCCCAGTGCTGGTCCTCCAGGGCGTCGATGCCCAGGGAGGCCGCCGGGTGCGCGTACGTCTTGATCATCGGCTCGCTCGCCATCATCAGCGCGATGCCGAAGAAGGCGTGGAAGGGCATGCCCGCGAAGAGCTCCAGCATCCGCATCACGTACCCCGGGCGGTGCGGGCCCGGGTCCACGCCCATGATCGGCCAGAAGAAGATCAGGCCGACGGCCAGGAAGTGGACCATCATGCCGATGTGCCCGGCCCTGCTCTGCATCAGGAAGTCGAAGAGCGGGGTGAAGTACAGGGCGTAGAGGCTGGCGATGAACATCGGGATGGTGAAGGCCGGGTGCGTGACGATCCGCATGTACCGGCTGTGCAGCAGCATCAGGAGCAGCTCGCGCGGGCCCTTGCTGCCGCGGGCCGCGGGCGGCAGCGCGCGCAGGGCCAGCGTCACCGGCGCGCCGAGGAGCACCAGGATCGGGGTGACCATGCTGATCACCATGTGCTGGACCATGTGCACGCTGAACATGACCATGCCGTAGTCGTTCAGCTTGGTGCACATCACCAGCATCACCGTCAGCACACCGGTGACGAAGGCGACCGTCCGGCCCACCGGCCAGGAGTCCCCGCGCCGGCGCAGCCGCACCACGCCCCAGCCGTACAGGGCGAGCGCCAGCAGGGAGCCGAACAGGAAGAACGCGTCGAAGGAGAACTCCAGACCGCGTCCGAGGGTGAACGGCGGCAGGTCCATGTTCATATCCATGTTCATGTCCATGCCGTGACCGCTGTGGTCCATCTGTTCACTCCCTTGACTGTGGCGCCCCACCACAGTAGTGCCGCCCCCGGACGCGATCGCGTCCGGGGGCGGCCGAAGGGGTCAGAACGGGTTCAACGTCACAGAACCGTCTGCGCCTCGTCGTAGCGCGCGTCCGGGACCGTCTTGAGGTGCGAGGTCGCCTCCGCGAGGGGGACCATCACGATGTCCGTGCCGCGCAGGGCCGTCAGCATGCCGAACTCGCCCCGGTGCGCCGCCTCCACCGCGTGCCAGCCGAAGCGGGTGGCGAGGACCCGGTCGTACGCGGTGGGCGTGCCGCCGCGCTGGACGTGGCCGAGGATGACCGGACGGGCCTCCTTGCCCAGGCGCCGCTCCAGCTCCACGGCGAGGATGTTGCCGATGCCCGCGAAGCGCTCGTGGCCGTACTGGTCCGTGCCGCCCTGCTGGTAGTCCATCGAGCCCGGCCGCGGCTTGGCGCCCTCGGCGACCACGACGATCGCGAACCGCTTGCCGGCCGAGAAGCGCTCGCCGACGATCGCCGTCAGCTCCTCGATGTCGAAGGGCCGCTCCGGCACCACGATGGCGTGCGCGCCGGCCGCCATGCCCGAGTGCAGGGCGATCCAGCCGGTGTGGCGGCCCATGACCTCGACGACCATCACGCGCTGGTGGGACTCGGCGGTGGTCTTGAGCCGGTCCAGGGCCTCCGTGGCCACGCCGACGGCGGTGTCGAAGCCGAAGGTCACGTCCGTGGAGGAGATGTCGTTGTCGATGGTCTTCGGGACGCCGACGATGGGCAGCCCGCCCTGCGCGAGCAGGTTGGCGGCCTTCAGCGTGCCCTCGCCGCCGATCGGGATGATCGCGTCCAGGCCGAGGTCCGCCACGTGCCCCTTGGCCCGCTCCACGCCGTCGCGCAGGTGCGCGGGCTGGACGCGGGAGGAGCCGAGGATGGTGCCGCCGCGGGCCAGGATGCCGGCCACGGAGTCCAGGTCGAGCTTGCGGTAGTCGCACTCCAGCAGGCCGCGCCAGCCGTCGTGGAAGCCGATGACCTCGTCCCCGTGGTCGACGACGGCGCGGTGCACGACGGAGCGGATGACGGCGTTGAGGCCGGGGCAGTCGCCACCGGAAGTGAGCACACCAATGCGCATGGCAGGAAGACCTTTGCAACGTGGGCCGACGACCGGACCACGTCGTCCGGTTGGAACTAACCGTCACCCTACAAGCGGATTCCCGCCGGACTGAACCATCGTCCACACCGAGGACCTACCAAACGGAAGATCGTACGAAAGCACGTCGGCCCGGACCCCCGAGGGGGTCCGGGCCGGACGGTGTGCGCGAGGGCCTACGCGGGCTGCGTGGCCGCCGCGATGCGCTCGTCGCGCAGCGCCTCGTACCAGCGGTCGTCTATGGCCGGCAGCGCGTTCACGTCGAGGGCCAGCTTCAGCAGCAGGTCCGCGATCAGCGGGTTGCGGGCCATGACGGGGCCGTGCATGTACGTACCGAAGACGGTGTCGTTGTACGCGCCCTCGGTGCCGTCGCCGGTGCCGTTGCCCCGGCCGAGCCGGGTCCGGGCGAACGGCTTGGCCGTCGGGCCCAGGTGCGTGACGCCCTGGTGGTTCTCGAAGCCCGTCAGCGGGGGCAGGTTCAGCCGCGGGTCGATGTCGGCGAGCACGTCGCCGACGCACCGCTCGCCCTCACCGCGCACGGTCACCACGTCCAGCAGGCCCAGGCCCTGCTGGCGCTCGCCCATGTCGTTGACGAACTCGTTGCCGAGGATCTGGTACCCGGCGCAGACGGAGAAGACGATCGCCCCGTTCGAGACGGCGCGCTCCAGGCCGCCGTCGCGCAGCAGGCGCTCGGCGGCCAGCCGCTGCGGCCGGTCCTCGCCGCCGCCGATCAGGTAGATGTCGCCCGAGGTGGGGATGGGCTGGTCGCTGCGCACGTCCACGCGCTGCACGTCCAGGCCGCGCTGGCGCGCCCGGCGCTCCACGACGAGAACGTTGCCCTGGTCTCCGTACGTGCTGAGCAGGTCGGGGTAGACCCACACCAGACGCAGGCTGTTGTCGCTCATGCTCTTGTCCTCTATGGGTGACTAGTTGCCGACGCGGCGGCGCACGTCCTGGAAGGCGGTGTAGTTGGCGATCAGCTCGATCTGGCCGGGCGGCGCCAGCTGCACGGCCTCGTCGAGGGTCTCGCAGACCCGGAAGTCCAGGCCGGCGACCTCCAGGCGGACGGCCAGGTCCAGCTTGCGGTCGCCGATCACGAAGATCGGGTGGCCGGCGAGCCGCGGGTAGTCCACGTCCCACAGCCAGGAGGTGTCGGTGCCGTCCGCGCCGCGGGCGTTCACCGAGAGGATCACCGGCGCCGGGGGGCCGTCGATCAGCGAAAACGTTTCGAGCCAGCCGGCCGGGTTCTTCGCGAGCAGCAGGCGCAGCTCACGGCCCTGGAAGTTCACCACGTCGTAGCGGCCTGCGACGGCCTGGACCTGGTACATGCGCTCCAGCGCCACCTGCGGGGGCACGCCGAACACGGCGGCCACCGCGGCCGAGGTGGCGGCGTTCGCCTTGTTCGCGCGGCCGGGCAGCTGGAGGTGGATGGGCCAGGCGCTGCCGTGCGGGTCCAGGACGTGGTCGCCGGAGAGCACCCACGTCGGGGTCGGGCGGCGGAAACCGCACTCGCCGCAGAACCAGTCGTCGCCCGGGCGCTGCATCACACCGCCGCAGGAGGGGCACGACCAGGCGTCGTCCTTCCACTCCTGGCCGGCCGCGACCCACACCACGGTCTGCGACGAGGACGCCGACCACACGATCAGGGGGTCGTCGCAGTTCGCCACGATGACCGCCTTGGAGCCCTGGAGCCCCTCGCGCCACTTCTCGGCGAGCATGCGGGTCTCGGCCGCGCGGTCCAGCTGGTCGCGGGAGAGGTTCAGCAGGGCGATCACCTTCGGGGTGACGTCCCGGGCCACCCCGGCCAGGTACTTCTCGTCGACCTCGATGACGCCGTACTTGGCGTCCGAGCCGCCGGCCAGGGCGGAGGTGATGCCCGCCGGCATGTTCGCGCCCAGCGCGTTCGAGACGACCGGACCGCTGGCCCGCAGGGCCTCGGCGATCAGGCGGGTCGTCGTGGTCTTGCCGTTCGTCGCGGAGACGAGGACGACATCGAGATGCTGCGCCAGCGCGCCGAGGAGATCGGGGTCCAGCCTGAGTGCGACCTTGCCACCGATCACCGATCCGCTTCCGCGTCCCGCGGCCCGCGACACCGCCGCCGCGGCCTTGCCCGCCGTCACGGCCAGCTTGGCCCGCGGCGAAAGCGGCTCCGTGTTGCCTGCCATCGTCCTTTGTCCTCCTAGCGTCGGTCGCCCCAGCCTATCCAGTACCGGCCGCGGCCTTGACCGCGGCGCCCCAGGTCCGCCGCGGATCTCCTCATATATTCGCCCGTCGTACCCTTACCGCCATGCGACAGCGCCCCATCCCCGGTACCACCGGACTCGTCCGCACCATGAGCCTGCTGGGTGATCCGGTGCTCCATTCCGCCTGCGCCGAGGTCACCGACTTCGGCCCCGAACTCGACCGGCTCATCGAGGACATGTTCGCCACGATGTACGCCGCCCAGGGCGTCGGCCTCGCCGCGAACCAGATCGGGACCGGGCAGCGGGTCTTCGTCTACGACTGCCCCGACGACGATGACGTCCGCCATGTGGGACACGTGGTCAACCCCCGCCTGGTGGAGGCCGGCGGGGAGGAGTTCCTCGGTCCCGAGGGCTGTCTGTCGCTGCCCGGGCTGGAGGCGGGCACCGCCCGCTTCGACCGCGCGGTCGTCGAGGGGGTCACCTCCGACGGGAAGCCGGTGCGGATCGAGGGCACCGGGTTCTTCGCCCGCTGCCTCCAGCACGAGTGCGACCACCTCGACGGCACCGTCTACGCGGACCGGGTGACCGGTCTGCGGGCCCGCCTGCTGCGCCGGGCGATCCGCAAGACCTCCTGGGGCCGCGCGGCCGGGCAGCGCTAGGGCGTACGGGCCGTACGGCGGCGTACGACGCCGTACGGCGGCGGGCCCGGGCGGCTCAGAAGCCCGGGCCGTCCTCGCGGTTGCCGGCGGTGGCCAGGCGGCCCCACAGCAGGTCGGTGAGGCCCGCCACCAGGTCGGCCCGGGAACAGGGGCGTTCGCCGAGCCACCAGTCCCCGGCGGCGTGCATCATGCCGACGATGCCGTGCCCCCAGATCCGCGCCAGCCGCTCCCCGTCCTGGCCGAGGTCGACGCGCTCGCCGACCACCTGCGCCAGCTCCTCGCCGAGCCGGCGCAGCAGCGGGGCGGAGTGCAGGCCGACGTCGAAGCCGCGCTCGGAGCTCTGCGAGTCCTCGGCGGGGTGCATCAGGAACCGGTACACCTGAGGGCGGGCCTCGATGGCGGCGAGGTAGGTGTCGAGGGTGGACTCCACCCGGCTGCGACGTTCGGCGGGGGCGTCGAGCGCGGCCCGCAGCGAGTCGAGCAGGGCGTCGGTGTGCCGGACGGCCAGGGCCTGGTAGAGCCCCGCCTTGTCGCCGAAGTGCCGGTAGAGGATGGGCTTGGTGATGCCCGCCTCCGCCGCGATGGCGTTCATGGAGGCCTTGGGGCCGTCCCTGAGGACGACGCGGTCCGCCGCCTCCAGCAGCTCGCGCCGGCGGCGCTCGCCCGCTCCCGGTTCCGAGGCCCCGGCCTCCTGGGTGGTCTGCATGACGTGTTTCTCTCCCCGCCCTTGCGATGTGCGTGACGCCCACGCAACGTAACACCCCGCACACCCTGGAGATCGATCCGGCGGCGCTTGACAGTGCTTACCGGCCGGTAACAGACTGTGGTCTCGTTTAGGTTACCGGCAGTAACCCGCAGGGCGGGACTACCGGGCGGGGCCGTGAGGCCGTGTGCAGCAGCTGGAGGGGACATGGCGGAGTTCACCATGGAGCTCAACGACGACCAGAAGCAGGTCCGCGACTGGATCCACGGCTTCGCCGCCGACGTGATCCGCCCCGCGGCGGCGGAGTGGGACGAGCGCGAGGAGACCCCCTGGCCCGTCATCCAGGAGGCCGCCAAGGTCGGCATCTACTCGCTGGACTTCTACGCCCAGCAGTTCTTCGACCCGACCGGCCTGGGCATCCCGATGGCCATGGAGGAGCTCTTCTGGGGCGACGCCGGCATCGCCCTGTCGATCGTGGGCACCGGCCTCGCCGCCATCGGCGTCCTCGCCAACGGCACCGAGGAGCAGATCGGCACCTGGATCCCGCAGATGTACGGCACCCCCGACGACGTGAAGGTCGCCGCCTTCTGCTCCTCCGAGCCCGACGCCGGCTCCGACGTCGGCGCGATGCGCACCCGGGCCGTCTACGACCAGGCCACGGACGAGTGGGTGCTGAACGGCACCAAGACCTGGGCCACCAACGGCGGCATCGCCAACGTCCACATCGTCGTCGCCGTGGTCGACCCGGAGCTCGGCACCAAGGGCCACGCCTCCTTCATCGTCCCGCCGGGCACCCCGGGCCTCTCGCAGGGGCAGAAGTTCAAGAAGCACGGCATCCGCGCCTCCCACACGGCCGAGGTGGTGCTGGAGGACGTGCGCATCCCCGGCTCCTGCCTGCTCGGCGGCAAGGAGAAGCTCGACGAGCGGCTCGCCCGGGCCCGCGAGAAGGCGAAGGCGGGCGGGGAGAGGGTGAAGAACGCCGCCATGGCCACCTTCGAGGCCTCCCGCCCGGCCGTCGGCGCCATGGCGGTCGGCACCGCCCGGGCCGCCTACGAGGTCGCCCTCGACTACGCGAAGACCCGTACCCAGTTCGGCCGCCCGATCATCGACAACCAGGGCGTGGCCTTCCAGCTGGCGGACATGCGCACGCAGATCGACGCGGCCCGGCTGCTGGTGTGGCGGGCGTCGTGGATGGCGATCGCCGGGAAGCCCTTCACCGCGGCGGAGGGCTCCATGTCGAAGCTCTACGCGAGCGAGGTGGCCAAGAAGGTCACCGCCCAGGCGGTCCAGATCCTCGGCGGCAACGGCTTCACCCGGGAGTACCCGGTGGAGCGGATGCACCGCGACGCGGCCATCTACACGATCTTCGAAGGAACGAGCGAGATCCAGCGCCTGGTGATCGCCCGCACCCTCTCGGGAATGCCGATCCGCTGACCCCCGGCATCCTGTGATCCCCGCCACTCCGGCGGGGGTCACGGGGCAGTGGGTTGTGGTGATCGTCCCGTTTTGAGGGGGGTGTGCGCCGTGGTGTTCCCGGGGTCTCGGGCTCCGGCCCGCCGAGGAAGATCCGGAAAACGGGCATGAGCGCATGGTGAGCGGGCATACACACCCTGAACTCGACCTCGAATACGGGTTCCGTCCGGGGGCGACGATCAGTAATACTCGCCGCCACCGTGGATCGCGGAATCGACCGGGTGACCACCGGCCCTCCCGCCCCACACTGCGAGGAGGTGCGCCATGTGCTCCCACCAGCCCCCCTGCCCGCCCGCCGACAGCGCCGACCGTGACGCTGCCCGCACCGTGGCCTTCCATCCCGAACAGGGGTGGAGCCTGCTCTGCAACGGCGTGGTGGTCTTCGACGACACCGGGGAACTGCTCCCCGAAGGCCGGACGGTGGAACCCCGTCGCCCGGCCCTGGTCTGAGCGAGGAGGCAGCATGCGCCAGCAGCTGATCCGCAAGCCCGTCCCCAAGCCCGCCCCCCGAGACCTGGACCTGCGCACACCGTCGGGCCGACCCCTCCCGTACTGACGGGAGCTCTCGCCTTAGGTTGCCCACCGGCCGCCCTTCAGCCGGTGGGCGCCGCCGCACCGCCCCGGAACGCGGTCTCGAACGCCGCGTCCCCGATCGCCGCCCTGGCCTGCCGTTCGCCCTGGTCCCTCAGGGCCGTCAGCGAGGGCGAGCCCATCTGCGGCCGCCCCACCGTGCGCCACCACGCGTGCCCGGTGCCGAGCAGCCGCGCCGCCAGTTCCCCGTCGCCCAGGGCCGCCACCGCCGCCGCGAGCAGGTCCAGGCCGATCGCGATGCCGAAGCGGTCGTTCAGCAGCCGCTTGCCCGAGAGCATCGCCCGTACGTGCCGGGCGGCCTCCCCGTGCTGGCCGAGCCCGAGCGCCGCGAAGGCCAGGACGTAGTCCGCGTACGCCCGCAGCCAGCGCTCGCCCAGCGCCACGCACGCCTCGCGCAGCCCGTTGGCCTCCTCGGCGGCCTCCTCGAAGCGCCCCAGGTCGCACAGGGCGTACGCGCTCACCAGCCGGCACAGCAGCAGCCCCGCGCCGTCCCCGTCGCCGCCGTGGCCCGCCCGCGCCGGGGGGCCCGCCAGCGCGAGCGCCCGTACCGGGTCGCCCGGCATCAGGAGCGAGACCGACCGCAGGTAGGCGGCGCGCAGCCGCCCCTCCGGGTCGCCCAGCGCGTCCGCCGCCCGTACGCAGGCCAGGCCCGTCAGCCCGGCCGCCGCCAGGTCGCCCTGGAGCAGCATCGTCAGCCCCAGCGTCCAGAGCCCCTGGGCGTGCGCCGCCCCCGTCGGCGGGACCTGGGCCAGGGCCCGCTCCAGGAAGCCGCGGCCCTCCTGGAGGTGGCCGCAGGAGAACCAGAAGAACCACAGGGCGCCCGCCATCTCCAGGGCGGCCGCCGGGTCGGTCCCGAGCAGGTGCTCCAGCGCGGTGCGCAGCTGGGCGTGCTCGGTGCTCATCCTGCGGTACCAGTCCACCTGGCCCGGCCCCATCCAGCCCCGTTCGGCGGCCCGGGCGAGGGCGGCGTACCAGTGGGCGTGGCGGTCCGCGACGGTCCGTACCTCGTCCAGCTCGGTCAGCCAGTCGTGGCCGAACTCGCGGATGGTGTCCAGCATCCGGTAGCGGTCCCCGGCCCCGCGTTCCCGGGAGCGGCGTACGACGGACTTCGCGACCAGCCCCTCCAGCAGCCGCTCCACCCGCGCCGCCGGCAGCGGTCCGCCGGCGCACACCGTCCGGGCGGCGGCCACGTCGAAGTCCCCGGCGAACACCGACAGCCGGGCCCACAGCAGCCGCTCCAGCGGCTCGCACAGCTCGTGGCTCCAGCCGATGGCGGTCCGCAGGGTCCGGTGCCGGGCCGGCAGTGCGGCCCGGGTGGTGTCGGAGAGCACCTCGAAGCGGGCTCCGAGCAGCTGCGCCATCCGCTCCAGGGTCCACACCCGCAGCCGGGCCCCGGCCAGCTCCAGCGCCAGCGGGATGCCGTCCAGGCGGCGGCAGACCTCGGCCGCGAGGGCGGCCCGGGCGGGGTCGGCGAGGGTGGCGGCGGCCTGCGGGGAGGCGGTCAGGGCGCGGGCCCGGAAGAGGGTGAGGGCGTCGCTGTCGGGGCCGTCGCAGGGCAGCGGGCGGACCTCCACGACGGTCTCGCCGGGGGAGCCCAGCCGTTCGCGGGAGGTGACCAGCACCGTCAGGCCGGGTGCTGACTGCAGGAGTTCGCCGACCAGGTGCCGGACGGGGGTGACCAGGTGCTCGCAGGTGTCGAGGACGACGAGCAGGGTCTTGTCGGCGATCCACGCGCACAGTTCCTCCTCGAGGGACTGCTCGGTGTGGCCGGCGACGCCGATGGTGAGGCCGAGGGCGTGGGCGAGGGTGGTGGCCAGGAGTCCGGGGTCGCGCAGCGGGGAGAGCTCCACCCACCAGACCCCGTCGGGCCGTGCCCGGGCGGGGCGGGCGCCGGCGGCCCGCAGGGCGAGCCGGGACTTGCCGACTCCGCCCACCCCCGTCAGCGTGATCAGTCTTCGCTGGTCCAGCAGACCGCCGAGGCGGTCGAGTTCGGCCTCGCGGCCGACGAAGCTCGCCGTCTCCGGCGGCAGGTTTCCCGGCACGGCGTCAGATTCTGACGCATGGTCGCCGCCCGTGGCACCTGTCTGATTGTGGTTGACCGAGTACTCACCGAACACGGTTGTATTGTGCGCGATCTTCTTGCGCGGCCGTGCCGTTCGGCCCGGATCGGTGGCGGGGGCTCCCGGTGGCCTCAGCCCGGCAGGGTGACGTGGCGGTCCTCCGAGAAGGCGCCCCAGTTGCCGTCGGGCAGGCGGGCGCGGAGTTTCAGGGTCCAGGCGGTGCCGGCCGGTTCCGTCGTGGTGAGCCGGTAGGAGGCCCGGCCCTTGGGTACGGCCCCGGCTCCGAACTGGATGACCGTGACGGGACGGTCGTTGACGTAGAGCTGGTACTCGCTCGTCTCGCGGCCGGTGTCCGGGGCGGTCCAGGTCAGGTCCACCGTGCCGGGGGAGGCGGAGGCGGTGAACGCGCCCGGTGCGGTGCCGGGGCCCTGTGCGGGGTCGTCGGGGGTGGTCACGGCCACGGCCGGGCCGTCGGGGGAGGTGTTGTCGGAGCCGTCGCGGGCCCGGACGGTGAACGAGTAGGCGGTGCCCGGCTGGAGCCCGGTCAGGGTGGTGGCGCTCTCGCCGGCGCCCGCCGTGTGGATCCTGACCCCGCCCTGGTAGACGTCGTACGCCGTCACGCCCGTGTCGTCCGTGGCCGGGGTCCAGTTCAGCCGTACCGCCCGGGGCCCTTCGGGGCGGCCGGCGGTGGTGGGCGGGGCGGAGGGCGGCTGCCGGTCGTCGGCCTTGGCGGTGGGGGTGGTGACCTGCGCGGCGGCGCCGGCGGGGGAGTGGTTCCCGGCGGCGTCGCGGGCCCGGACGGTGAAGGAGTAGGCGGTCCGGGGGGTGAGGCCGGTGATGTCCACCATGGTCTTCTCGGCGGGGACTTCCCGGACGATCCGGCCGTTCTGGAAGACCTGGTAGCCGGTGACCCCGTCGGCGGGGGCGGCGGCCTCCCACATCACATGGACCGAAGTGGCGCTGCCCGCCTGGGCGGTGAGCCCGGCGGGGGCGTGCGGGGGCGTGGTGTCCGCGTCCGCCCCGCAGGCGGTCAGGGCGGGGGCGGCCAGGCAGAGGGCGAGGGCCGCGAGGACCGCCCCGGCGCGGCGCGGGGCCGTGATGGGTCGCACGGGGTGCCTTCCTCGTACGTGCTCTCGTAAAGGTCTAGACATATATGGCACGGGTGGGGGCGGCCGGACAAGACCCCTGTGGCCGGGAACCGGCGCCCGTATGACCCGGTTCGTCTTCTTCTGATCTCGTCTGGCATTATTGCGATCTCTTTGCAATTACAGATGATCTTAAACAGGGATGTGCACACCATGACGGCCCGGAACGTACGGGGGGCCGCTGCCGCGGCGCTCGCCGCCGCACTCAGCACGGGCGTGACGGCCTGCTCGAACCCCTCGGCCCCCGCCCCGGCCGACTCCGCCGTCGTCGGCATCGCCACTGAACCGGAGAGCCTCAGCCCGCTGCTCGGCTACGGCAAGGACGGCAACTCCAAGATCTTCGACGGGCTCCTCACCCACGACGCGGACATGAAGCTGAAGCCCGCGCTCGCCGAGGCCCTGCCGGAGGTCTCCGCCGACGGCCGTACGTACACCTACCGGCTCCGCCAGGGCGTCAGGTTCAGCGACGGGGAGCCCTTCTCCGCCAAGGACGTCGAGTTCACCTACCGCACCATCCTCGACCCGAAGACCAACAACGCCTCCAGGACCGAACTCGACGCCGTCGAGAGCGTCACCGCCCAGGGCGCCGACCGGGTCGTCTTCACCCTCAAGTACCCCTACGCGCCCTTCGCCGAGCGCACCGTCCTGCCCATCGCCCCCGAACACGTCGCCGGCCGCCAGGACGTCAACAGCGGCGAGTTCACCACCCGGCCGGTGGGCACCGGCCCCTACGTCCTCACCGGCTGGTCCAAGGGCGAGAAGCTCAGCTTCAGGGCCAACCCCGGCTACTGGGGCGGCGAGCCCGCCGTGAAGAACCTCACCATGGCCGTCGTCAAGGACGACGACGTGCGCGCCACCCGGCTGCGCTCCGGTGAGCTCGACGCCGCGATCCTGCCCCCCGCCCTCGCCCGCGGCTTCGCGAAGGACCCCTCCCGCACGACGTACGCGGCCAGGACCTTCGACTACCGCAACGTCACCCTCCCGACCCACCACGCGGTCACCGGCGACCTCGCCGTCCGCCGCGCCCTCGACCTGGCCGTCGACCGCAAGGCCATGGTCGGCGCCCTCCTCGACGGCGCCGGCAAGGCCGCCTACGGCCCGGTCCCCACCGACAGCCCCTGGTTCACCCCCGGCACGGAGCGCCCGTACGACCTCGACCGCGCCCGGCGGATCCTCGACGAGGCCGGCTGGAAGACCGGCCCGGACGGCGTCCGCGTCAAGGACGGCGTCCGCGCCGCCTTCCCGCTCTGGTACACCTCCGGCGACAAGATCCGCCAGGACCACGCGCTGGCCTTCGCCTCCGACGCCAAGAAGGCGGGCATCGAGGTGCGGACCGAGGCCGGCACCTGGGAGGTCATCGAGCCCCGGATGAAGACCGACGCCGTCCTCGCCGGGGGCGGCTCCCCGGCCGACCCCGACTTCGACCAGTACCAGCTGCTGACCTCCTCCCTCGCCGGCGACGGCTTCAACAACATGGCCCGGTACGACAACCCCGCCGTCGACCGCGCCCTGGCCGACGGCCGCACCAGCGGCGACCCGGCCGTCCGCAAGGCCGCCTACGACACCGTCCAGCGCGAGCTCGCCCAGAACCCCGGCTACGTCTTCCTCACCCACATCGACCACCTCTACGTCGTCTCCGACAAGTGGGAGGGTCCCTCCACCCAGGTCGAACCGCACGACCACGGCCTCGGCGCCGGTCCCTGGTGGAACGTCGAGCAGTGGAAGCCGAAGCAGAAGTGACACCCCGACCCCCACGCCCGCCCTGGGGGCCGATGGCGCGGATGACCGGGCGGCGGCTGCTCTCCGCCGCCCCGGTCCTGCTCGCCGTCACCCTCGGCGTCTTCGCCGTCGCCGCGCTCTCCCCCTTCGACCCCGTCAAGGCCTACGCCGGCACCGCCGGACTCACCGCCTCCGCGGCCGAACTCGACCAGCTGCGCGCCAACCTCGGCGCGGACCGGCCCTTCCCCGCCCGCTGGTGGGACTGGCTCACCTCCGCGCTCACCGGCGACCTCGGGAACTCCACCACCCTGCGCGGGCCCGTCGCCGACGCCATCGCCGAGCGCCTCGGCTGGTCCGCGCTGCTCGCGGGCTGCGCCTTCGCCGTGGCGGTCCTCCTCGGCACCGCCCTCGGCGTGCTCGCCGCGCGCCGCCGGGGCGGCGCGCTGGACCGGACGGTGAGCGCCCTCGCGTACACCCTGGAGGCGGCGCCCGCCTTCTGGCTGGGGCTGCTGGCCATCTGGCTCTTCGCCGTGCGGCTGGGCGTCCTGCCCTCCGGCGGGCTCACCGACGCGGCCGCCGACACGGTCACCGCCGGACAGGTCGCCTCCCACCTGGTGCTGCCCGCACTGGTGCTCGGGATCTCGCAGCTGCCCTGGTTCTTCCTCTACGTGCGCCAGGGGGTCGCCGACGCCCTCGACGAGGACCCCGTACGCGGGGCCCGCGCCCGGGGCCTGTCGCCGCGCCGGGTCCTGGTGGGGCACGCCCTGCGTTCCGGGATGCTTCCCGTGCTGACCCTCATCGGCTCCCGGGTGCCCGAACTGATCACCGGCGCCCTGCTCGTGGAGACCGTCTTCAGCTGGCCCGGCATCGCCGCCGCCACCGTGCAGGCCGCCACCTCGGTGGACTTCCCGCTGCTGGCCGCCCTCACCGTCCTGGCCACGGTCGCGGTCCTGGCCGGCAACCTGCTGTCCGACCTGCTCTACGGGCTCGCCGACCCGAGGGTGGGCTTCGATGGCTGACGTCACCACCTGGCGCACCCGGGGCCCGGACCGCCGCTCCACCCGTGCCCTGCGGACACGCGCCTCGGCCGCCGTGGCGGCGGTGCTGGCCCTGGCCGTGCTGCTGGTGCCGCCGCTGGTCCAGCTCGACCAGCAGGCCGTCGACCTCTCCGCGAAGCTGCTCCCGCCGTCCTGGGCGCACCCCTTCGGCACCGACGACGTGGGCCGGGACCTGCTGCTGCGCTGCGTCTACGGACTACGGGTGTCGCTGCTGGTCGGCCTGGTCGCGGCGGTGGTCGCCACCGTCGTCGGTACGGCCGTCGGCGCGGCCGCCGGGGCGCTGGGCGGCTGGACCGACCGGCTGCTGATGCGGGCGGTCGACACCCTGTCGTCCGTACCGCACCTGCTGCTGGGGGTGTTCGTCGTCGCCCTGTTCCGGCCGGGGGTCTGGCCGGTGGTGGCGTCCGTGGCGGTGACCCACTGGCTGTCCACCGCCCGGATCGTGCGCGCTGAGGTCCTCTCGCTGCGCGGCCGCCCGTACGTGGACGCGGCCGTGTCCGGCGGCGCCTCGCGCTGGCGGGTCACCGTCCGCCACCTGCTGCCCGGGGTGCTGCCGCAGGCCGGGCTGGCGGCCGTGCTGATGGTCCCGCACGCCATGTGGCACGAGTCCGCCCTGTCCTTCCTCGGCCTCGGCCTGCCCGCCCACCAGGCCAGCCTCGGCACCCTCGTACAGGGAGGCCGCGGCTCCCTGCTCGCCGGGGACTGGTGGCCCACGCTCTTCCCCGGCCTGCTGCTGATCCTCCCGACACTGGCCATCGCCGGCCTCGCGGGCGCCTGGCGCGACCGCCTCAACCCCCGCCGACGCTCGGAGACCGTCCTGTGAACCGCCCCGACCCCACCCCGCCCGCCCCGGGGCCCGCGCCGCAGTCCGGCCCGGCCGGGGACGGCGGGCCCGTGCTGCGCGTCCAGGGGCTCTCCGTGCGGTTCCGGACGGGCGGCGGCCGTTACGTCGAGGCCGTCTCCGGGGCGGAGTTCAGCCTGGCGGCGGGGGAGTGCCTGGTACTCGTCGGGGAGAGCGGCTGCGGCAAGTCCGTCCTGGCCTCCGCCCTGCTCGGACTGCTCCCCGGCAACGCCGAGACCGCCGGATCGGCCCTCCTCGCCGACGGCCTCGACCTGCTCGCCGCCGACGAGGACACCCTCGCCCGCACCGTACGGGGCCGCCGCGTCGGCCTGGTCCCGCAGAGCCCCGCCGCCCACCTGACCCCGGTCCGCACCGTCCGCTCCCACCTGGAGGAGACCGTCCGCGCACTCACCGGCTCCCGCGCCCCGCGCCGGGCCGCCGAGGCCGCGGCCGCCCGCGCCGCCTTCCCCGCGACCCACCTCGACCACCACCCCCATCAGCTCTCCGGCGGCCTCGCCCAGCGCGCCGCCACCGCCCTCGCGCTCATCGGGGACGCCCCGCTGCTCCTCGCCGACGAGCCCACCACCGGCCTCGACCGGGACCTCGTCGAGCGCACCGCCGACGAACTGCGCGCCCACACCCGGGCCGAAGGCCGCGCGCTGCTGATGATCACCCACGACCTCGCAGCCGCCGAGCGCGTCGCCGACACCGTCGCCGTCATGTACGCCGGCCGGATCGTCGAACTCGGCCCCGCCGAAGCCTTCTTCGGCGCACCCGGGCCGCGCCACCCCTACGCCCGCGGCCTGCTGAACGCCCTGCCCGAACGCGCCTTCACCCCCGTCCCCGGCTCCCCGCCCGAGCTCGGCGACCTCCCGCCCGGCTGCGCCTTCGCCCCCCGCTGCGCCCTCGCCGACCCCCTCTGCCGGACCGTCCGGCCGCCGCTCACCGAAGGGGTGGCCTGCCACCGTGCTTGAGCTCCAGGGCATCACCGCCGGCTACGACCCCCGCAGCCCCGTCGTCCGCGACGCCCACCTCACCCTGCGCCCCGGCGAGGCCCTCGGCCTGCTCGGGCCCAGCGGCTGCGGCAAGTCCACGCTGGCCCGGGTCGCCGCCCTGCTGCACCGGCCCGACCGGGGCACGGTGGTCCTCGACGGCAGCCCGGTCACCGGCTTCCGGCACCGGGCCCCGCGCTCCCTGCGGACCGCCGTGGGCGTCGTCTTCCAGCAGCCCCGGCTCTCGGCCGACCCCCGCCTCAGCCTCCGCGACCTGGTCGCGGAACCACTGCGCGCCACCGGCCGCCGGCACGGGGCGGACGCGGCCGTGGCGGGACTGGCCGAGCGGGTCGGCCTCGGGGCCGACCTCCTCGTCCGGCGCCCCCACGAGGTCAGCGACGGCCAGCTCCAGCGCGCCTGCCTGGCCCGGGCGCTGGTGCTGCGGCCCCGCTGGCTGGTGTGCGACGAGATGACCGCCATGCTCGACGCCTCCACCACCGCCGCCCTCGTCAGCGTGGTGGAGGAGTACCGGAGGGAGACCGGAGCCGGTCTGCTGGCCGTCGGGCACGATCCGGTGCTGCTCCGCCGCTGGTGTGGCCGTACGGCCGACTGGAGCGACGTCGCGCGCGGTTGATCGACTGTTGCGCGTTCGTGAATCATCCCTCCCGGCCATGGACTCCTCGGGCGGTGCGACCTAGCGTCTCGCGGCGGCGCGATGTCAGACGTGATGTCAACAGCACCGAACGAGAAGGAGGAAACCCGGATGTTCCGAAGAGCGCTGAACTGCGCCGTGTTCCCCGCCCTCGCCGCCCTGACGGTACTGGCCGGGACCGTCCCGGCCCACGCCGAGGAGATCCCCCAGGCCCCCGGCCACCGCCTGGTCGGCCACTACGACGGGGCCCCCGCGACCGCCGCCCCGCTGCCGGGCGAGGCTCCGCCGCAGCACCCCTTCCTCGCGCCCAACGGCCGCAGCGGCATGCACTCCGACGCGGGCGGCAGCGCCACCTCCCCGTGGTCGGGACCCCTGGGCAGGAACCCGCAGGTCACCAGTGAGAAGATCGCCGCGCTCGGCGGAGAGTGCGCCACCGCCACCTTCGACGCGGGCGGCCGCCTCGTCACCGTCTGCGGCACCTTCTCCGGTTTCAAGGTCAAGCTCCTGGAGCCCCGTACGCTCGCCACGCTCGCGGAACACCAGCTCCCGCAGCGTTCCTCGACGGTCGAGGCGATCACCTCGCTCGACTTCTCGAAGATCTTCAAGGACACCTCGGGCGGCGCCTACTTCTACCTGGACGACCGGGACCGCGCGGTACTGGCCGACTCCCGCCAGCACGTCCTGCGCCTGGCCCACTCCCAGAACCCCGACGGGAGCTGGAAGTTCACGGTCGAGGACGACTGGGACCTCACCGGCCACGTCCCGCACGACTGCGCCGGCTGGACCAACCTCTGGCCCAGCGGCACCTGCGACCCCGTCACCTCGGTCATGCCCGACTGGAACGGCCTCATCTGGTGGGTCACCCGCCAGGGCCGCGTCGGCACCGTGGACCCGGCGACCTCGCGGATCCGCTCGGTCCGGCTGGAGGGCGAGGAGATCCAGAACTCCTTCTCGGTCGCCGAGGACGGCGTCTCCATCGTCTCCGACCACGCCCTCTACGGCTTCCGCGCCACCGCCGACGGCACCCCCGAGGCGCAGTGGCGCCAGACGTACGACCGCGGGACCGGGACCAAGCCCGGCTCCGTGAACCAGGGTTCGGGCACCACCCCCGACCTCTTCGGCAACGGCTACGTCGCCATCACCGACAACGCCGACGACCGGATGAACGTCCTGGTCTACCGGCGCGGCGCCGACGTCCCCGCCGACCGGCGGCTGGTCTGCAAGGTGCCCGTCTTCGGCTCCGGCGCCTCGACCACCGACAACTCGCTGATCACCTGGGGCAACAGCATCGTCGTCGAGAACAACTACGGCTACGAGAACGTCACCTCGCTGCTGCTGGGCAAGTCGGTCGTCGGCGGCGTCAGCCGCATCGACGTCCGCGCGGACGGCAGCGGCTGCGACACGGTCTGGCAGAGCGCGATCCGCTCGCCCTCCGTCGTCCCCAAGCTCTCCACCGGCAACGGGCTGCTCTACTTCTACGAGAAGGAACCCAACTTCTGGGGCATCGACGCCTGGTACCTCACGGCGGTCGACTTCCGCACCGGTGAGCGCCGCTGGCGGCGGCTGACGGGCACCGGCCCGCTGTACGACAACAACTGGGCGCCGATCACCCTCGGCCCCGACGGCACGGCGTACGTCGGCGTGTTCAACGGCATCGTCGCCGTCCGCGACGGCGGCTGACCCGGCCGGCGCCCGCGCGGGCTCACCCCTTCAGGCCCGCGCAGGCGTCGGAGCGGGAGCCCGGGGGCAGGAGCCGGCGCTCGCCGTCCGTGAAGGGGCGCGCGGCCAGCCGGCACGCCCGGGCCCGCCAGGCCTCCGGGTCAAGGGGCAGTACCCGCACGCCGGAGCCGTCCAGCCAGGCGAGTCGCCGGCCGTCCTGCGACCAGTCGACGGTGCCGCCGTAGCCGGGGGTGAAGTGGTACTTCTCGGCGCCCTGGGCCAGATCCCAGAAGGTGAAGGAGTTGACCGAGCCGACCGTGCTCAGCGTCGACGCGTCGGGGAAGCCGTTCAGCCACCGGGTGCCCTGGTAGGCGAGGGTCCTCGTCGGCTCCTTCCCCTCCACGTCCCGGATCTGCAGGCGTCCGTCCTTGGTGAGGACCGCCAGCTTGCGGCCGCTCGGGTCGAAGAGCATCTGGCTCACGTAACCGTCCTCCTCCTTGAACGGGATCGTGTCGGCCGTGCCCTTCTCGAAGTCCCAGAGCTGGATCCGGTCACCCGGAGCACGGACCGCCGCCTGGTGGTGACCGGGGCGGGCCGTGGCGAAGACGGACGCGGCGGCCGTCGACACGTCGATCGGGTCCTGGGCCCTCGGCCGGTACGTCTCACCCGCCGCCCTGCCGGTATTCAGGTCCCAGCGGGACACATAGGAGACGGCCGACACCAGAGCGTGGTCGGCGCCGTCGAACGAGACGCCGACCCAGGCCGGTGTGCGGCCCGTGCGGGGGTCCGCGCGCGACGGGTCGATGCCGGGGGGAGCGGGCAGGCCGAGCCGGCGCACCTCGGTGAGAGGGGGGCCGCCCTCCTGCCTCAGGTCCCACACCAGGACCCCGAGGCCGTCGGCGGTGACGGTCAGCAGCCGTTTGCCGTCGGGGCTGAACGACGCGTAGAGCCGGGCGAGCGGGGCCGAGGGACGCAGGGCCGCGAGCTGGCGGTGCGTCGTCAGGTCCCACAGGCGCAGGGTGGCGCCGTCCGCGTCCACACTGGCGACCCGGCCGGTGTCCACGTCCACGGTGCGGATCAGACTCGTGAGCATGGCGGCGTCGAAGCCGGTCGGCCGCGGCACCTCGGCCACGACGATCGTGCCGCCCGCGCTGATCGCCACCTTCATGGCCTCGGGAGGCCCGGCGAGGCTGATCGCCGGCAGCGTCGCGGAACCCGCGACGAACTCGTCCTGCTGGGCGGCGGCCGGCAGGTCGAGCGTGGCGGGCAGCCCCTCCTGGAGGTCCAGCACCAGGCACCGGTACCGGCCCAGGGACCCCCCGAACCGCTGCGCCGGGTTGAGCAGGAAGCGTCCGGTCCGGTCGAGCCGGGGCACGTACAGCGGGCAGACCAGGCCCAGCTGGCCGGTGCCGTACTGCTTCCTCACCTTCGGCTGCCCGGCCAGGTCCCAGGCCTGGAGGACACCCTCCCCGGTGCAGCGGACGAGGGTGGAGCCGTCGGCGCTCACGGTGACCGGGCCGGTCTCCTCGGTGCCCCAGGACTGCTCGTCGAGGCGGCCGTCGGAGAGCTGCCAGCGCACGAGCCTGCCGTTCGCCCCGGCGGCCGCTCCTTCCCGGACGATCCGGCCGATGACGGTATCGCCGTCCGGCCCGAACCAGGCGTTCGGGACCGTCCAGCCCGGGGGCGGGACGAGCGTGGGCCCGACCCTCGTCCCCTGGAGCGCCTCCCACACCTCGACGCCCTCCGTGGGGATGGCCGCGAGCAGCCGTCGCCCCGAGGCGTCGAAGCGGAGGTCGTCGGCGGGCCGGGCGTTGTCCCGGACCTGCTCGGCACCCCGCAGTTTCACCGTCCGCCAGCTGTCGTCGGCCTGACGGACGCCCACCGTGATGACGCCGTGGGGGCTGGAGGCCGCGGCGGTGCGCCCGTCCCCGGAAGCCGTCACCAGCCGGGTGGTGCCCTCCCGGAGGCCGGAGACGCGTGGTGGTCCCGTGCCGAGGTCGGCGCCCAGGAGGTCGCCGGAGGAGAGGCCGATGGTGACGTGCCGGCCGTCCTCGCTGAGGATCGTGTTCCGGACCTCACCCCTGCCCTCCAGCACGATCCGGTCGACCTGCCGCATCCGTACGTACTGCTCGAACAGGGCCGTCTGCGCCTCCGGTTTCGGGGACGTGCGGTACGCGGCCGCGCTCATCAGGGCCGAAGTGCCGAGCGAGACGTCGTCCAGCCGCGCCGCCAGCTGGGCCAGTTGCGGGGAGGCGCCGCGCCGCAGGTCCTCGTCGAGCCTGCCCTTCGCCCCGTACAGCTTCCAGGAGACGAAGAGGGTGGCGACCAGCGCGAGGCTCAGCACGACGACGGCCGCCCGTTTCAGCCACCCGGCCCGCCGGGCCTGAGCCGCCTCCTCCGCACGCCGGGCCAGGCTCGCCCGCAGGAACGCGCGCTCCCGTGCGGAGAGTTCGCCGCCTCGGGTCGCGGTCTGGGCGACGGCGGTGTCGAGCGGGGCGCCCGTCAGCAGCTGGTCCCGGGGCTCGCCCAAAGCGTGCCAGCGGTCGAGGTCGTGGCGCAGTCCGGCGCGCCAGCTGAGGAACTGCCGGTCGTGCGCCACCTGCCGGGCCAGGGTGGGCCAGGCGCCGATCAGCGCCTCGTGCGCCAGCTCCACGGTCTGGCCGCGCTCCGGATCCCCGCCGACGACCAGGATCCGCCGCTCCGCCAGCAGGCCGGCGATCCGCCAGCGCTCCTCCCCGGCCTCGGCCCGGCCCAGCACCGCGCGCAGCGGGGCCTCGCTCCCCGGCAGCAGTCTGACGAGCGCGGTGAGCAGCCTGAGGGCCTCCTCCCGGTCGTCCTCCCCGACGCACTCCCGCCAGGCGGCCTCCGCGTGCCGGCCGAGCGCGCCCCGGACCCCGCCGATCTCCTCGTACGAGTCGAACCGCAGCCGTCCGAGGGCCTGCTCGTCCCAGAGCCGGGCCAGGACGAATCCCAGCAGCGGCAGGGCGCCGGGTCCGGTACCCGCGTCGTCCAGCATCCGGGCGACCAGCCCGGGGTCGTAGGAGACGGAGGGGAGGCGCGTCAGGGGACGCAGGATCACCTCGGACATCTGGGCGCGGGTCATGGGCAGCAGCGGCCGGACGGTGGCCCGGGCCAGGGCCGGGCCCAGGACGGGGTGCGCCACGGCCGCGTCCGTGAAGTCGGTCCGGAGCGTGAGGAGGACCCGCAGTCCGGGGGGATGCGGATCGGGGAAGAGCAGCCCCACGGTGTCGTCCTGCGCGCGCCGCGGGTCGGCGAGGACGGCCTCGGCCTGGTCGAGTACGACGAGCAGCCGCTCGGCGTGCCCGTCGCCCAGGGCCAGCCGGGCGGCGGCCGGCAGGCCGTGCCGGGTCAGGGACTCCTCCAGGTCCTCCGGCGCCGCCGGCCCGGCGTGCCGCCGGGGCCGGGCCAGCCGGGCGAGCTCCGCCGCGAGGGCGGTGCGCACCGGGAGCCCGTCGGCGGCCCGGACCACCAGCACCTCGTGGCCCCGGGCCCGCAGCCGGGGCGCCACTCCGGCCAGGGCCAGCGAGGACTTCCCGCAGCCCGAGGGGCCGATCAGGGCCACGCAGGGGCGGGGGCCGGAGTTCAGGAGGGCGGTGACGTCGGCGGCCTCGGTGTCCCGGCCGAAGAACACCTCCGCGTCGGCCTCCCGGTAGGTCCCCAGGCCCCGGAAGGGGGAGGCCGGGGTGAGAACGGGGGAGAGGGCGGGGACCTCCGCGAGCAGGGTCCGGGTGGGGATCATGAAGCTCTGGCGGGCTCCCGAGAGCTGGGCCGCCACGACCATGCCGACGACGGCCCCGGCCCGGTCGTCCCAGACGGGGCTGCCGCTGAACCCCCTGTCCACGGGCACGCCCTGCCCGTCGGCGCCGGAGAGCTGCACCCACCCCTCGGCCGTGGGGCCGCGCAGCCGCCCGGCGTGCCAGACGCCGCCGGGGGAGGAGGCGGGGAAGCCCGCCACCCGCACCGGGTGGTCCCACACGCCGGGCGGTGAGGCCATGGCCGGCGGGGTCGCGCCCGGGACCGGGGCCGCCAGCCGCAGGACGGCGATGTCCCCGGTGCCGTCGTCCCGCAGCGGGACCCAGTGCGCCACCTCCGCCGGGGTACTGCCGGGGCTGCCGGACAGGGGGCGGTCGAGGGTCAGGGTGCCGGCCGGGGCCGCGACCCGTGCGCGGGCCAGCCCCAGCGCGTCGGCGACGACGTGGGCGCAGGTCAGCGCCAGGTCCGGGGCCACGAGGAAGCCGACGCCGCCCACCACCCCGTCCGGGCCGGTGACGCGGACGACGGCGGAGCCCAGTACGGCGTCGGCGCTCGCGGGGCCGCCGCTCCCGGTGGTCATCCCCAGCCCCTTACGGCGTGTCGCGGGGGGCCCGGGAGTTCCAGGTCAGGGTGACCGAGAAGTTGGCCTCGGTCGTGGTGCTCGCGATCACGATGTCGGCCTCGGCCGACAGGGACACCCCGAATTCGAGGGTGATCTCGTCCGGCCGGTGGGCCATGGCGCCGAGACGGCTGACGAAGCTGTCGGCGACCGGCCGGATGCCGTCCACCATGTCCCCGAAGGAGCGCGAGGCCCGTGCCACCGCGCCGCCGCCGCGGCCGACCCGCGCCAGCGATTCGTCGACCTCGCGTATCTGTACCCGTAAGACCCCGTCGGTGCCGTCCCCGAGCGGGACCTCGACCGTACGCACGTCGGTACCCATGCCGACCACCCTCCCCGTCGCCCAGCGGCTCGGTGCACCGACAACTCTTTCACGCCGCAGGGGAGTTGGGGCAAGACCGGGGGGCATGTGCGCCGGGGATGGCCGAAACCGGGCCGCCCCGCGGCGGCCCGGTCCCCGGTGGGCGCCGCGCCGGCTACACGGCGGACTCCAGCCGCCGCTCGCACTCCTTCGCCTCCCGTGGCCCGGGCGCGGCCGGGGGCGCGGACCGGGCCAGGTCGAGGCTGGCCTCCAGGTCGTCCAGGGCGAGACGGGCCGCGCCGATCCGCTCGCGGACCTCGTCGGCGGCGTCCATGTCCCGCGCCGCCCGCTCCCGGGCCCGGGCGTCGGCCTCCTCCATCTCCCGCGCCTCGTCGAGGGAGTTGAGCACCACCCCGATCAGGACGTTGACCAGCACGAACGAGGCGAGGAGCGCGTAAGAGGCGTAGTAGACGATGCTGAACCGGGAGATCTCCAGCCCCGCCCGGACGGCGTCCGTGAGCCCGTCCAGGGTGGTGAGCAGGAACAGCGTGAGCGCGGCCCGGCCGATCGAGCCGTAGTGCTGCGGGTCGGAGTGGGCGAAGCAGACCCAGCCGACCATCGCGTACACGTACACCACCAGCGCGCCGACGAACAGGAAGCTCGCCGTGCCCGGCAGGCTGCGCCCGACCGCGAGCAGCAGGATGCGCAGGTGGGGCAGGAAACGGGCGGTGCGCAGCACGCGGGCCAGCCGCAGCAGCCGGAGCACGGTGGTGTTCGAACGCAGGAACGGCAGGAAGGCCGAGGCCACGATCAGCAGGTCGAAGATGTTCCAGGGGTCCCGGAAGAATGCTTTCGGCCGGTCCGCGTAGGAGCCCAGGCGCAACACCATCTCCAGTGTGAACAGGACCAGGCAGCCGTCCTCCGCCAGTTGCAGGACCCGCCCCTGGGACGCGGCCAGGCCGCTGTACGTCTCCGCCCCCATCAGGCCCGCGTTGATGAGGATCACGACGAAGACGCCCATGCCGAACGACGGGTCCTCGGTGATCCTCCGGCAGTGGACTGCAAGTCTCCCGCGGCCGGAGCCGGCCGCCGTGGTGTCCGTCATCTCGCTCCTCGTCCTCGTACTCGCTCGCACCGGCGTGGTGGACCGGCGCACGGTGCGGGCGCACGCGCCGGTCCGTCCTTCTAACGCCCCACCGCCGAACGGGTTTCAGCCGGTTTCGCGCGAGCGCGCACCGCCTGGGGGCGTAAGCCCGCGGGCCGATGTCCGTACGGGGCGCGGTGATTACCGTCGGGGCATGAACACAACAGCGCTGAGCGCGTCTTTCGGTACGGAGGCGAGGGCGGGGACGCGGACCGCCCTGCTCGACTGGGGCGGCGCCGTCCTCTACCTCCTCTGCGCCGGCCTGCTCATCGGCGCCGGCCCGTCCGGCGCCGGCCCGTCGACGGCGATCGTCCTGCTGCTGGCGGTGACCCTGCTGGCCGGGCTGGTCCGGCGCCGGCCCCTGGTGGCGCTGGGCCTGAGCGTCCTCGCCGGTACGCTCGTCGCCTTCGGGGCCAGGGCCGGGGCAGGCGGGGGGAGCCCGGACCGGCTGCTGGCCTACCTCCCTGTGGACCTCCTCCTCGCGGTCGTGGTGGCCGTGCGCCCCCGGCGGGCGGCCCTCGCCGCCGGCATCACCGTCGGGGTGGTGCAGGTCCTCGCCGTGGGGCTCCTCGCGCCCGGCGCCGCCCTGACGAGCGCGGGCCTGATCGCGGTCCTGGGCCTGGGAACCTGCTGCATGGCCGGCCTGCTGCTGCGCCAGCGGCGCGAACACGCGGTGGAGCTGCGCGCCCAGGCCGTGTCCGAGGCGGTGACCGCCGAACGCCTGCGCATCGCGCGGGAGCTGCACGACATGGTCGCCCACAGCATCGGCGTCATCGCCATCCAGGCGGGGGTCGGCGCCCGGGTCATCGCGACCCGGCCCGAGGAGGCGCGCAGCGCGCTCGGAGCCATCGAGAACACCAGCCGGGAGACCCTCGCGGGCCTGCGCCGGACCCTGGTAGCCCTGCGCCGGGCCGAACCCGACGGGGACGCGGGCCCTGCCCCGACGGGGCCGGCGCCGGGCCTCGCCGACCTCGACGCGCTGGCCGCCTCGTTCGCGGGCTCGGGCGCCGGGGTGGACGTCCGCCGGACCGGCGAGCCGCGTCCGCTGCCCCCGGACATCGACCTGTCCGTCTACCGGATCGTCCAGGAAGCCCTCACCAACGTCGTCCGGCACGCCGGGGGCTCCGCCCGGGCCCGGGTGACCGTGGAATTCCGGGAGGGGGAGCTGCGGGTGGAGGTGACCGACGACGGCAGGGGCGCGGCGGTGCGCC
Source organism: Streptomyces sp. NPDC000075 (assembly GCF_040301925.1). NCBI lineage: Bacteria > Bacillati > Actinomycetota > Actinomycetes > Kitasatosporales > Streptomycetaceae > Streptomyces > Streptomyces sp. NPDC000075. The sequence goes on from NZ_JBEPFL010000036.1 coordinate 43,150, forward strand.
CGGGGAAGGCCGGCTTCGGCATCACGGGCATGTACGAGCGGGTCGGCCTGCTCGGGGGCCGCTTCAGCGCCGGACCGCGCCCCGAGGGCGGGTTCCGGGTGGCGGCGGAGATCCCGCTGCCCGCCGGGGAAGCGGGGGAGCGGCCATGACCGGCGGTCCGGTCCGCGTCCTGCTCGTCGACGACCAGCCGCTGGTCCGCTCCGGGCTGCGGGTGCTCATCGGGGAGACGGCCGACCTGGAGGTGGTAGCCGAGGCCGGCACGGGCGCGGAAGCCGTCGAGCTGGCCGCCGCGCACCGACCCGACGTGGTGGTGATGGACATCCGGATGCCGGGGATGGACGGTATCGAGGCCACCCGCCGGATCACCGGCGGGCCGGGCGCGCCCCGGGTGCTGGTCCTGACCACCTTCGACGAGGACGAGCACGTCTACGGGGCGCTGCGCGCGGGCGCGAGCGGGTTCGCGGTCAAGGACATGGCCCTGGAGGACATCCTCGCGGCCGTCCGCGTGGTCGCCTCCGGGGACGCCCTGATCGCCCCGGGCGTCACCCGCCGCCTGATCGCGGACTTCGTCCGGGGCCCCGGCCCCGCTCCCGGCCGGCCCGCGCGGCCGGTCGCCGGCATCACCGACCGGGAGCGGGAGGTCCTCACCCTGGTGGGGCGGGGCCGGTCGAACGGGGAGATCGCCGGGGAACTGTTCATCTCCGCCGCCACCGCCAAGGCCCATGTGGCGCGGCTGTTCACCAAGCTGGGCGCCCGCGACCGGGTCCAGCTCGTGATCACGGCATACGAGTGGGGCCTGGTCTCCCCGTCCGGCGACGGTGTCCCGGGCCTCTGAGGCGTCCAGGACCTCGGGCCCCGGCACGAGAACGGCCGGGCCGGGCCCCCCGAGGGGGACCCGGCCCGGCCGTCGTGCGTGCGGGGGGAGGAGGGGGTCAGGAGCGCTTCTGCGCGTCCTTCTGCGCCTTCTCCGCCTGCTTCTCCTTGATGCGGACGGCCTCCTTGCGGACCTCGGCCTGGGTGGCCCGCTCCTTCTGCAGCCACTCCGGGTTGTCCTGCTTCAGGGCCTCGATCTGCTCCGTGGTGAGCGCCTCGGTGACCCCGCCGCGCGCGAGCCCGGCGATGGAGACGCCCAGCTTCGAGGCGACGACCGGGCGCGGGTGCGGGCCGTTGCGCCGCAGCTCCACGAGCCAGGCGGGCGGCTCGGCCTGGAGTGCGTTCAGCTCGGTGCGCGAGACCACGCCCTCCTGGAACTCTGCGGGGGTGGCCTCGAGGTACACACCCAGCTTCTTCGCCGCGGTCGCGGGCTTCATCGTCTGGGTGCTCTGGTGCGACGTCATGCTCCAAGGGTATCGAGCATGTGCGCGGGCTCCGACCACGACCGGTAACCTTGCGGGGTGACAGGCTCGGATGCATCCCCTTCGTTCCGGCTCGCCTATGTCCCGGGAGTGACGCCCACCAAGTGGGTGCGGATCTGGAACGAGCGGCTGCCCGACATCCCGCTGACCCTCGTCGGCGTGAGCGCCGGTGAGGCGTTCGCCGTGCTGCGCTCCGGAGACGCCGACGCCGGCTTCGTCCGGCTGCCCGTGGACGGTGCGGACCTCAGCGCGATCCCGCTCTACACCGAGACCACCGTGGTCGTGGTCCCCAAGGACCACGTCGTGGCCGCCGTGGACGAGGTGTCCACCGAGGACCTGGCCGACGAGATCGTCCTCCACCCGCTGGACGACGTCCTCGGCTGGCAGACCCCGCCCGGCAAGCCCGCCTTCGAACGGCCCGCCACCACGGCGGACGCGATCGAGCTGGTGGCGGCCGGTATCGGCGTCCTCGTCGTCCCGCAGTCCCTCGCCCGGCTGCACCACCGCAAGGACCTCACCTACCGGACGGTGACGGACGCCCCCGCCTCGCGGGTCGCGCTGTCCTGGCCGGAGGAGAAGACCACCGACATGGTCGAGGACTTCATCGGCATCGTCCGGGGCCGCACCGTCAACAGCTCGCGCGGCCGTCAGGCGGCGCCGGCGCAGCCCAAGCAGGAGCGCAAGGCCGCCCCGGCGAAGAAGACCGGCGGCAAGGGCTCCGGCAAGCCGGCGGCCCGGTCCGGCGGCAAGCCGAACGCCCGAGGCGGGGCCGCCCCCAAGCGCGGCGGCGGCAAGCCGCGCCGCCGCCCGTAACCACAGCCCGCAACCGCCGCCCGCGGCCGCGTCAGCCCGGCGGCGCGTCCGGCCGGGGGTGGTCCGGATCCGGGCGGGACGCCGGGGTGCGGAGGGTGACCAGGCGGTAGGACGGCGCCCGTTTCGGGCGGCGGTCGTTGCCGCGCAGCCCCCGCGCCTGCTGGACGGCCGCGTCCACGAGGGCCGCCACCAGGGGGTTCGCCCGGCGCAGCCGCAGCAGCTGGTCCGAGCGCAGGCCGACGGTCGTGGCGGCCGTGCCGGTGTGCACGCCCCGGGCCACGGCCTGAAGGAACAGCCGCAGCCCCAGCGCGCCGATCCGGCCCCGGGCCGGGGCCCGGTGGGCGGCCGCCAGGGCCGTCGCCGCCGCGAGCGCGGCCTCGAAGGCGGGGTCCTGGGCCCGCCACCCGGCGAGCAGAGCCTCCGGGATTCCGGCGGCCGCCGCGCAGCCCGCCGGACCGAGGCCCAGGGCGGCCGCGTGCACGGCGCGGGCGCGGCGGGCGCTGTTCTCCGCCTGCAGGTCCGGGTCCGGGTCGAGCACGGCCGCCAGCGCCCGGTCGACGTCCTCGGCCGCGGCAAGGCCCGCCACCAGCCGCCGGGCCCACTCCCGGCGGCGCTCCGGTTCGTCCTGTGCCCGCTCGTCCACGGTCCGTGTGCCTCCCGCCCGGCCGGCTCCTCCGGGTCTCCTGGTCCCATTGTGCGACCGCGCCGGGATCCTTTGCGGAAACGTCTCAGCAGCCGGGCGGCGACGGCCGGTCCTCGCGTTGCGCCCCGGGGAGCGGGCGGGCAGGGTCGGTGGGGCGGCTCCCTCGCAGGAAGGTCGGACCATGCCCATCGCCACCGTCAACCCCGCCACAGGCCAGACCCTGCGCACCTTCGACGCGCTCGACGCCGACGGCATCGAACGCCGCCTGGACGAGGCCGCGCGCACGGCCGTCTCCTACCGGCGCACCACCTTCGCCGAACGTTCCGCGCTGCTGAACCGGGCGGCCGACCTCCTGGAGGCCGAGGGCGAGGACATCGCCCGCACCATGACCGTCGAGATGGGCAAGCCCCTGGCCGCCGCCCGCGCCGAGGCGGCCAAGTGCGTCAAGGCGATGCGCTGGTACGCCGCCCACGCCGAGGGCCTCCTCGCCGACGAGCACCCCGCCGACTCCGACGTCCGCGACGCCGGGGCCTCGGCCGTCCGGGTGCGTTACCGCCCGCTCGGGGTGGTGCTCGCCGTCATGCCGTGGAACTTCCCGCTCTGGCAGGTCGTACGGTTCGCCGCGCCCGCGCTGATGGCGGGCAACGTGGGCCTGCTGAAGCACTCCTCGAACGTCCCCCAGACGGCCCTCTACCTGGGCGAGCTCTTCGAGCGCGCCGGGTTCCCGCGGGGCTGCTTCCAGACCCTGCTGATCGGCTCGGGCCCCGTCGAGGGCATCCTGCGCGACCCGAGGGTGGCCGCCGCCACCCTGACCGGCAGCGAACCGGCCGGGCGGGCCGTGGCCTCGGTCGCCGGGGACGAGGTGAAGAAGACGGTCCTGGAGCTCGGCGGCAGCGACCCGTTCATCGTGATGCCCTCCGCCGACATCGCCCGCGCCGCGAAGACCGCCGTGACGGCGCGGGTGCAGAACAACGGACAGTCCTGCATCGCCGCCAAGCGGTTCATCGTCCACACGGACGTCTACGAGGAGTTCGCCCGGCTCTTCACGGAGGGCATGCGCGCACTGACCGTCGGCGACCCGATGCACGAGTCCACGGACGTCGGCCCGCTGGCCACCGAGAGCGGCCGCGCCGACGTCGAGGAGCTCGTCGACGACGCCGTCCGGCACGGGGCCACCGTCCTGTGCGGCGGCCGGCGGCCGCCGGAGCACCCGGACGGATGGTTCTACGAGCCCACCGTGCTGGCCGACGTCACCCCGGGGATGCGGATCGACCTGGAGGAGACCTTCGGGCCCGTCGCCACCCTGTACCGGGTGGGCAGCCTCGACGAGGCCGTGGAGCGGGCCAACCACACTCCGTTCGGGCTGAGTTCGAACGTCTGGACCCGCGACGACGCCGACCTGGAGCGGTTCGTCCACGACCTGGAGGCGGGCGGCATCTTCGTCAACGGGATGACGGCCTCGCACCCCGCCCTGCCCTTCGGCGGCGTCAAGCGGTCGGGTTACGGCCGGGAGCTCTCCGGCCACGGCATCCGCGAGTTCTGCAACATCACCACCGTCTGGCAGGCGGCCGATCCGGCCTGAGCGTCACGTGCCCATGAGGCCCTGGACATGGTCGGTGATCATGTCCAGGATCCCGGCGGCCGACTTCTCGTCGCCCAGCACCAGCAGGGCGAGCGTCAGCCCGTCCGTCATCGCGGCCAGGTAGCCGGCCAGCACGGCGACCGGGACCCGGGGGACCAGTCCGGTGTCGTGGCTCAGTTGCCGGATGAGCTCCTCGTAGGTGTCCCGGTACATCGCGTACTGACGGCGCGCCAGGTGCTCGAACCCCGGCCGGCGCAGGGCGTACTGGGTGAGCTCGTACGTCAGCATGTGCTCGCCGGGCTGGGCGCACACGTGGTCCCAGTACGCCTGGAAGCCCGCCCGGATCGTCTCGCGCGGGGTGGGCTTCGGGCGGATCGCCTCCTTGACCACCGAGACGTAGTGCGCGGTGATCGCCTCGATGACGGCTTCGAGCAGGGCCTGCTTGGAGTCGAAGCAGTAGTGGACGACGCTGAGCGACACCCCGGCCTCGGCGGCGATGGACCGGGTCGTGGTGCGGGCGACGCCGTCGCGGGTCATCGCGCGGATCGCGGCCTCGGTCAGCTGGGCCCGTCGCTCCGCCGACGGCATCCGCGCCATGGGACCCCTCTCGTTCACGGGCCGGACGGGGGCCGGCCGGTCCGGCCGGCCCCCGCCGCCTCAGCTGCTGAAGACGCCCACCTCGTGCAGGGAGTAGCCCCACTGGGTGGCGCGCCGCACCCCCTGGACGCGGAGGTAGCGGGCCGTCACCCCGTCGAACCGGGCGGTGTCCAGGCCGCCGTCGCCGTCGGAGGTGGCCCAGACCGTCTGCCAGTTCGAGCCGTCCGTGGACGTCTCGATCCGGTACGCCTTCCCGTACGCGCGCTCCCAGTCGAGCGTGACCCGGCCGACGCGGTGCGCCGAGCCGAGGTCGACGCGCAGCCACTGGTCGTCGTTCCACTCGCTGGCCCAGCGGGTGCCCGAGTCGCCGTCCACGGCCCGGGCGGGGGAGTAGTCGACGAACGGGTTCCACCACTCCGAGGTGGACGCCGACGCGGAGGAGCCGGCGGCGAGGTTGACGCTGCCCTGGTGCTTCTCGGATGCGCCCCAGGTGGTGAGGTAGGACTCGGCGCCCCTGAAGAGGTCGTCGACCACGTCCTGGCCGCCGACCAGCCGGATGTCCTCGATCCAGTCGGGGACCAGGCCGTAGTGCGAGGCGCCGTCGGTGTTGAGGTCCCAGGTGCGCTCCCCGGCGGTCTGCCGGTCGATGACCGAGCCCCCGTCGGTGCTGCGGAAGGGGTACTTCACCGGGTTCGGGGTGTCGGCCCCGCGGGGGCCGGGCCAGCCGCCGACGCCGTTCATGTCGGTGCCGTAGCCGTAGCCGACGTGGTACTTCTCGCGGAGCGCGTCCGTGCGCCTGGCCTCCGCGCTGAACGCCTCCGAGCCGCTCATGTACTGCGCGGCGAAACCGCCCAGCTTGTAGAGGCGTTCGGTCCAGCCGAGGTCCATCCAGCTGTGCGAGGAGATCACGCCCGGGTACGACTCGGACTCCAGGATGTCGAAGGCACGGCCGGCGGCCTTGACGCTCATGTGGTCGACCTCGAGCATCATCTTCCGCTTCATCATGCCGCGTACGGCGTACTCGCCGAGTTCGGTGAGGCCGCGGGTGTTGCACTGCGCGTCGGCGGCGTACGAGGGGACCGTCACGCCCGCCGGGAGCTCCTTCTGCGCCGACGGAGCGGGCGCGAGGCCGATCGGGTTGTCCTTCTGCGGGCCCGTGCACGTCTCGGTCTTCCAGAAGGTTCCGGTCGACAGGAACTGGCCGACGTTGATCGCCGTGCCCAGGGCGCCCTCGTCGAAGCGCACCCCGCACAGGGCGTTGTCGAACTTGTGGCACAGGAACATGCTGCGCACGCCCAGCCCGTACAGCTCGTCCAGGCCGCGGTCGATGTCGGCCTTGGAGCACTGCGCCACGTCGAGGATCTGCTTGCAGCCGAAGGGTTCGGAGGTCTCCACGCCCATGACGACGGCCAGCTTGCCCTGCTTGATCACCTCGCGGGCCTGGTCGGAGCTGGTGACGATGCGGAACCACCCCTTTCCGGGGCCGCCGTACATCTTGTCGACGAAGGCCTGCATGTCGTAGGTCTTCTGCGCCTCCAGACGGATGGCGGTCATCTCGTCGCAGCCGCGGTCCTTGAAGAAGTAGACCGAGCAGATCACCCCGTTGGTGACGAGGTCGTTGACGAGGACCCGCTGGCCGCCGCGCCAGGCGCGCTCGACCCAGGCGTAGTAGTTCTGCTGGTGGGTCAGGGAGTCGTGGGCGGGCCAGTCCTTGAACGTGGGCCAGCCGACGGGGTCGTGCTTGCCGTCCCCGCCCTTGGTGATGAAGTCGAAGACGGCGAGGGTGCCGTCGGGGTAGTGCTCGGGACAGTCCTTGAGGGCGTCGGCGACGCCCAGTTCGGAGAAGGGCTTGCCGCAGATGAGGCGTCCGCCGAAGCCCTCGTTCGACATCAGGTGGTCGTGTGCGTCGACGAAGCCGCGGACCTTGCCCTGGGCGTCGGTGCCCTTGAAGGGCTCACCGGTCACGTTGATGCCGGAGTCCGGCTGCGGCCGGGCGGTGGGGTTCCACCAGCCGGGATCGGACGCGGAGCCGGCGGCGGAACTGGGCGCGGGGGCGAGCGCCATGGCGATGACGGCGATGAGGAGGGAGAAGAGGGCGAAGGGACGCCCGCGCCGACGGCGTGCGCGCGGGCGTGGGGGAGGGTGAGGGGTCAAGGTGATCACTCATGCCTTCGGTCGGCGGAGAGCGCGGTCGGATCGAGGCATGAGTTGTCATGCCCGGTGCAACGGTGGGCATGAGAATCGCTACTGGCGCGTAAGGAGTCAAGGGTCCGGGACGCTTGACCTGATGACCCGTCGGATGTGTCAGTTGATCGGCTCGTCGGCGTGTGTACCGCCGATGCACGTCCACTGGCCGACGATCGAGTCGTACTGCACCGAGCCTCCGCCCGTCACGCAGTCGTCCCCGCTGACCCGGGGCGCGGCCGCGGCCTGCGCGGCGGGGCCCATGAGGCCGAGGACGACGACCATCGCGGCGGTCGCGAGGCCGAGGAGTCGTGTGCGCATGAGAGTTCCTCCTGGGAGGATCCATGAGGGGTCATGACCAGCATCCTGCGCACCGCTCCGGGCCGCATGCCGTACCGCTCCGGGGGCGCGGCCCGGCGTTCGGCGGCAGACTGGTGTCATGACGAACGCGCCCGCGGTCGTCGTGGGGCGACCGGACGGTTTCGGCCTGCGGAAAGTCACGGTGGACGGCAAGCCTGTGGGCCAGGCGCGCTCCGCCGGGGACCTGCAGAAGATCCTGCGCCGTGCCGGTGTGGCGTTCGAGAAGGACATCCAGTGGATCGGCGGGGACTGCACCGTCTGGCCGGGCTATCCCTGGAAGCGCCGGGCCGTTGGTCTCGCGATGACGGCCGGCCTCCTGGCGACCGCGTGCGAGCTCGTCTGGATCGGCAGGATCGACGCCTTCCACGCCCTGAGCTACCCCGGGCGGGTCACAGGGATCATCTTCCTCGGAGCGGCCGTGGTGGCGGTGGCCGCCGCGCTGGCTGCTTTCGACTACTGGCACAAACGGAAGAGGAGTTACTCCGGAATCATCATCTTCATCGGGGGCCTTTCCGCGTTGGCCGTCAATCTGCTGCTGCTGTTCATGCACGTCAACGCCTGGGAGTACACGCCGTACCTGCTGGTCCGGGCGGCCCTGGCCTTCTGGTCCGTATGGGCCCTGTGGGTCCTCTGCCGCAACCGTGCGTGGACGGGAATCCGTAACCCCGTGCGGGTGCTGGCGGGGGCGGTCATCCCCATCCTGCTGGCCGTGGCCAATATGGCCTACACGCAGATCTACCTGCCCTCCGTGACGTACCCGCTGGTAGAGACGGGAGCCGACCTCGGGACGGCCGCCTGGGACGGCAAGGGGAAGGTGATGGTCCTGACGGTCCATCTGCACGTGAAGAACCTGGGCCAGATTCCCGTCTACATACTGGGAAGCATATATTTCATCAACGGCCGGACGCCGTCCAATGTGCAGCCCGGGCAGCCCCAGGCGCAGTACAGGCTGGTCACCAGTGGTGAGTTCATCAACCCGCCGGGGCTTTCCCTGAGCCCGGGTGAAGAGATGTCGGCGGACGAGTACGTGGAGATCCCCCAGCCGGACCGGTTCAAGTCCATCATGGCCCAGACCGAGCTGTACATGGTCAGGAAGGACAAGGCGACCGTCAGTGCGGAATACGAACTCTCCGGAATAGGGCGCGGAAAGCTTCAGAAGCAGGGAAGGGCGGAGGATCCCCCGGGCCCGGCCGCCGACTACTTCCGGTACCAGGCCGACCTTTCGAACAGTAACGAGCTCCTCAACGAGACGCGTGGCCGGCCCCGGGTGACGCTGTGGTGGGTGCGTCAGAACAGGTACCCGTACATCACCGTGGCGGTGACGGCTCCCGGCGAGAAGAAGCCCTTCTCGGTGAACTACCTCTTCCGGAACGACAAGGCGATCGAGCGGTACGGGCTCCAGAAAGTGCGTGGTTCGATGACGCAGAAGACCTATGCCCAGCTGCTGCTGGAGGCCGAGGGGAAGCGCCCCGCCGGTGACGCGCGGGCGCGGCCGACGGATTCGGGCCGTCCCTCGTAACGGCACGTGCCGAGGAGGTGGCCGGAATCCGCCGAGGACGGATCCGCGCGCTCTTAGAGTCGGCCGCATGAGCGATATCGGTGGTTCCGGAGTGCGGTCCCGGCGCGGGGTGCTGAAGGCGGCCGTGGTGGGGGCGGGGGCGGTGGCCGCCGCCGGGGTCGGCCCGGGCGCCGCCCGTGCCGACGAGCGGCGGTGCGCCGCGCCCGTGTTCGTACTCGTGCACGGGGCCGGCGGGAACTCCTACGGGTGGGCTCCCGTCCTCGCCGAGCTGGGGCTGCGCGGGCACAAGGCGATCGCCGTGGACCTGCCCGGGCACGGGCGCGGCGCCTACTTCCCGGTCTCCTACCAGAGCCCGCAGGACCCGGAGGCGCTGCGCAGCGAGCCCTCGCCGCTCGGGAAGGTGACGCTGGACGACTTCGCCGAGCACGTCGTGGGCGTCGTACGGCGCGCCTCCCGCCTCGGGGCCGTCGTCCTGGTCGGCCAGAGCATGGGCGGGGTGACCCTCAACGCGGTCGCCAACCGGGTGCCGGAGCTGATCTCCCACCTGGTGTACGCCTCCGCGTACTGCGCGACGACCGGGCACGCCTCCGCCGCGCGGCTCATGGCCACCCCGGAGGCCTCCACCAGTGCCCTGTTCCGGATGGCCCGGGTCGAGACCCCACCTGAACTCGGCGTCAACCGGGCCAACTGGCGCTCCGGCGACCCGGCGTTCTTCGCGGCGGCCAAGGAGGCCCTCGCCGCGGACCGGCCCGACGCCGAGGTGCGGGCGCTGCTCGCCACCCTGGAGCCCGACGAGTCGGCGGCGATCGCCACCGCCGACTGCCGGGGGATCCCGGAGAAGTGGGGGCGGGTGCCGCGCACCTTCCTGCGGTTCACCTGGGACCGGGCGATCCCGCTCGCGCTCCAGGACCTGATGATCCGCGAGGCGGACGCGGCCACCCCGGGCAACCGCTTCCGCGTCCGCTCCCTGGCCGCCCCGCACGTCGGCCCCCGGGACGCGGCGGTGTGGGCGGACGAACTGGAACTGGCCGCCGGCGCCTGCCGCTGACCATCCGGCCGGGCGGACCCGCGCCGGCGCGGCGGGGCCGGGCCGGGCCGCCTATCGTCGGAGGTATGAGCGAGACCGTCGTGGTGTACGAGTACGACCGGCCGGGCGCGGCGCACCCCGCCGGGGAGCCCGCCCCCGAGGACGTCCTGCGCGTGCACGCGGCCTCCACCGCCCCGGGCCGGCACGACGTGCGCGGCCCCCGGACCCTCTGCGGCCGGGACACCTTCGCCATGGAGACGGCCTCCTGGCGGCCCTCCGAGCATCCAGGCTCGCCCTGGTACCCCGAGGCGTACGCGGACCGGGTCTGTCCCGCCTGCGCGGACGCGGCCGGGGAGGCGTGAGCGGGAGCCGTCAGCGGCCGGGGGGCATGTCGTACGTGACCCACATGGTCCGGGTGGCCACCTGGTCGTACTTGGACCGGGCCCGGTGGTTATCGTCGGCGGTGATCCACCGCACGACGCTCCAGCCCCGCTCCGCCGCGAGCTCGCGCAGGGCGCCCAGTAGCAGGTCGGCCGCGCCGCCGCCGCGGTGCTCGGGGGCCACGAACAGGTCGTCCAGGAAGCAGCCGGTCGTCGCGGACAGCGGGCGGGCGAAGGGGCGGTGGTGGGCGAGGCCGACCAGCCGGCCTTCGGCGTCCTCGGCGACCAGGGCGCCCACCTCGTGGTCCGGGTCGTTGATCCACGACCACACCGTGGCGGCGGCCTCCTCGGTCTGCTCCACCCGGTAGAACTCGGCGTAGCCCCGGTACAGGGCGCGCCACTGGGCGAAGTCGCCGGGCCGTGCGGCGCGGACCAAGATGTCGGACATGTCGGGGATCTCCTGGGATCGGGGCTCGGGGAACCGATCATGCCGGAGCCCCCGGCGGCCCGGGATGCGCCGCCGTGTCCAAAGCGGGGCCGGCCTCCTTCCGCCGTGGACAGGCGGCGGACGCGGCGGAGCCCGGTCCGGCGGGGTGCCGGACCGGGCCCCTGAAGGGTGCCGCGTAGTCGGTCAGCTCACGCGCAGGCTGACGTCGTCGACCACGAAGGAGGTCTGGAGGGACTGGTCCTCCACACCCTGGAACCCGAGGGTGACGGTCTGCCCGGCGAACTGGGAGACGTCATAGCTCTTGAGCACGTAGCCGGATCCCGCGTCCACGTTGGACAGGGTCTCCAGGGTCTGGCCGCCCACCGAGACGGTGAACGTGTCGTAGACCGTGTTCTCGGTCTCGTCGGTGTCGATGTGCAGGTAGAAGGAGAGGCGGGCCGAGGAGCAGCCGGCCGGCAGGGTCAGCGACTGCGAGACGCTGTCGGTGCGCGGGGAGCCCCAGCCGTTGAGCCAGGCCATGTACGCGCCGGCGTGCGGGGTCTCGCCCGCCTGGTTGGTGATGACGCCGGAGGTGCTGCTCCAGGGGCTCGCGCCGTTCTCGAAGCCGCCGTTGGCGACGGTCTCGGCCGGGGTGCAGCTGCCGCCGCCCCCGCTGACGGTGAGGGTGTAGGTGGTGCTGTGGGTGGTGGTGCCGGTGCCGGTCACGGTCAGGGTGGCCGTGCCGGGGGCGGTGCCCGCGGCGACCTGGACGGTGAGGGTGGCGGACTGGCCGGACTGCACGGAGGACGGGCTGAGGGTGGCGGTCACGCCGGCCGGGGCGCCCGAGACCGTCAGGGCGACGGTCTGGGGGCTGCCGCTGACGGTGGTGGTGTTCACCGTCGAGGTGACGCTGGAGCCCGGGGCGGCGGTGCCGGCCGCGGGGGAGGTGGCGACGGAGAAGTCGGACGCCGGGGCGGTGCCGCCGACGGCCTGCTTCCAGATGGTGTAGGCGACCCCGTCGGCGCTGCGGTCCAGGACCGTGGCGTTGATGTTGCTCGGGGTGTCGCAGGAGCTGTGGTAGCAGGAGTCGTAGGCGGCGTTCGCGGTGCCGCCCCACTTCGAGGCCTGCGCGGCGGTCTTGCGGGCGCTGGCGCCGGCCGCGTAACCGGAGGTGGGGATGCCCGCCTGCTGGAAGGAGTAGTCGTCACTGCGGCCCTGGCCCTCGGTGTTCTCCTCGGGGGCGAGGTTCAGCGAGGTCCAGTACGCCTTCAGGGGGGCGGCGGTGGTGGAGTTGAGGTTGTTGATGAAGTAACCGCCGTTGGGCGAGCCGACCATGTCGAAGTTGTAGTAGCCCTTGACGGCGGCGCGCTGGGCGCTGCTCAGCTGGCCCACGTAGAACTTCGAGCCGTTCAGGCCCTGCTCCTCGTCGGTCCACCAGGCGAAGCGCACGTGCTTGGTCATGGTGGGGTTTTTCTGGGCCAGGACCAGCGCGTTCTCCAGCAGGGTGGCCGAGCCGGAGCCGTTGTCGTTGATGCCCGGGCCGGCGGAGACGCTGTCGAGGTGGGCGCCGAACATCACGGTCTGGTCGTCGGGGCCGCCCGGCCAGTCGGCGATCAGGTTGTTCGACGGGTAGGTGCAGGAGGTGCAGCTCTGCTCGGTGACGGTGTAGCCGGCGGCCTGGAGCTTGCCCTTGATGTACGCGAGGGACTGGGTGTGGCCGCCGCTGCCGGCCCGGCGGTTGCCGCCGTTCTGCGTGGCGATGGTGCCCAGCTGGTTCAGGTGGGCCTGGACGTTGGCCGCGCTGATGTCCGGCGGGGTGGTGGGGTCGGGCTGGCCGCCGCCGACGCTCAGGGCGTAGTCGGCGGTGTGCGCGAGGGAGGCGCCCTGGCCCTTGACGGTGACGTTGGCCGGCCCGGGGGCCGTGGTGGAGCTCGCCGACAGCGTCAGGGTGGAGGACTGGCCGGACTGCACGGTGGCCGGGTTGAAGGAGGCGGTGACCCCGGCGGGCAGGCCGCTCGCGGTGAGGGTGACCTGCTGGGCCTGGCCGGTGGTGGTGCTGGTGGCCACGGTGGTGGTCACCGAGGCGCCCTGCTGCACGGTGCCCGAGGCGGGGTTGAGGGTGAGGGAGAAGTCACCCTGTCCGGTGGGGGTGCAGGTCGGGTCGCCGGACTGGGCGGGCACGCTGATGGCGTCCCAGGCGGCCTTGGTCTTGTTGAACAGGTCGCAGGAGGCGTCGATGGTCTTGGCCGAACTCAGCGTCGCCGTCCGGTACTTCTTGTACGACATGCTGCTGGTCTTGAGCAGCATGCCGCCGTAGAAGATCTTGCCGGCGTTCTGGATGCCCACGCCGGCCACCGTGGACTGGTTGCAGGTGCTGCTGCTCGGCTTGCCGCCGCCGGGGTTGCTGCCCTCGGCCAGCAGGTAGAACCAGTGGTTCAGGGGTCCCGCGGCCGCGTGCACCTCGGTGTTGGGTATCGAGGAGCTGTAGCAGGAGGGGTCGTTGTTGACCGCCGAGGGGTTGTACATGTTCCGGATCGGGCCCCGGCCCTGGAGGTTGATCATCTCGCCGACGGTGTAGTCGGGGGTGTCGTACGGGGCGGGCTCGCCCGCGTAGGCCTCGGTCAGCGCGCCGAAGATGTCGCCGGTGCCCTCGCCCAGCCCGGCCTCCTGGCCGCTGGTGCCACCGGGGGTGTTGGTGTCGATGGCGTGCCCGTACTCGTGGCCCACGACGTCGATGCCGGCGATCCACTCGTTGGCGCTGTTGTGGCCGATGGTGACGGAGCTGCCGTCCCAGTACGCGTTGAGGTCGCTCAGCCCGACCTTGCCCGGGAAGCTGCGGCCGTTGCCGTCGACGCCGCTGCGGCCGAGCCACTGGCGCAGCATGTCCCACTGCTTCTGCGCGGCGAACATGAGGTCCGTGCACCCGGTCTCCTTGGAGGTCGGGTTGCCGGTGCCCCAGGAGTCCGAGGACTTCGAGAAGACGGTGCCGGTGCTGTAGTCCTGGCAGCTCAGGCCCGGGCGGTTCGGGTCGCGCAGGGAGTACGTGCCGCCGGACGCCGTGGTGTCGATCGTCAGCGGGTTGGGCCCGTTCCACTTGCTGTTGCCGCTGCCGGCGACCACCTCGTCCCAGCGGTCCACGACCTTGCCGGTGCGGGCGTCCACGAAGACGTGCAGCCGGCTGGGCGCCGACTTCGTCGACCCGGTCAGGACCGTCTCCCAGGCCAGGACCGGCTTGTCGTCCTTGAGCCGGACGACCAGGCGGCTGCTCTCGACCTTGTCCACCTTCGCCAGCTCGGCCCGCGAGGAGGACTCCGCCGCCTTGGCGGTGACGGCCGGGGTGACGGACACGTCGATCACGGTCGAGGAGGCCGACTGGAGGGCGCGCACCTTGCCCTCCCCGTCCGCGAGGACGACCGCGTCGCCGCCGACGACCGGCAGGCCGCGGTAGCTGCGCTCGTACGCGACGGAGAACAGGTCCTGCACCCAGGGGGTGACCAGGCGGCGGTCGTACTGCTGCTGCGGCTGGTTGACCAGGCTGTCCAGGCCGCTGCGGACGGCCGCGTCCGCGGCGGCCACGGCCCGGTCGGCCCGGGAGGGCCGGGGTGGTACGGGATCCGGCTGCTGGGCGGCCGACGCGGTGCCGGCCAGTGCGCCGGCGAGGCTCGCGGTCAGCGCGAAGGCCGCCACGGACGCCGTCCATCTGGTGGGCTGCACGAGTCCACTCCGATCGTGTGTGGGGGGTGTCTGGCTGTACGCCGTCGCCGAGTATGAGCGTGGACATGGCGAGATTGGGACATCCCTGCGGGCATAAGGCCCGCGTTATGGTGCGTGGGGGCCGCCCTTCGTAAGCTGCCGGAATGCAGCTGGAGTTGAGGCACCTGCAAGCCGTCTGCCGGATAGCGGAAGCGGGCAGCCTGGGCGCGGCGGCGCGGTGGCTCGGGGTCTCCCAGCCGGCGCTCTCCGCCCAGCTGCGCCGGATCGAGCGGGTCACGGGCGGCGAGCTCTTCGTGCGCGGCCGCAGCGGGGTGGAGCCCACCCCGCTGGGCCACTTCGTCCTCTCCAAGGCCCGCCGGGTGCTCGGCGAGATGGACGCGCTGGGAGCCGAGGCCCGCGCCCTGTCGGCGGACGTGCCCCTGCGGCTCGGGTGCATCCTGCTCGTCCTGCTGGACGGTCTGCTCGCCCGCACCGACCTGGCCCCCTCGGGGCGTGAGGTGGCCGTGGACCTGGAGAACTCGGTGACGACCCTGGTGCGGATGCTCGGCGCCGGCCGGTACGACGCGATCGTCTACGGGGAGGTCAACGACTACGAGGTCCCGCTGCCCGGCGGCGTCCGGGTCCGCACCGTCGTGCCCCGGGAGCCGTTCTGCATCCGGATGTCCGAGCGGCACCCCCTGGCCGGCCGCAGCCGGCTGGACCTCGCCGACCTGGCCGGCGAGCAGTGGATGACCCTCGTCCAGGACGACGACGGCGGCCCCGAGGCCCTGGTGGAGGCCTGCGCCAGGGCGGGCTTCACCCCGTCGCTGCGCTACCGGATCACCGACCGCAAGATGCAGCACGACCTGATCGCCGCGGGCCGGGCGATCTCGCTGAGCCAGCCCACCGCCCCCGCCGTGCCGGGGACGGTCATGCGGCCCCTGGCCGGCACCCCGGTCACCGGCCGGATCCGGCTGGCCTGGAACCGGGCCTCGGTCCCCTCGCACCAGGGGGAGCTGCTCCATCGGGCGGCGGTGGAGGCGTACCTGGCGAACGTGGACAACAACGCCTTCCACCGGACATGGTGGGACGCCCACCCGGAGGCCCACCCGACCCTCGGCTGACCCCTGCCGAAGAGGCGGATTCCGGTCGGGTTACCATATGAGCGCCGCCTAGCTCGAAAGATAACTCTGTGACTGTCAACGAGGACTCGTTCAGCAACTGGAAGACCCGCGAGGAGATCGCGGAGTCGATGATCCCGATCATCGGGAAGCTGCACCGCGAGCGGGATGTAACGATCCTGCTGCACAGCCGCTCCCTGGTGAACAAGTCGGTGGTCAGCATCCTCAAGACCCACCGGTTCGCCCGGCAGATCGACGGCGAGGAGCTCTCGGTCACCGAGACCATGCCGTTCCTGCAGGCCCTCACCACCCTCGATCTCGGCCCGTCGCAGATCGACATCGGCATGCTGGCCGCGAACTACAACAGCGACGACCGCGGACTGTCCGTGGCCGACTTCACCGCCGAGGCCGTCTCCGGCGCCACCGGTGAGAACAAGCTGGAGGGCTCCTCCGGCCGCGACGTCGTCCTCTACGGCTTCGGCCGCATCGGCCGCCTCGTCGCCCGCCTGCTCATCGAGAAGGCCGGCTCCGGCAACGGCCTGCGCCTGCGCGCCATCGTCGTCCGCGGTGGCGGCGAGGCGGACCTGGTCAAGCGCGCCTCGCTGCTGCGCCGCGACTCGATCCACGGCCAGTTCCAGGGCACGATCACCGTCGACGAGGCGAACAGCACGATCATCGCCAACGGCAACGCGATCCGCGTGATCTACGCGAACGACCCCTCCGAGGTCGACTACACGGCGTACGGCATCAAGGACGCCATCCTCATCGACAACACCGGCAAGTGGCGCGACCGCGAGGGCCTCTCCAAGCACCTGCGCCCCGGTATCGACAAGGTCGTCCTGACCGCCCCGGGCAAGGGCGACGTCCCGAACATCGTGCACGGCGTCAACCACGACACGATCAAGCCGGACGAGCAGATCCTGTCCTGCGCCTCCTGCACCACCAACGCGATCGTCCCGCCGCTCAAGGCCATGGACGACGAGTACGGCGTGCTGCGCGGCCACGTGGAGACCGTCCACTCGTTCACGAACGACCAGAACCTCCTGGACAACTACCACAAGGCCGACCGCCGCGGCCGCTCCGCGCCGCTGAACATGGTCATCACCGAGACCGGCGCCGCCTCCGCCGTCGCCAAGGCGCTGCCCGACCTCAAGGCGCCGATCACCGGCAGCTCGATCCGCGTCCCCGTCCCGGACGTCTCGATCGCCATCCTCAGCCTGCGCCTGGGCCGCGAGACCACCCGCGACGAGGTCCTCGAGTACCTCCGCGGCGTCTCCCTGCACTCGCCGCTGAAGCGCCAGATCGACTTCACCACCGCCCCCGACGCCGTCTCCATGGACTTCGTCGGCTCGCGCCACGCCTCGATCGTGGACGCCGGTGCCACCAAGGTCGACGGCGACAACGCGATCCTGTACCTCTGGTACGACAACGAGTTCGGCTACTCCTGCCAGGTCATCCGTGTGGTCCAGCACGTGTCCGGCGTCGAGTACCCGACCTACCCGGTCCCGGTCGCCTGACCGTCCCGACCAGGGAGAGCGTGCTCCGGTGCCCCGTCGACAGCCGTCGGCGGGGCACCGCCGCGTTCCCTAGACTGGCCGGGTGAACGACAACGCACTTCCCCCCTGTCCCGAGTGCTCCGGCGCGTACGCCTACGAGATGGGCGCCCTGCTCGTCTGCCCCGAATGCGGGCACGAGTGGACCCCCGCGGCGGCCGCCGAGACCGGCGACACCTCCCAGGAGCGGGTGATCAAGGACTCGGTCGGCAACGTGCTCGCCGACGGCGACACCGTGACCGTCGTCAAGGGCCTGAAGGTCAAGGGCCACCCGACCGGCATCAAGGCCGGCACCAAGGTGCGCAACATCCGCCTCGTCGACGGGGTCGACGGCCACGACATCGACTGCAAGATCGACGGCTTCGGTGCCATGCAGCTCAAGTCGAGCGTGGTGCGGAAAGGCTGATTTCCGACTGACATCCCACCGGGCTCCCGCCCTCGTCCACCCTCCGGTGGACGGGGGCGTCGTCATGTCCGGGACCTGTTCGCGGATGCTCTGTGCTGTACCTCCGCTCTAGTGGACCTTCAAGCGGCTGGGTGATCCTGAGTTCCGGATCGGCCGATCGAAAGAGCCGGACGGGATCGATATCCGGCCAGGCCGAAATCCGAGCACATCCGGCATTCCCTTCCGCGGCCTGCGTTCATCCGCCTGCCGCGGGATTCCCGTCCGTGCACATGCGGCTATCGCTTCCATCTGAGGGAGACACACATGTCCGACACCGCGCGCACCCCCGAATTCGGCTTCGAGGACCTCGACCTGGATCTCAGCGACCTCACCGTCACCGCCATGCGGGACACCGTCGCGCTGCCCGAGGGCGGCGCCTCCTCGGGCTCCTGCTCCTGCCAGGCCTCCTCCTCCTGCGGCAAGGGCGACATGGAGACGCCGTTCGGCTGACCGCCGCGCACGTCCACGACGCACACCGGCTTCCCGCCGCACCCACCGGGTGCGGCGGGAAGCCCCGCGCCACACCACAGGAGGGGGACCAGCATGCCGCAGCCACACCGCACCCCGGCCGGGGCCGGCACCGACGGCCACCGGGTCCGGTCCGCACCGTACGCGCTGGTCCGCGCCACCGTCCTGACCCACCCGGCCCAGAGCCCGGACGCCGCCGGCTTCCGCACCCTCCTCGCCCGGCTCCAGCGGATCGAGCGGCGGCTCGCGGAGAGCGCCGCCCCGCTCTGCGACGACCTGTACGCCAGCCGGACCGGCCACCCCGCCGAGCTCCACCGCGACGTGGTCCTCCCGCTGCGCCGCGCCCTGCACAACGGACGCGAACCCCGCCCCGCCCTGCTGGAACGCCTCGGCGACCTCCCCGAGCGCCTGCCCCGGCTCGCCTCCTGGCTCGACCTGCGCACCCGCCGCACCACGCTCCTCGCCGAGCTCGCGCCCGCCGCCGAACGCGCCCTGGCCGCCGAACGCGGCGCCCTGGCCGCCCTGTGCCGCGAACCGGCCCTCGCCAAGGCCGTCGCCCTCACCAGCGCCGACCTGCTGCGGGCCGTGGACCGGGCGGGCACCGGCGCCCAGGACCGCAGGGCCCGCAAGGAGGAGCCCGCCGTCCTGCGCTACGCCCTGCGGGCCAGCACCAAGACCAGCCCGCTGTCCTGGTTCACCGCCGTCGGCTGGGGCCCCCTTCCGCAGGACCCCGGCCGCGCCGTCCCCGCCTGGGGCCGGGTGCCCCTGTTCGAGGGCCCCCTGCGCCCGGTCGTGCAGCCCAGCCGCACCCTCACCACCGCCCTCACCCTCGCCCTCCTCGACGCCCCGCACCGCCGGGCCGCCCTGCCCCACCGCATCACCAGCACCGCCCGGACCACCGAGGGACGGGCGGCGTACTCCCGTGACCGGACCGCCTTCGCCGGGGGCCGCTACCTCGTGGCCGCCGAGGACGAGGCCGAGCTGCCCTCCACCGGCCCGCTGACCCTGGTCACCGAGCGGGCCGAGGACCCCGTACCGCTCGAGGAGCTGACCGGGCTGCTCGCCGGCGCCCTGACGGGGACGGGCGGCGACGGCCGGGCCGCCGCCGCCGGCTTCCTCGGCCGGCTCGCCGAAGCGGGCCTGCTGGTGCCGGGGAGCCCGGTCCCGCCTCAGGACCCCGACCCGCTGGGCCGCCTCGCGGACTGGCTGCGCTCCCTCGACGCCGCCACGGCCGAGGACGGCGCCCCCGCAGAGGACGCCGCCACCGCCGACGACACCGCCCGTGCCGAGGACGCCGCCCACGCCGCCCGCCTCGACGAGCTCGCCCGGTTGACCGCGGCCTTCGCCGACGCCCCCGCCGTGGACCGTCCCGCCCTGCTCGCCGGCCTGTCCCACCGATGGGCCGAGGCGCTGGCCGCCGCCGGACGCCCCGTCCCGGCCGTGTCCGCCCCGCTCAGCGCGGTCTCCGAGGACGTCGTCGCCCCGCGCCCGCTCGACCTCGACGGCTTCCTCGACTCCGGCGACCACGAGACGCTCGGCGAGGTCACCGCACTGGCGGAGCTCTTCGACCTCGGACACCTCGTGCGCCGGGTCGTCCGCGACCGCTTCGTCGCCCGCTACGGCCCCGGCGGACGCTGCCCGAACCCGTGGGAGTTCGGCGCCGAGATCGCCGACGCCTGGGAGGCCGCCGGACGGCTCGCCGCCCTCGACCCCGCCGACCCCCTCCCCACCGGGACCGCCGCACTGGCCGGCCTGCGCGCCGAAGCCGTGGCGGCCGTCCGGGACGCCCTCGACGGCGACCCGGCCGGGGCCCATGAGGTCGTCCTGCCCCCCGGCCTCCTCAAGGGCCTGGGCGACCGGCTGCCCGACTGGGCCCTCGCCCGCCCGCTCAGCTACGCGTACTTCCTCCAGCGCGACCCCCGCACCGGCAGGCTCTGCGTCAACCAGGTCTACGGCGGCTGGGGCCGCTTCACCAGCCGGTTCCTCGACACCCTGGACCCGGACGCCGCCACCGAGGTGTCCCGGCAGCTCCGGCGCGCCCTGGGCCCCGGCGCCCGCCCCGCGCAGATCCGGCCCGTCGGCGGGTTCAACGCCAACCTCCACCCCCTCCTCGTCCCCGACGAGATCGGCCCCGACCGCCGCTGGGCCTCCCTCGCCGAAGCAGACCTGGAACTCGTCCACGACGAGGCCGCCGACCAGGTACGCATCCGGCTGCGCCGCACCGGCGAACTCCTCGACGTGCTCTACCCCGGCTTCCTCTCGCCCGTCCTGCTGCCGCGCCGCCTCGGCGCCCACCTCGCCGACCAGCCCCACGGCGCGGTCGACCTCCGCCCGCTCGTCCCCCGGGGCACCCGCCCCGCACCGGGCGGCGGCCAGGTCGTCCACCGGCCCAGGCTGCGCCACCGCGACGTGGTCCTGCGCCGTCGCCGCTGGCTGCTGCCGCCCGACGTAGTGGAGCGGCTGCGCGCCGACCTCGCCGCCGGCGGCCCGGTCCCGGCGGAGGCGGCGGCCCGCTGGCGCGCGGCCCTGGACCTGCCCGAACAGGTCTTCCTGCACCCCGTCGCCGCCGCCCCCAGCGGGCGCGCCGCCGAGGACTTCCTCACCCGGATCGGCCGCCCCAAACCGCACCTCGTGGACCTAGGCAACGCCCTGCACCTGCGCTGCCTGCCCAAATGGCTCTCCCGCCACGGCGACGGCGCCGTCCTGGAGGAGGCCCTGCCCGCCCCCGGCGGGCTGGACGAGCCGGCCCGCGCGGTCGAACTCGTACTGGAGGTCTACCGGACCGGGCGGCGGCCGTGAGACGGCCGGGCGACGCGGCGACGGACCGACGACGGACGACGGAGCAGAGCGAGAACGGGAGCACGGCGCGCATGAGCACCCACGAGCACGCCCTCGACGTGGTGGCCTACTACCACCACCCCGACAAGGCCCCCCTGCTGCGCGGAGCGCTGCTGCCGCTCGCCGAGGCCTGTACGGCACGCGGAACGGCCGCCCACGTGGAACGGCACTGGCTGCACGGCCCCCACCTGCGGCTGCGGCTCCAGGGCCCGGCCCGGCAGGTGGAGGAGGAGTCCGAGTCCGCCGCTGCCGCGCTCCGCGACTGGCTCCGCGAGCACCCCTCGCACGGCGACCTCACCGAGGCCCGGCTGCTGGAGCGGGCCGCCGAGGCCGGCCGCGCCGAACTCGTGCCGCCGCCCTACGGTCCGATCGAGCCCGACAACACGGTCCGGATCCAGGCCGTCGACCGCTCGTCCGTACGCGCCCTGCTCGGCGAGGACGGCTCCGTCCTGCGCGAGGACCTGCTGCGCGCCGGTCTCGGCGCGCTGCGGGCCGGCGCCGGCTTCCTCGGCGAGCACGGCGACGGCGCGCGGGCCCGGATCCGGCTCGCGGTGACCGCGCTCGCCGCCCATGCGGGCTCCCACCCCGCAGGCCTCGCCGGCGGCCACTGGTCGTACGTCTCCCACCTGGAGGAATTCCTCGTCCACGAGGACCCCGACGGGCGGCTGCGGGAGCGCTTCGAACGCCACGGCGAGGCCGCGGACGCGGCGGTGACCGCCCTCGTCGGGCGGATCGCCGACGGCGGCGCGCTGGGCTGGGAGCGGGCCTGGGCGGACTTCTGCGCCAGCGCCCGGCGGCTGACGCGGAGCCGCTTCGACGCGGGCGCCGACCTGCACGGCGCCGCGCCCGAGTACGCGGCGCGGGCCAGGGCCACCGGGGACGCGGCCACGGCGGAGCGCTGGAACCACGACCTGCGCACCCGCTACAGCGAGTTCCACCGGCTGCTGAGCCGCTCCGACCCGAGGGGGACGATGTTCGGCGACCCCGGCTACCTGGTCTACCGGGCCTGCACCAACGCCCTGTACCGGCTCCTCGCCATCTGCGACGTCCGCCCGCTGGAGCGCTACCTGGCGGCGCACCTGGTCATCCGCGCCGTCCCCGCACTGACCGGCGTCGACTGGCGCACGGAGCTCGGCGCGGCCGTCGACGCGGTGGAGGGCCGGGCATGACCCCCGCCACCGTCCGCCCCGTACGAAGGCTGCGGCCCGGGGTGGCCGTGACCCCGCTCCGGGCCGGCCTGCACCTGAGGGGCCGGGGCGGCAGCCTCACCCTGGAGGGGAGCACCGCCCTGCCCGCCCTGTGGAAGCTGCTGGAGGAACCCCTGAGGGAGGGCCGGATCGAGGCCCTCCTCGACGGCATGGAGCCCGGGTCGGCGCCGCGCCGGGCGGTGGACACCCTGCTGCGGCAGCTGGAGGCCCACGGGCTGCTCATGACCGGGGACGCGCGGCCTCCGGGGGAGGACCCCGTCGGGCGGTGGCTCGCGGAGAGCGCGGAGCGGCCCGCCGACGCGGCCGCCGCGCTGGCCGGGGTCCGCGCCGAGGTGCTCGCCGCGGACCCCGGCGACCCCCTGGCCCGGGCCGCCGCAGAGGCGCTGGAGCGCGGCGGACCGCCCGTCACCCGCACCGCCGGCCCGGACCTCCCCGGGGCCCGGATCCTGCTCCGCGTCCACGGTGGCGGGACCGTCCTCGCGGTCGCGGCGGGGCGGGCCGGGGCCGGCGGCTACGCGACCGCCCCGGGCAGCCCGGCCCAGGCCGCCGCCGACGCACGGGCCCTGGAGGCCCGCCTCGGGCCCGCCGAGGACGCCGGTCCCGCCGCGTTCCCCGCGCTGCTGGCCGGTGCGGCCGCGCACCGGCTGCTGTGCGCGGCCGCCGGGCTGGCGGACCCGGCGACCGAGGGCGGGGACGCGCGGCTGCTGCCCGGGCTGCCCGCCGTGCTCCTGGCCGACGCCCGCCCGCTGCGCGCCGACTACCGGACCTGGCTCGGCCCTGCACGGATCGACGCGGACCGGCGCACCGGCCTCGCCCCCGCGCGGACCCTCGGCGAGGCGCTGCGCCGGCTGGACGCCCTCGGGGACGCGCGCTGCGGGGTCCTGCCCGGGCCGGAGCCGGGCGGACTGGTCCAGCTGCCCGTCCCGCTCGCCGCCTGCGCGCTGCCGGACGGCCGGATCACGGGCGGTGCGCCCCGGCTGGACCTGGCCCGCCTGGAGTTGTTCTGCCGAGCGGCGGAACTTCTCCTGGGTGAAGGTGGGTTCACGGTGGGAGTCAACCCCGGGCACGCCCGGGGCCGGGCCCTGCGGGCGGCGGCCGCCCGGCGCGGTGGAGGGGCGGCGGTGCCCGGGGGGCGGTGGTCGGGGCATCCGCAGGCCCGGCACTGGTGGACGACGCTGACCGCCCGTCTCGGCGTACCGGCCCGGCTGGAGGTGCGGCGCGCGGCCCCGGGCGAGGAGGTGTACCACGCGGTGGTCCACCGCACCGGAAACCCCGCCCCCCTCCCGCTCGGTGAGGCCGTGGAGGCCACCCCGGGCGACGCGGCGGCCTTCGCCGCCCTGGCCGCCATCGCGAAGACCACCGCCCCGGCTCCGGCGGGCCCGGCCACCCTGGCGGGCCCGGCCACCCCTCCGGCCCACCCGGACGCCGCTCCGGGTGGGCCGGCTGCCGCTCCGGGCATGCCGGCTGTCAACCCCGGCGGCCCGGCCGCCACCCCGGGCGGGCCGCATGCCGTACCGGCGGGGCCGGAGACCGGTCGGGGTGCCGCGTGCGCGCCGCCCTCCGGTGGGGCCGTCGCGCCGCTGGCCGTCGCCGGGGCGCGGATCGCCGCCTGGGAGGATCCCGGCTGGACCAACGGCTGGATGGCGGACGTGGCGCGGCGTGAGGCGGGCCTCCAGGCGGCGCTGGAGCGGATCACGGGGGCCGCGTTCGCCGAAACCGGCGGCGGGTTCGCCGAGACGGAAGCCGTGTTGGCCGAGCTCGGCGGCGGGTTCGCCGAGACGGAAGCCGTGTTGGCCGAGCTCGGCGGCGGGTTCGCCGAGGCGGAAGCCGCGTTTGCCGAGCTCGGCGGCGTGTTCGCCGAGGCGGAAGCCGCGTTGGCCGGGACCGGCGGCGGGTTCGCCGAGGCCGAAGCCGCCTTCGCCGAGACCGAAGCCGCCTTCGCCGAGGCCGAAGCCGCGTTCGCCGAGACCGGGGGCGGTTTCGCCGAGACCGGAGCCGCGTTCGCCGAGACCGAAGCCGCCTTCGCCGCGACCGGCGCAGCGCCCCACGCCGCCGGGGCGTCCTCCCACGCCGCCGGACTCGCCGCCCGGCTCCGGGCGTTCGGGTTCACCGTCCTGAACCGTGGCCCCGAGGAGGCCCGATGACCGTCCCCGGCCCCCTGGGCCCCCTGCCCGTACCCGTCCTCGGGCCCGAGGACGCGCTGGCGGCCACCGCCGGCCCGGCCGCGGTGCTGCTGACCCGGTGGACGCCGGGGCTCGCCGAGGAGCTGAGCCGGCACGCGCTCGCCCACCCCGTCGCCCTGGTCCCCGTACGCCTCGACGGCCCGCTGGCCGTGGTCGGGCCGCTGCTGGCGCCGGGCGCGGCCGCCTGCCTGTGCTGCGCCGAGTACCAGCGGCTGGCCACGGCGGGGGGCCGGGTGCCCTGGCGGAGCCCGGAGCTCGCACTGGCCGGCGTACCCTCCCCGGCCCTGGCCGGCTCGCTCGGCGCCCTCGTACGGGACCTGCTGGACGGCGAAGGCGCCGGGGAGGACACCGGGACGGCCCTCGCACACGTCGTCCACCAGGGGCGCGGCACCTGGTCCAGCCACCGCCTGCGCCCCGTCGGCGGCTGCGCCGTCTGCCGGCCCCTGCCCGCCGCCTCCGCCACCGCACCCGACCCGATCCCCTCCGCCCCCCGCCCGCTCCCCGACCCGTACGTCCTGCGCGCCCCCAACCCCCGTACCGCGGACCCGGATCGGCTGCGGGAGGCCCTGTACGACGAGCGGTTCGGGCCGGTGCGCGGCCTCTCGCGCGCCGAGGACTCGGCCTTCTCCCTGACCAGCGCACTGGTCACCGACGGCCGGGCCGTCGACGACGGCGGATACGGACGGGCCCGCGACTTCGCCGCCAGCGAGCGCGTCGCCCTCTTCGAGGCCGTCGAACGCCTCGCGGGGATGCGGCCCACCGGCCGGCGCACCGACCTGCGCGCCTCCTTCGCCGCGCTCGGCCCCGACCGGGCGGTGGACCCCGAGCGGCTCGGCCTGCCCGACCCCGCCCACCACGGGGATCCGGCCTCGCCGACCGTCCCGTACACCCCCGGCCTGGAAATGGACTGGGTGCGGGGCTGGTCGCTGACCCGCCGGCGCCCGGTCGCCGTCCCTGAGCACGTCGCGTACTGGGACGTGCCGGGCCCCGGCCGCCCACGCGTGGTGTACGAGTCCTCCAACGGCTGCGGACTGGGCAACAGCCCCGAGGAGGCCGCCCTCTACGGCCTGTTCGAGGTCGCGGAACGCGACGCCTTCCTGATGGCCTGGTACGCCGCCACCCCGCTGCCCCGCGTCCAGGTCCCGCCGGACGACCTCGACACCGCGCTCCTCGCCGACCGGGCCGCCCTGGCGGGCTACCGGCTCCTGCTGCTCGACGCGACCAACGACTTCGGGATCCCCGCGGTCGTGGCCGTCTGCCGCTACGAGGGGTCCCGCCCCGACGCGCCCCGGATGTTCCTCGCGGCGGGCGCCCACCACGACCCGCGCTCCGCGATCCGCTCCGCCGTGGCGGAGGTGGTCACCAACGTGCTGGAGTCGGCGGGGCGTTCGTTCGCCGAGGACGGCCCACGCGATCCCGAACGGCTGCGTCCGATGCTGGACCGGCCCGAGCTGGTGGTGGGCCTGGACGACCACGTGGGGCTCAGCGCCCTCCCCGAGGCCGGCCCGCGCCTGGAGTTCCTCTTCGCCGACACCCCGTGCCGCCCGGTCGAGGAGGCCTGGCCGGGAGCCCCGGAGCCGGTCGCCGACCTCTCCGGCCTGCTCACGGCCACCGCGGAGCGGCTGGCCCGGGCCGGTCTGGAGGTCATCACCGTCGACCAGACCGAACCGGGACTGCGCGACCGGCTCGGCCTGCACTGCGTGAAGGTGATCGTCCCCGGCTCGCTCCCGATGACCTTCGGGCACGTGAACCGCCGCACCCGGGGCCTGCCCCGGCTGCTGGAGGTGCCCCACCGGCTGGGCCGCACCGGCCGGCCCCTGCGCCACGAGGACCTCGCGCTCCACCCGCACCCCTTCCCCTGATCCGCCACCCCCTTGAGGACCGCAGATGACCACGACCGACGCCTGGCACAGCCACCACGTCTTCCTGCACGCCCGGAACGAGGACGTCGACGCGTTCCTGGTCCGCGACGCGGCCCCGCTCCTGGACGGCCTGGTGGCGGCGGGGGAGGCCGCCGGGTGGTTCTTCATCCGGTACGGGGAGGACGGCCCCCACGTACGGATCCGGGTGCGCGGCCTGAGCGCGTCCGCCGCCGCGCGGCTCCCCGGGGAACTGGCCGGGGCCGCCGGGAAGGTGCCCTCCGTGCCCGGCCCCTGGCCCTCCCGCCACGGGGAGGTCCGCGCCGTGGCGTACGTACCCGAGACCGACCGCTACGGCGGCCCGCGCGCGCTGCCCGTCGCCGAGGAGGTCTTCGCGGACTCCACCCAGGTGGTGCTCGGGGCCCTGCGGGAGCTCGCCACCGGGGGCGGGGCGTCGGCCCGGCTGACGCACGCCGCCGACCTGGTCCACACGACGGCGCACGGGCTCGGCATGGACCCGCTCACCGCGGCCCGCTGGCTGCGCCGGCACGCGGCGGGCTGGCGGTGGGTCACCGAGGTGCCGCTGCTGCCGGGCGAGTCCGTGCACCACCGGGTCAACACGGTCTACGCGGCGCAGCGTCCGGGCCTGCGGCGGCGGGCGGAGGACCTGCGGGAGCGGCTCGCGGAGGGCGCCGCGGCTCCCTGGCTCGGCCGGTGGGCGCGGTGCGTCCGCGAGGCCGACGGCCTGCTGCGCGCGGGGGAGGGGCGGGAGGCGGGCCCGGACGCGACCGCGTGGATCTGGGGCTCGCAGCTCCACATGCTGCTCAACCGGCTCGGGGTGAGCCCCGACGAGGAGCGGGCGGTGTGCCGGCTGGCCGCCCGGACCCTGCTGGAGAGCGGGGAGCCGGCGGACTACTTCCCGTCCGGCCACACCGCACCCGACCTCCAGTACCTGGAGCGCAGCAAGTTCCAGATCGGCCGGAACCAGGACACGGCCCTGCGCACCCTCCCGGACGAGCGGCTCAGGGCCGCCCCGGCCACGGCGGAGCTCCCCCTGCCGGCCGGCCCGCTCCCCGAGGTGTCGCTCGGGGCGGCCCTGGCGGGCCGGTCCTCGGTGCGCGGGGCGCTCACCGGCCCGCTGGACGCCGCCGGGCTGGGCGCGCTCCTGTGGCACTCCCTGGCCGAGAGCAGCCGCTCGGAGCAGCGCCTGCCCGACGGCCCGGCCGTGACCGCCGGCCACCGGCCCTATCCGAGCGCGGGCGCCCTCTACACGGCCCGGGTGCGGCTGCTGGTCCTCGACGTCGAGGGGGTCCCGGCGGGCACCTACGACTGCGTGCCCGAGCGGCGGACCCTGCGGCCCGTGGGCCCGGCCCCGTCGACGGAGCGGATCGCCCCGCTGTCGACGTACCTGTCCCGGCCGGCCGCCGACCCGCACTGGATCGGCATCGACGGGGCGCCGGTGGTCCTCGCCCTGTACGCGGACCTGGGCCTGCTGCGCCGCCGCTACGGGCTGCGCGCCCTGCGCCTGGCCCTGCTGGAGACGGGCCACCTGGCGCAGACCCTGCTGCTCACCGCCACCGCCCTGGGCCTGGCCGGCACCCCGCTCGGCGGCTTCCACGACGACCTGGCGCACGAGCTCCTCGGCCTGGACGACCTGGAACAGCCCCTGCAGTACCTGCTGCCGCTCGGACGCCGGCCCGCCGTCTGACACCGCCGGCGCGCGGGCCCGGGGTCCGTGGTGCCGGGGCGCGGGAGGGGGGTGATGCTGGGGGGATGGGTGCTGTGCCCAGACGGTGGCCACCCGCGGCCTACGCGGCCCCGGGGGTCCGGGCGGTACGGGTGGCGCTGGTCGGCGCCGCCGGGTTCTACCTGTTCCTCTACGGCTTCGGCTCGCCCGTCGCCGCCACGTACGCCCTGTTCTCCGCCGTGGCCCTCGCCGGGCTGTCGCGGATCCCCGGCACGGGCCCGCAGCGGGCCGCCACCGTGCTGCGGCTCGTCCCCGTCTGCCTCCTGCTGGTCGTGGTGGGCACCTTCCTGTCCGTGCGCACCTGGAGCGCGGTCGCCGGGATGCTCGTCATCGGCTTCGCGCTGGCCTTCGCGGCCGTGGGCGGACCGCGTCCGGCCGGCGCCGGGCCCGGGCTGCAACTTCTGTACATCCTGCCGTCCTTCCCGCCCTACGATCCGCACTCGCTCGGCGCACGGCTCATCGGCACCACCGCCGGGCTCGCGCTGCTGGTCCTCGCGGAGCGGTACCTCTTCCCCGAGCCCGCGCCGCCCTCCTACCGGGAGCTGGCGGCCCGCGCCGCCGGCACCGCCGCGCACTGCGCGCGGGAGCTCGCCGCGCCTCCCTACGCCCTCTCCCCGGACTCGGACGGGCGGGCGCGCGCCGCCGGCACGGGCCTGCGCTCGCTGAAGGTGCCCGAGGCCGACCGCCCCGCGGGTCCCGGCGTCCGCGACCGGGCGCTGACCCACACCGGCCTGGCCGCCCGGACCCTGCTCAGCCGGCTCTCGGCGCTCCACGGCCCGCCGGACGGCACCGGGGAGGTACTGCGCGGGGTGGCACGCCTCGCGGAGCACACCGCCGACGAGCTGGCGCCGCGCACGGGCCCCCGTACCGCCCCGGGGAAGGCCCCGGGACCGGGCTCCGGATCCGGGGACGCGTACGGGGAGCTCGCCCGGGCCCGGGCGAGGCTGGCCGCCGCCCCCGCCGGGCCCGCCGCCCCCGCCGTGCTGCGCCGCGACGCGGCGGCGCTGGAGGTGGCGGACGCCGCGCTCACCATGGCCACGGCCGCCTCCCTCGCCGTGGGCGGCCGCACGGCGGCGGACCGGGTGCTGCCGGGGCGGTTCTGGTACGCCCGGACGCCCGCGCCGCTGCTGTGGTGGCACCGGATCCGGGGGCACGCCGGGCGCCGGTCGGTGTTCTTCCAGAACGCGGTGCGGATCGCCCTCGCGCTGGCGGCGGCCCGGCTGATCGCCGGGCTGGACACGCTGCCGCACGGGTTCTGGGCCATGCTGGCCACCCTCTCCCTCACCCGGACCACCGTCGGCGAGACCTGGGGCACCATCCGCGTGGCCCTCGTCGGCACCTTCGCCGGAGCCCTGCTCACTGCGGCCGTGCTCACGGTGGTCGGCCCGCACACGGCGGTCTACGCCGTGATCCTGCCGGTGTGGATGCTCTTCGCGTTCACGGTGGGGCCGGTGCGGGGCGTGGGCTGGGCGCAGGGGCTGTTCACGGTGCTGGTGGCGATGGTGTTCGCGCAGCTGGCGCCGGCGACCTGGCGGCTGGCCGGGGTACGGATGCTGGACGTGCTGATCGGCAGCCTGATCGGCGGCGCGTTCGGGCTGCTCGCCTGGCCCCGGGGGGCCCATGACGAGCTGGGGCGGGCGGTGGCGGGCCTGCTGCGCCGGGCCGCCGAGACCGTGGTCGCCACCAGCGCCTCCGTCGCCGCCGGCCCCGTCGGGGAGGGCGCGGTGGCCGGGCGCGGGTACCGGTCGCTGCGGCACGCGCTGATCCTGGCGGAGTCGGCGTACGCGCAGTTCCAGAGCGAGCCGGCGCGGTTCGGGGCCGCCGTCCCGCGCCCCGCGGGGCCCGACTGGCAGGCGGCCCTGATGGCGGGCCACCACACCTTGTGGGGCGCGGACCGGCTGACGGCCCCGCCCGCCGCCCCCGCCCCGTTCGCCGCCGCCCTGGGGCCGGAGCCGGCCGAGGGGCTGACCGGGCTGGGGGACCGGGTGGCGGGGCGGATGCTGCTGGTCTCGGCGCACCTCGACCCGGGCGGGGACGGCCCGCCCGTGCCGGCGCTGCGGGACCCGGCGTACCGGGGGTTCGCGGCGGAGCCGCCCGGTGCCCCGCGCCGCTACTACGCGGCGGTCTCCTGGCTGGACTCGCTCATGACCGACCTGGAACGGGTCACCGCCCCGGAGGGCGGGACCCGGTGAGCGGCGCCCCGGGGCGCGGACCCGGGGCGGCCGCCCGTTCCAGGGCCTCCAGGACGGTGTCGCGGAACAGGGTGGTCTTGTACCCGGTGTGCGGCAGGGGCCGGCAGCGCCCGAGGACGGTGGAGGCCGCCTCGGCGAGGACGCCGGGGGCGGCCTCGCGGCCGGTCAGGGCCTCCTCGACCTCCGGCAGCCGCAGCGGGACCCGGGCCACCCCGCCCGCCGCGACGGCGGCCCGGGTGATGGTGGAGCCCTGGAACGCGAGCCGGGCGACGGCCTCGACCAGCGGCCATTCGGCGCGGGCCCGGCTGATGGCCCGGTGGCAGGCGGCGCGTTCGCCGGGCAGCGGGGCGGGCAGCCGGACCGAGGTGAGGACCCGGCCGGGCGGGAGCAGGTGGTCGGCGTCGTGCAGCCGGCTCCCGTCCCCGTACAGCGCGGCGACGGGGCGCGGGGACTCGCCGTGCACCTCGGCCTCGGCGTCGTAGGCGAGCAGGGCCACGGCGAGGGTGGAGGGGTGCGGGGCGACGCAGGGCCCCTCCCCGGCGACCACCCCGTAGCGGTGGTCGCCCTCGCGGGCGGGGCAGTCGGTGCCGCCCTTCTGGAGGCAGGCGGTGTGCGGGTTGCGGTAGTACCAGCAGCGGTTGCGCTGGAGCAGGTTGCCGCCCAGCGTCCCGGCGGCGCGGACCTGCGGGGTGGCGGCGCTCCCCGCCGCGAGCGCCAGGGCTGGCCAGCCGTCCCGCACCTGCGGGTCGCGGGCCAGCTCGGCGAGGGTGGTCAGGGCGCCGACGCGCAGCCCGCCGCCGGGCAGCGCGGTGCATCCCCGCAGGTGGGAGACGCCGGACAGGTCGGTGAACGGGCCGGGGGAGAGGCCGGAGCGCTGCCGGGAGGTGGTGTCGGTGCCGCCGGCGCGCAGCTCCCCGCCGCGCGCCAGGACGGCGGCCGACAGGTCGGTGAGGGCGGGCTCGGTGCTCACGCGCGCAGTCCTTCCAGGAGCCGGTCGGGGCGGATGGGCAGGTCGTACGGGCGCCAGCCGGTGGCGTCGTACACGGCGTTGGCCAGGGCGGCCGCGGTGGGCAGGGTCGCGACCTCGCCGAGGCCGACCCCGCCGCCGGGGACGTGCTCGAACCCCTCCTGGTGGAAGTGGACGGTGATCTCGGGGGTGTCGCCGATGCCGGGGATGCGGTAGTCCTCCAGGTTCTCGGTCAGCACCCGCCCGGTGACGGGGTCGGTGCGGCGCTCCTCGTACAGCGCGTAGCCGACGCCTTGGACGACGGCGCCCTCGCACTGGTTGCGGGCGAGGCGGTCCTCGTGGATGCGGCCGGCGGAGATGCCGTTCCACACGCGCAGCGCCCGGGTTTGGCCCAGCCGGGTGTCGACCTCGACCTCGGCGACCTGCACCGAGCCGGTGAAGCCGCGGCCGACGGCCAGGCCGCCCAGCGTGAAGGGGAGGGCGAAGCCGCGGTGGTCGCGGGGGCGTTTGCCGGTGACGCGGGTGCCGTGGGCGGAGTCCAGCCGGGAGGCGACGTCGCCGCCGCCCAGCGCTGCGCGCAGCCGCTCGGCGGCGTCGCGGGCGGCGGGGGCGAGGGAGGGGGTGGTGCGGCTGCCGCCGGAGATCGGGCCGTGGACGGCCCCGCTCAGCCCGATCTCGACGCGGACGCGCCGCTCCTCGACGCCGAGTCCGTCGGCGACGGCCCGCCGCAGGACGCTGCGGGCGCCGGTGCCCATGTCCTGGACGGCGCAGCGGGCGACGACCGTGCCGTCCTCGACGGTGAGTTCGACCTCGGTGGCGGGGTCGACGAAGTAGAGCCAGTTGGCGGCGGCGACGCCGACGCCCCGCCGGTAGCGGCCGGTGCCGCCGCGCCGGGTCCGCGTCCAGACGGGCAGCGCCTGCGCCCAGTCGTACAGGGCGCGGCGTTTGGAGTTCCCGTCCCAGCGGCGGCGCAGGTCGATGGGGTCCTGGCCGAGGAGGTGGGCCATCTCGTCGACGGCCTGTTCCAGCGCCCAGCACAGCGGGGGGCCGCCGGGGCCGCGGAAGGGGGCGCCCGGGGGCCGGTTGGTGACGGTGTCGAAGTCGCGGAGCCGGCGCGGGGCGCGGCCGTACATGAACCGGGCCAGCGCGGCCACGGTGCCGCCGACGGAGACCCCGCCGTCGCTCTCGGCGTCGACGGCGAGGGCCGAGAGGTCCCCGGCGGCGTCGGCGGCCATGGCCAGCCGGATCCGGGTGGCGGGGCGGTAGCCGCCGTCGGTGAGCTCCTCGTCGCGGTCGAGGGCCACGCGGACGGGGGCGCCGTACAGCCGGGAGAGCTCCACGGCGGCGACGACGTCGGTGGTCAGCCCCACCTTGGAGCCGAAGCCGCCGCCCACGTGCGGGGCGCTGGCGACGACCCGGTCGGCGGGCAGGCCCCAGCGCTCGGCGGCCAGCCGCGCCACCCGCTGGACGGCCTGGGTGGACACCTCCAGCCGCAGGGTGTCCCCGCTCCAGTGGGCCAGGGCGGCGTGCGGCTCCAGCGGGGTGTGGCTCTGCGCGGCGGTGGTGTACAGGCCCTCCACCACCCGGTCGGGGCTCTTGGCGCGGGCCTTGAGGATCCGGCGCACGGCCTCGCCGCCGCGTTTGTTCATGCTCACCGGGCCCCGCCGGTTGCCCTCCCACTTGGCGGGCAGTCCGATGCCGCCCTCGCCGGAGCTGGGCGCCTTCTTGCGCTCCGCCTTGTCCGCGTAGACCAGCGGTCCCTCGCCGGTCCGGGCCCGTCGCAGGTCGAGGGCGGCCGGCCGGACCTCGTAGTCCACGACGACCTTCGCGGCGGCCGCCTTCGCCGCCGCGCGGGTCGCGGCGGCCACGGCGGCCACGGGCTGGCCGACGTAGCGGACCACCCCGTCGGCGGGCAGCAGCCGCACCAGCGGGACGTCTCGGGCGTCGAGGGAGCGGACGAGGGCGTGCGCGTGCGGGGAGCGGATGACCACCCCCTCCAGCAGCCCGTCGGGGCGCAGGTCGGTGGTGTACCGGGCGGCGCCGCAGGCCTTCTCGGGGGCCTCGGCGCGCGGGGGAGCGGTGGCGGGGCCGGGCTCACCGTCGTACTCGCCCGCGCAGGCGGCGGCCACGGCGGCGAGGATCCGCTCGTAGGCGCCGCAGCGGCACAGGTGGCCCGCCAGGGCGTCGGCGACCTGCTCGCGCCCGGGCGCGGTGCGGCCGTGATCGGCCCGCCACCGGTCGTGGAACGCCGCCGCCTCGACCACGAACCCCGGGGTGCAGTAGCCGCACTGGAGGGCGTCCTGTCCGGCGAAGGCGCGGGCGACGGGGTGTCCGGCCAGCCCCTCGGCCGTGGTGACGCGCCGTCCGGCCAGGAGGGTGGCGGGGGTCAGGCAGGAGACCCGGGGTTCGCCGTCGACCTGGACGGTGCAGGCCCCGCACACCCCGCCCGCGCAGACGAGCTTGGTGCCGGTCAGGCCGAGCCGGTCGCGCAGCACCTCCACGGCCGCAGGGTCGTCGTCCGCGTCCGCCGTGTACGGCACGCCATTGACCTCGAACTCCACGGGACGCACTCCTCCGGGCCGGGTGGCGACCGCCGGGCCCGCGCGCTCACCTTCACCCTCCTTGATATCCCGCCGCCGGGGCCGCCGCAGCGCGCCCGCGCCCGGGGCGGGGCCGTGCGGGTGACGGGCGCGGAGCCCGCGGATCGAGTCCGGCTCGAGCGCCCGACCGCACTCTTACATACCCCCCATGGGTATGCTAACTTCCCTCACGAAGGTACCCCCTGGGGGTATACGACAGAGGAAGGGCCAGGGCAATGTCAACCGTCAATCCCCGGCGCTGGTGGGCACTTGGCGTGCTTGCCGCCGCTCAGTTCATGGTGATCATGGACACCTCGATCATCGGGGTGGCGCTCCCCGAGATGCAGAAGGACCTGGGCTTCTCCCAGGGCGAGCTCCAGTGGGTCTTCAACGCCTACGTCATCGTCTTCGGCGGATTACTGCTGCTCGGCGGGCGGCTCTCCGACCTGTTCGGCGCCCGCAAGATCTTCGCCACCGGCTGGGTGGTCATGATCGTGGGCTCGGTGCTCGCGGCGGCCGCGCAGAGCGCCTCCGTGGAGATCGCCGGCCGGGCCGTCCAGGGAGTCGGCGGCGCGCTGATCGCGCCCTCGGCGATGACGCTCCTGATGATGCTCTTCGGGCACAACCCGAAGGAGCTCGGCAAGGCGATGGCCCTGTACGGTGCCGCCGCCCCCGCCGGCGGCACCGCCGGCGTCTTCCTCGGCGGCGTGTTCACCGAATGGGTGAGCTGGCCCTGGTGCTTCATCATCTACGTCCCGATCGGCGTGATCACCCTCGCCCTGACGAAGATGCTGCCCGCGGTCCAGTCCCGCCGCGGCTCCGTGGACGTCCTCGGCGCCATCGCCGTGACCGCCGGTCTCGCGCTCGCCGTCTTCGCCGTCGTCCGCGCCCCCGAGGCCGGCTGGGGATCCACCGCCACCGTGCTGGAGCTGATCGGCGCCGCCGTCCTCCTCGTCCTCTTCTTCGTGATCCAGAAGGCCATCCGCGAACCGCTCATGCCGCTCAGCGTCTGGCGCATCCCGCGGCTGGGCTCGGGCAACCTCGCCATGACCCTGCTCGGCGCGGCCTGGATCCCGATGTGGTACTTCCTCAACCTCTACCTCCAGCAGGTGCTCGGCTACGGCGCCTTCGCCTCCGGCGCGGCCCTGCTCCCGATGACCATCCTGCTGATGATCTTCATGACGGCCATCACCGCCCGCCTCATGGGCCGTTTCGGGGCGAAGCCGCTGATCGTCGCCGGCCTGCTGGCCCTCGCCCTCGGCCTGGTCTGGCTGTCCGCCGTCGAGCCGACCGGTACCTTCCTGGTCGACGTCCTGCCCGCCTCGCTCGTCGCCGCGCTCGGCATGGCGCTCGCCTACATCCCGGCGATGATCGCCTCGATGTCCGGCGCCCCGCAGGAGCAGGCCGGCCTGGCCTCCGGCATCGTCAACACCACCTACAACGTGGGCTCGGCCCTCGGCCTGGCCGCGCTGACCGCCCTCGCCACCACCCAGGGCGCCGGTGAACTGGGCGACCTGCCCGCCCTCACCGACGGGTTCAGCTCCGCCTTCATCGCCGCCGCCGTCATCGCCGCCGTCGGCGCGGTGGTCACGCTCCTCGCCATGAAGAGCGACAAGGCCGTCGCCGCGGCCGCGGCCGCCGCCGCCCCGGCCGCGGACGCCCCGGCGCCGCGCGGCCAGACGGCGGGGGTCTGACGTACGGGGGACGGCCCCGCGCTCACCCCAGGGGTCGCCCGACGTCCTCCCCGGACGTCGGGCGGCCCCTTTTCCGTACCCGAACGAGAAAGGCAGACCCCGATGAAGGACATCCGCACCCGGGCCGTGCACGTGGCCCACGAGCTCGAAGTCCCGGCGAGCCGGCCCCTGTCCGTACCGCTCGTCCAGTCCTCCGCCTTCGCCTTCGACTCCGCCGACGATCTGGCCCGGGCCATGGCCGGACCCGACGGGGACTACGTCTACAGCCGCCGCGGCAACCCCACCGTGCGCGCCCTGGAACGCACCCTCGCCGGACTGGAGGGCGGGGCCTCGGCCATCGCCTTCGCCTCCGGGATGGGCGCCATCAGCGGGGTCCTGCTCGCCCTGCTGCGCCCCGGCGACCAGGTGATCGCGCAGCGCTGCCTGTACGGGGGGACGTACGCGGCGCTGAACGACCTGGCGGAGCGCTACGGGGTCCGGGTCGACTACATCGGCGGTGACGACGCCGGGGAGTTCGAGGCGCTCGCCGGGCCGCGCACCCGGCTGCTCGTCCTGGAGACCATCGCCAACCCCACCGGCCAGGTCCCGGACCTGCCCGGCCTGCTGGCGGCGGCCCGGCGCCTGGGCGTGCTCAGCGCCGTGGACAACTCCCTGGCCTCGCCCGTGCTGTGCCGGCCCATCGAGCACGGCGCCGACATCGTGCTCCACTCCACCACCAAGTACCTCGCGGGCCACTCCGACGTCCTGGGCGGCGCCGCCGTGTTCGCGGACGACGCCGTACGCCGGGAGGTCTGGCCGCGCACGGTCGAACTCGGCGCCAGCGCGGACCCGTTCGCCGTCTGGCTGACCCTGCGCGGCATCGCCACGCTGCCGCTACGGATGCGCGAGCACTGCGCCAACGCGGGCCTCCTCGCCGAGCGGTTGGCGGCCCATCCGGCGGTGGCGGCCGTCCACTGGCCGTGGCTGGGAACGCACCCCTCGTACGCCATGGCGCGCAAGGTGCTCTCCGGTGGCGGCGGGCTGCTCTCCTTCGAGCTGCACGGCGGCCGGGAGGCGGGCCGCGCCTTCGTCGAGGGGGTCCGCCTCGCACGGTTGGCGCTCTCCCTGGGGGGAGTGGAGACGCTGGTCACGCATCCTGCCAGCACCTCCCACCGGGAGCTGGACGAGGGCGCGTTGGCGCGCGCCGGGATCGGGCCGGGCCTGGTGCGGATGTCCGTCGGTATCGAGGACCCGGAGGACCTCTGGCAGGACGCTGAACAGGCGCTGCGGTCTTCTTTTGGGTTGACAAAATAAGCGCCTGATTCGTAGATTGGTTCACGCCAGAGAAAACCACTCCTCTACGTCAAGGGGGGCGCGTGATGCGCTATTTCGAGGACTTCCGGACCGGTGACGTCCACGAGCTGGGGACCATCACCGTCACGACGGAGGAGGTGCTGGAGTTCGGCCGGCGCTTCGACCCGCAGCCCTTCCACACCGACCCGGAGCTCGCCGAACAGAGCCCCTTCGGCGGCCTCATCGCCAGCGGCTGGCACAGCGCCTCGATGTTCATGCGCCGCTACGTCGACGGACTGCTCGCCTACAGCGCCTGTACCGGCTCGCCGGGCGTCGACGAGATCCGCTACCTGCGGCCCGTCCGCCCCGGCGACGTGCTCACGGCGCGCGTCGAGATCCTCGGCTCGCGCCCCTCGCCGTTCAACCCGGCCACCGGGGTCGTCCAGCCCAAGTGCACGCTGTCCGACGCCGAGGGGAACGTCGTCTTCAGCATGGTCCTGCACAGCATCTTCCGGCGCCGCCCCGTCGCCTGCGCGGCGCCGCACCCCTGCGCCGCGGAGGACCCCGTCGTCCGCGTGAACTCCCTGGCCTGACCAGGCCGGGCCCGGGTCCCCGCCCCGCGCCCGCCCCCCTCCCCGTCCGCCGAAGTGAAAGGGAGTCCTCCCGTGGAGGCCGTATCCCGCACCGCCCAGTGGACCGCCGCAGCGCGAGCCCTGGAAACCGACCGCGAGGACCGGCTGTTCGCCGATCCGTACGCGCGCACCGTCGCCGACACCATCGGCTTCGAACTGCTGGAACGTTACGCCGGAGCCGGCACCGTGCCGTTCCTCGCGATCCGCACCACCTACCTGGACCGGCAGATCGTCCGCACCGTCGAGGAGCACGGCATCCGCCAGGTCGTGTTCCTCGCCGCCGGCATGGACACCCGCTTCTACCGGCTGCCCTGGCCCGACGGCGTCACCGTCTACGAACTCGACCGCCCCGCCCTCCTGGAGGCCAAGGCCGAGATGCTGGCCGGCGAGGCCCAGCCGGCCGGCCGCAGCCGCGTCGCCGTCCCCGTCGACCTCACCCAGGACTGGACCGGACCCCTGAAGGAAGCCGGCTGGCGCGCCGACCAGCCCGTGCTGTGGGTCGTCGAGGGCCTCCTCTTCTTCCTCCCCGAGCTCGCCGTCCGCAACCTGATCTCCACCCTGGCCGGACACTCCGCGCCCGGCTCGGTCCTGCTCGGCGACGTCATCAGCAAGTCCGCGCTGGAGAACCCGCTCTCCCGCCCCTTCCTGAAGAGCCTGGAAGAGGACGGCAACCCCTGGCTGTTCGGCACCGAGACCCCCGAGCAGCTCCTCACCGACTGCGGCTGGGACGTCCGCGAGGTCCGCCAGCCCGGCGAGGACGGCGCCGACTTCGGCCGCTGGCCCTACCCCGTCCCCGCGCGCAGCGTCCCGCGCGTCCCCAGGTCCTTCCTGTTCACCTGCGACCTCCCGACCACCGAGGTGAGAGCGGCATGAGCGCCACCCACGACTTCCACCAGCGCGTCATCAGCGACGCCGGCGCCGCCGTACGCGGCCTGACCGTCGCCCTCGGCGAACGCCTGGGCCTCTACCGCGCCCTCGCCGAGGCCGGCCCCCTCACCCCGGCCGGCCTCGCCGGGCACACCGGGATCAACACCCGGTACGCCGAGGAGTGGCTGCACGCCCAGCTGAGCGCCGGGTACGTCGAGCGCGACCCGGGCACCGGCGCGTACTCCCTGCCCGCCGACCACGCCCCGGTGCTGGCCGACCCGAACGCGATCACCTTCGCCGCCGGCTTCTTCACCGCCCTCAAGGCCCTCTACGGCACCGAGGACCTCCTCGTCGAGGCCTACCGCACCGGCGACGGCGTCGGCTGGGCCGACCACGACCCGGCCCTCGACACCGGCATGGGCAGCTTCTTCCAGCCCACCTACGAGCACCGCCTCGTCCCGGACTGGCTGCCCTCCCTCACCGGCGTCACCGGCAAGCTGGCCGCCGGCGGCACCGTCGCCGACGTCGGCTGCGGCGTCGGCCACACCACCCTGCTCATCGCGAAGGCCTTCCCGCAGGCGACCGTCCACGGCTTCGACTACTCCGAAGAGGCCATCGCCATCGCCCGCGGCCTCGCCGAGGAGGCCGGCCTCTCCGACCGCGTCGTCTTCGAGGTCGCCTCCGCCGACGACTACCCCGGCACCGGCTACGACCTGGTCACCTTCTTCAACGCCCTGCACGACATGGGCGACCCGGTCTCCGCCGCCCGGCACGTGCACAAGTCCCTGGACGCCGACGGCACCTGGATGCTCGTCGAGTCGAACGTCTCGCCCGAGGACATCGACACGCAGACCCCGGCCGCCCGCATGTTCATGGCGCTCTCCGCCGTGATGTGCCTGCCCGTGGCCGTCGCCCAGCACGGCCCCCACGCCCTCGGCAACCACTCCGGCGAGCAGGCCTTCCGCGCCATCGCCGAAGAGGCCGGCTTCAGCCGCTGGCGCCGCGCGACCGAGACCCCGGTCAACGCCGTCTACGAGGTCCGCCCGTAGCACCCGGCCCGCCGGCCCGGGGCCCGCACGCCCCGCCGTCACCACCACCCCGAGGAGTCACCATGGGCGTCAGCGCCCCCCTGCCGGTCAACGACCGGTTCCTGGAAGTCCTGGAGCGCCTGAGCTCCCGCTCCATCGAGGAGTACTACAACCCGTACCAGCAGTTCGACTGGCCCGAGAAGCTCGACGAGGGCCGCATGTGGATGACCCCCGAGCTGCTCACCGTCTACGGGACCCCCTTCTACGACGAGCTCGGCGAGGAGACCCTCCAGCGCCTCTCGAAGTGGGAGAGCATCAACTTCTACAGCCTCAACGTGCACGGCATCCGCGAGCTGCTCATCGAGGTCGTCGGCCGCATCCACATGCCCGGCTTCGAAGTGCCCTCGGACTTCTTCCACCACTTCATCGGTGAGGAGAACGAGCACATGTGGTTCTTCGCCGAGTTCTGCCGCCGCTACGGCGACAAGATCTACGGCTCCACCGCCCTGCGCGCCGACTCCGCCTGGGAGCCCGAGGTCGAGAACTTCCTCGTCTTCTCCCGGATCCTGTTCTTCGAGGAGCTGGTCGACCACTACAACACGCGGATGGCGCGCGACGAGTCGCTGTGCCACACCATCCGCGAGGTCAACCGCATCCACCACCAGGACGAGTCCCGCCACATCGCCTTCGGCCGCGAGCTGGTCTCCCTCCTCTTCTCCCGCATGAAGGAGGCCGTCCCCGCCGCCCGCGTCGCCGAGGTCGAGGCCTACCTCAAGCGCTACGTGGTCTACAGCATCAACTCCCTGTACAACCCCCACGTCTACCGGGACGCCGGCATCGCCGACCCGATCGGTCTGCGCAACGCCCTCGTCGCCGACGAGCGCCGCCGCCCCCACGAGCGCAAGGCCATCCGCAAGCCGCTCGGCTTCTTCCTGAAGACCGGGATCTTCACGGACGACGTCCTGCCCGTCGTCTGAGAGGGCCCCCCGCCGCCGGAGAGGTGACACCCCCATGAGCGTCACGACCGTCCAGACCACCACCACCCCAGACACCCGGGGCCTGCCGTCGCTCGGCCCCGAGGGCACCGCCCTGCTGCGGCTCCTCGACGACACCTTCGAGAGCTGGGGGGTGCACGCGGGGGCCCGTTCGATGACGATGCCCCCGCTGCTGCCGG
This sequence comes from Streptomyces sp. NPDC000075, assembly GCF_040301925.1. Classification (NCBI taxonomy): domain Bacteria; kingdom Bacillati; phylum Actinomycetota; class Actinomycetes; order Kitasatosporales; family Streptomycetaceae; genus Streptomyces; species Streptomyces sp. NPDC000075. The sequence continues at coordinate 83,557 of NZ_JBEPFL010000036.1, forward strand.
CCGCCGACCTGGCCCGGCTCGACTACTACGACAACTTCCCCCACCAGGCCGTCGTCGCCGCCCCGCTGAACCTGGACGTCAGGGACAGCAGCGAGTTCTGTACCGACACCGGCTGCTTCCCCTGCGACGCGCTGGAGCCGGCCGCCCTCGGCCTGCCCTCCGCGTCCTGCTACGCCGTCTACATCGACCACCAGGGCCGCCCGGCCGCCGACGACGAGCTCGTCACCGTGGTCGGCTGGTGCTTCCGCAAGGAGGCGCACTACGAGGGCCTGCGCCGCCAGCTCGGCTTCCGCATGCGGGAGATCGTCGCCATCGGCACCCACGAGCACGCCCAGGAGCACCTGGCCCGCTTCACCCGGCGCATCAACGCCTTCGCCGAGGCCCTGGACCTGCCGCTGAAGCGGGAGGCCGCCTGCGACCCCTTCTTCGACAAGGGCAGCTCCAAGGCCGTGCTCCAGCGCCTGACCCCGGTCAAGCACGAGTTCCTCTTCGAGGACCTCGCGATCGCCTCGGTCAACACCCACCGCAACTTCTTCGGCGACCGCTGCGACATCCCCCTCGCCTCCGGCGCGGGACCGGCCTTCACCAGCTGCGTCGCCTTCGGCCTGGAGCGCTGGCTGTCCGCGCTCACCCGACGCCACGGCAGCTGGGCCGCGGCGACCGCCGCCGTCCTGAGCGCGAACGCGGCGGGGCCGGCGATCTGACGTGCCGACCCTCCCCGTCGCCCCGCCGGCGGGCGGCCCGGGCTGGGCGAACCTCGGCATGGACATCGTGTCCGTCGACCGCGTCCGCCGGCTGCTCGTCCAGTACGGCGAGGACTTCTTCCAGCGCATGCTCACCCCCGGCGAACTCGCCGACTGCCACACCTCCGCCCGGCTCGACGTACTGAGCCTGTGCGGGCGGATCGCGGCCAAGGAGGCGGCCTTCAAGACCCTCCGCGTCCGCGCCGCGGTCCTGCCCTGGCGGGACATCGTCGTACGGCGCTCCGAAGGCGGCTGGCCCCTCGTGGAACTCCGCGGGGCGGCGGCCGGCATGGCCGCCGACTCCGGCATCACCGGCATGACGGTGTCGATCAGCCACGACGTGGACTACGCGGTGGCGGTCGCCGCCCCGCTCCTGGAGCCCGACCCGCCGGACCGCCCCGCACCGGCCCCCGCCCCGGACCCGGCCCCCGCCGGGACCGGGCCCACCACCTCAGCAGAACACCGCACTTCAAGGAGAGACCCCATGTCCGACGGCCTGCAGCTCGTGAAGAACTGGCTCCTCGCCCGCCACGAGGAACTGGACGACATCCCCTCCGACCTCGACCTCATCGAGACCAGGATGATCGACTCCCTGTCCTTCGTCGAGTTCGTCTTCGTGCTCGAACAGCACAGCGGCCGCGCGATCCAGATGGAGACCCTGGAGGTCGACGAGATCCGCACCCTCGACGCCATCGCCACCCACTTCTTCGCCGCCGAGGTGAAGGCATGAGCAAGCGCCTCTTCACCTCCGAGTCGGTCACCGAGGGCCACCCCGACAAGATCGCCGACCGGATCAGCGACACCATCCTCGACGCCCTGCTGCGCGAGGACCCGGCCAGCCGCGTCGCCGTCGAGACCCTCCTGACCACCGGCCAGGTGCACATCGCCGGCGAGGTCACCACCACCGCGTACGCGCCGATCGCCGAACTCGTCCGCGGCGCCATCCTGGACATCGGCTACGACTCCTCGAAGAAGGGCTTCGACGGCGCCTCCTGCGGCGTGTCGGTGTCCATCGGGGCCCAGTCCCCGGACATCGCCCAGGGCGTGGACACGGCGTACGAGTCCCGGGTCGAGGGCGACGAGGACGAGCTCGACAAGCAGGGCGCCGGCGACCAGGGCCTGATGTTCGGCTACGCCTGCGACGAGACCCCCGAGCTGATGCCGCTGCCGATCCACCTCGCGCACCGGCTCTCCCGCCGCCTGACCCAGGTCCGCAAGGAGGGCACGGTCCCCTACCTGCGCCCCGACGGCAAGACCCAGGTCACCATCGAGTACGACGGCGACAAGGCCGTACGCCTCGACACGGTCGTCGTCTCCACCCAGCACGCCGCGGACATCGACCTGGACGCGCTGCTCACCCCGGACATCCGCGACCACGTGGTCGAGCACGTCCTGAAGCAGCTCGCCGAGGACGGCATCAAGCTGGACACCGAGGGCTACCGGCTGCTGGTCAACCCGACCGGCCGCTTCGAGATCGGCGGCCCGATGGGCGACGCCGGCCTGACCGGCCGCAAGATCATCATCGACACCTACGGCGGTATGGCCCGCCACGGCGGAGGCGCCTTCTCGGGCAAGGACCCGTCGAAGGTGGACCGCAGCGCCGCGTACGCGATGCGCTGGGTCGCCAAGAACGTCGTCGCCGCCGGGCTGGCCTCGCGCTGCGAGGTGCAAGTCGCGTACGCGATCGGCAAGGCCGAGCCCGTCGGCCTCTTCGTGGAGACCTTCGGCACCGGCAGCCTGCCCGACGCGCGGATCCAGGAGGCGATCTCGGCCGTCTTCGACCTCCGCCCCGCCGCGATCGTCCGCGACCTGGACCTGCTGCGGCCCATCTACGCGCAGACCGCCGCGTACGGTCACTTCGGCCGCGAACTCCCCGACTTCACCTGGGAGCGCACCGACCGCGTGCACGCGCTGCGCAAGGCAGCCGGGATCTGACATGCGGATCGCTGTCACGGGTTCCATCGCGACCGATCACCTGATGACCTTCCCCGGCCGGTTCGCCGAGCAGCTGCTGGCGGACCGGCTGGACCGGGTCTCCCTCTCCTTCCTCGCCGACCACCTGGACGTGCGGCGCGGCGGGGTGGCGGCGAACATCGCCTTCGGACTGGGCGTGCTGGGACTGAGCCCCCTGCTGGTGGGCGCGGTGGGCGGGGACTTCGAGCCGTACCGGGTGTGGCTCAAGGACCACGGGGTGGACACCGACTCCGTACGCGTCAGCGACACCCTCCACACGGCCCGGTTCGTCTGCACCACAGACCAGGAGCAGAACCAGATCGCGACCTTCTACGCGGGCGCGATGGCCGAGGCCCGGGAGATCGACCTGCACGAGGTCGTCGCCCGCGCCGGCCGCCCCGACCTGGTTCTCGTCTCCCCGGACGACCCGCAGGCGATGCTCCGCCACACCCGCGCCTGCCGCGCACTGGGCCTGCCCTTCGCCTCCGACCCCTCCCAGCAGCTCGCCCGGCTCACTGGGGACGAGGTGCTGGAGCTGATCGACGGCGCCACGCGGCTGTTCACCAACGAGTACGAGTCCGCCCTGCTCTGCGAGCGCGCCGGGCTCACCGAGGAGCAGATCCTGCGCCGGGTCGGCTCCTGGGTCACCACCCGCGGCGAGGACGGCGTACGGATCCGCACCGCGGACGGCGAACCCCTGACCGTGGCGGCGGTGCCCGTCACGCGGGTCGTCGACCCCACGGGCGTCGGCGACGCCTTCCGGGCCGGCTTCCTCGCCGCAGTGGCCTGGGGCGTACCCGAGGAACACGCGGCCCAGCTGGGCTGCGCGGTCGCGGCCACCGTCCTCGACCACGCCGGCACCCAGGAGTACCGGCTGACCCGCGAGGCACTGCTGGCCCGGCTGCGCGACGCCTACGGGCCGCGGAGCGAGGCGGAACTGTCCGAACACCTGAGGGGACTGGAATGAGATGAGACGGTCACTGAGGGAGGAGTTCGCGACCCGCGTGGTGGTCGCGGACGGGGCGATGGGCACGATGCTCCAGGCCGCCGACCCCACGATGGACGACTTCCTGGGGCTGGAGGGCTGCAACGAGATCCTCAACGCCACCCGCCCCGACATCGTCCGGGCGGTGCACGACGCCTACTTCGCGGTGGGCGTGGACTGCGTCGGGACCAACACCTTCGGCACCAACCTGGCCGCACTCGCCGAGTACGGGGTCGAGGACCGGATCTACGAGCTCTCCGAGGCCGGCGCCCGCATCGCCCGCGAGTCCGCGGACGCCTTCACGGCGGCCGACGGCCGGCCCCGCTGGGTCCTGGGCTCCATGGGCCCGGGCACCAAGCTCCCCACCCTCGGGCACATCGCCTACGACCGCCTGCGCGAGGCCTACCAGGAGAACGCGGAGGGGCTGATCCGCGGTGGCGCGGACGCCCTTCTCGTCGAGACCACCCAGGACCTCCTCCAGACGAAGGCCGCCGTCATCGGCGCGCGGCGCGCACTGGAGTGGTGCGGGACGGAGGACCTCCCCCTGATCGTGCAGGTCACGGTGGAGGCGACCGGCACGATGCTGCTGGGTTCGGAGATCGGTGCGGCGCTGACGTCGTTGGAGCCGTTGGGGATCGACATGATCGGTCTGAACTGCGCGACGGGTCCGGCGGAGATGAGCGAGCACCTGCGGTATCTGGCGCGCAACGCCCGTATCCCGCTCTCGTGCATGCCGAACGCGGGTCTGCCGGTGCTGACGAAGCAGGGCGCGCACTACCCCCTGTCGGCAGTCGAGCTGGCCGACGCGCAGGAGACCTTCGTCCGCGAGTACGGGCTGTCGCTGGTCGGCGGCTGCTGCGGTACGACGCCCGAGCACTTGCGGCAGGTCGTGGAGCGGGTGCGCGGGGCGGGTGTGGTGGCCCGGACTCCTGACCCGGAGCCGGGTGCGGCGTCGCTGTATCAGACGGTGCCGTTCCGGCAGGACACCTCGTACATGGCGATCGGTGAGCGGACGAACGCGAACGGGTCGAAGAAGTTCCGTGAGGCGATGCTGGA
>NZ_JBEPFL010000037.1:0-83835 GCF_040301925.1 Streptomyces sp. NPDC000075
GCTCTCTGGATCGAGGTCACCGGAACCTCGGAGCGGGGCGAGGACTTCGGCCGGTACACCTCGTACGCGGGCCCGGCCTACGTGTACGGCAAGGGTCACTGCGTCGACTGGGGCGGGGGCATCGGCAACGTGCACGTGCAGGTGTACGACTCCAACTGTGGCGCGCGCAAGGAACACCGGGTCACCGAGTTCCGCTGACCCGAGCTCCTCCCGGCCGTGGCGTTGCGGGCCGTCAGGCGGCCGGTCGGCTTCGCCGCCGGTGCCTGCCGGTTCCGACGATCAGCCCGCCCCCGGCGGCCGTCACCAGTGCGGCGATACCGAGCAGCCGGCCGGTGCCGCGTGCGTCGGCTCCGGTCTCGGCAAGCCGGCCCTCGCCTCCTGGCGTGTGCACGGGGACGACGGCCCCGCCGTCACCCTGTCCTGCGGGGGCACCCCCCGGGGCAGGGCCCTCCCCGCTCCCGGGCTCGGTGTCGTTCCCCGGCTGTTCACCTTGCCCGGGGTTTTCACCATGCCCGGGGTCCTCGCCCTCGCCGGGCTCTTCGCCGTTCCCCGGGGCCTCACCGCCTTCGGACGGGGCGACGATCTCCGACCGGGCATAGGTGCTGGGGGACTGCACGTCCTCGTGCGTCGCGCTGCTGCCCCCAACGGTGAAGTAGACGTCCGTAAGAGGGGCCTGCGCGCTGAATCTCGCGCGGACGGGGATCGTGAGGACGCTCGTCGGGGATCACCATGTTCCGTCCGATGTACGCGACGGGTTCGCCGTCGTCCGGGCTGAACGGCAGGTCGTGCCAGGCCCCCTCCAGGAAGGCCTGCAGCCGGATGTCCCGCCCTGCCACCCGCCCGTTGGATCCGACCACCAGGATGAGGTGGTAGCGCTCCTCCTCGCTGCCCGCGGAGTGGTCCACGGTGACGGAGAACTCGCCCCAGTCTCCGCCCGCCTCGAACGACTCCGGCACGCCGCCCAGCCCCAGGACCGGGGCCTCGGAGGCCCGGGTGCCCTCCGTCCCCTCCTCCGCAGGCTGTGCCGGCGCCGCTGACGGCCCGTCCCCCTCGCGGGGCAACCCGGCGTCGGCCTCCAGGGCCCGGTCCGGCACGCTCACCCCGGCGCCGGACCGCTCGGCCGCGGTCGAGGGGGTGGCCCCAAGGGCCACCGGCGCCATCGCCGCGACCACGGTGGCCACGGTCATGTGCTTCACGTTCACGTCTTCGTCCCTACATGGTGCGGTTCGCTTCAGCTCACCCTCCGCAGGGAGGGCGTCCGGCGGTAGGGCGGTCGATCCGATGAGTCCATAGACCGGGTCGATGCATGCCAGGGCAACTGCGTGCGGGTCGGGCCGCCGCGCATAGGACGGCCCTATGGACGCATCGGTCCGTTCCCCCTGGGCAGGGGGTGCCGCGGCGGCGATGCTGGCCGCAGCCCCGCAGCCCCGCAGCCCCGCAGCCCCGCAGCCCCGCAGCCCCGCAGCCCCGCAGCCCCGCAGCCCCGGAGCCCCGGGGCGTTCGGGGACGCGGGAACGAGCAAGGGGCGGACCGGCCGGCCAGGCCGCACGTGGTTGCCGTCGGGAAGGGCGCTGGATGGACGCGGGACGAGCCTGCTGGAGCTACGGCAGGGTACGGACGGATCCTGGAGCGGTCAGCCGCCGCTTCCGGACTTCACGGCCGCCACGAGAGCGTGCGCCCGGTCGGTCGCCCGCCCGCCCGCCTTCGCGCCGACCGATTCCAGCAGGCCTCTCTTCCTGGCGAGCTGGATGTGGGACTTGACGGTGCCGAGCGGCAGACCGGTGATGTCCACCAGGCTGCGCACGGGGGAGCGGTCGCCGGCATCCGCCAGGCGTTCGTAGCGCAGGGCGACCGCCGCCAGGTAGGCATCGGTGGGACGGGCCGACGTCCGCAGGAGCTCCTCGACGCGCTCGGCCAGCGGATACCGCTCCTCGTGCCGGGACGGGTGGCGCCGGCGTGCGGCGTCGGCGGCCTCGGCAGGCCGCATCTCACGCAGGACCGTCGTGGTGACCCCGCGTGCGACAGCGGCGGGATCCCCGCTCGCGAGGGGCTGGATGAACACGTGGGTGGGCGCGGCGCCCGCCGATTCGTGAGGGAAGAAGTGCCAGGCCTCGAAGGTGCCGTGGGCGAGTTCCTCCCGCACCCAGGTTCCTCCGGCCCCCACCGGGTCCGGCAGGGGCGGCGGCACCGGGGACGGGCCGGTGAGCTCCCGCAGGCCGCCCTGAGGCCGGGTTGTCTTCGGATCGTGCTGATCAGCCGCCACCCCGCCACCGTAGTCATCCGGACGCGTCATATCCAGTGAGCCGATTCGACCGCTAGATCCGGATTTGACCTATCCGGATACGTCATGGCTAGCTGTATGTGGCCTCTGCGGGAGCCGCCGCTCCACACCACCGGTAAGCGACGGCCGCCGCGCCCCGGCTGCCGGGGCCGGCCCACCGACGACGAGGCACCCTTCATGCGCATCTCGCCCCGAGTACCCGATCTCCCCGCCCTCGACCTGCTCCTCAGCGTCATCGAGCTCGGCAGCCTCGGCCGGGCCGCTCAGGCCCACCACATCAGCCAGCCCTCGGTCAGCTCCCGGATCCGCTACCTGGAACAGCTGGTCGGCGTGCCCGTCCTGCAACGCTCCGCCCTCGGCTCCACACCCACCCCCGCCGGGACGCTGGTGGCGACGCTGGCGCGGGACGTGATCGAGGCCGCACAACGCATGGACGTCGCCCTCGCGACCTTGCGCGACCAGCACAGCTCGCAGATGAGCGTCGTCGCCAGTCAGACGGTCGTGGAGTACCTCTTTCCGCGCTGGCTCAAGGACCTGCGGCTGCGGAGCCCCGGCATCGCCGTGGCGCTCGACGCGGGCAATTCGGCGCAGGTGGCGGCGGCCGTCCTCGAAGGCAGGTTCCCGGTCGGCTTCGTCGAGGGGCCCCGGGTCCCCAGGGGACTGGCCGGCAGAACGGTGGCGCAGGACGAACTGCTGGTCGTGGTCGCCCCCCGGCACGCCTGGGCCGGGCGCACGGCGATCACGATCGAGGAACTGGCGTCCGCCGAGCTCCTCCAGCGCGAGGAGGGCTCGGGCGCCCGTACCGCGTTCGAGCACGCCATGAGGGCCCACGCCCCCGGCTGGAAGCCCGCACCCCTGCTGGAACTCCCCTCCACGACCGCGATCAAGAACGCGGTGATGGGCGGAGTGGGCCCGGCGGTGATGAGCTCACTGGCCGTCGCGCACGACCTGACGTCCGGGACCCTGACCGCCGTCACCGTGTCCGGACTACGCATCCGGCGCCGGCTGCGGGCCGTGTGGCCGGCCGGGCAGCGACCCGTCGGCCCTGCCCGGGACCTCTGCGCCATCGCCTGTCTGCCCCGTCCGTAGAACGGCCCACCCGGCCACCACACCGCCGAGAACGGCGCCCCGCCCCACCCCGCCGGGCCGAGGCCCGACCGCCCCGATCGCGACGACGTCCGCCCTCCCGCACCCAGATCCCAGGAATCCCCCCGCATCCGAAGGAAGGCCCCCATGCCCTACGCATCCGCCACCGCCCCCGGCGGCACCCTCGCCGCCACCGGTCTGGCCACCGGCCAGCTGTGGCTCGTCGCCGCGAGCGTCCCCATCGTGATCGCCGGAGCACTGCTGGTACGCCTGGCGTTCCGCCGCGAGAAGGGACCGGTGGAACAGTGACCCCGACCCTTCACACGCCGGAAGGCCTCGCGGCACGGACGTCCTCCCCGCCCGCCGTCCCGGACCCGCCGCGCGCCCGCCACGTCCGCCCGCGGACCCCCCGCCGCCCGCCCAGACCTCGACGCGCTCACCGTGACCGTCCAGATCCCCGTCTACAACGAGGACCCCCGGGCCCTGCGCGCCTGCCTCGATTCGGTGCTCCGCCAGACCCGCCCCGTACAGCGGATCCGCGTCGTCGACGACGGATCGGTCGACGACGCGGGAGCCCCCTTCACCTACGACGACGTCCGCGCCGAGCTCTTCGAGCGGACCCGGACCCCCGGCATGCCGGAGGTGACCTGGAACCGCACGCCCAACCGCGGCAAACGTCACGCCCAGATGACCGTCCTCGCCCACGACGACGCCGACGTCTTCGTCACCCTCGACAGCGACTCCGTACTCGACCCCCACGCCGTCGACGAGGGCCTGGTGCCCTTCGCCGACCCGAAGGTCACCTCCGTCGCGGGCCAGGTCCTCGTCCTCAACCACGACGCCAACGCCCTGACCAGGATGATCAACCTGCTCTACCTGCCCTTCACCCGCGGACTGCGCAGCGCCCAGTCCGTCCTCGGAAGGGTCACGATCAACTCCGGCACCCTCGCCTTCTACCGGGCGGACATCGTGCGCGGCGCGGCGGGGGTATACGAGAACGAGACGTTCCGCGGCCGGCCCATGCAGATGAACGACGACTCCATGCTGACCTTCTACGGCCTGCTGGCGGGGGACACCGTCCACCAGCCGTCCTCCCTGGTGTTCACCCTCGCCCCGGAACAGCCCGGCCACTACCTGCGCCAGCAGATGCGCTGGATGCGCGGCACCACCGTGCGCCACCTGTGGTGGCTGCGCTACCTCCCGGCCGCCGGGATCGTGTTCTGGACGACCGTGGCCGAGTACGTCCACGTCCTGCTGGGCCTCGCCATCCCCGTGGCGGTCCTGTCCCAGCCCGACCTGCGCGGTCACCTGGGAACGCTGCTGCTCTGGGGCCTGGTCATCGCGACGGCGATGAGCTACCTGATGGCCCTGCGCCTGTTCACCGTACGGCGCTCCGACATGACCACACGTCAGACCGTCCTCCTCTTCGCCCTGGCCCCCGCGGCCGCCCTGTGGCGCGCGGTCGTCCTGCGGCCGATGTACCTCTACGCCATGGTCACCTGCCACCGGATCAACCGCTGGGGCACCCGCGACAGCGTCGAAGTCGGTCTTCAGCACCGTGAAGAGCCGGGCCCGGCCGGCCGGCACGCCGCCCGCTGCCCCGCCCCGCCCCCGCGCGGCGCGGGCCGCGGGGGCGGGCGGTCCGTGAGTTCAGGGGCGGCGTCCGGCCCAGGCCACCAGACGGTCGATGGCCCGGGCTCCGGGGTCCACGGCCACCGCTTCGGCGAAGGGGATCCGGCCGCCGCGGGTTTCGGCCGGCAGCGCGCGACGGACGACGCCGATCACCCGCTCGATCAGGGCCGGGTCCCATTCCGGTTCCTGCCCCGTCGCCTTCGCCAGGTCCCAGGTGTGCACCGTGACCTCGTGCGTGTAGATGGCGGCGGCCGCCGCGCCCGGCAGGACACCCATGGGCAGGCGCAGCTGCCGGCCGAGGATGTCCGGGTCCGCCCACACCTCCGCGACCTCGCGGGCGCCCGGCTCCCAGGCCGCCGCCCATCCGCCGTCGGCGACCTCGTCGGCGAAGGACGGGACGCTGAACGGGTCCTCGCCGCGTCCGATCACCGAGATCCGGCGGACGACGCCGACGAGGTGGCTCGACAGCCGCCGCACGTCGAACTCCTCGCACGGGGTCGGGGCGTCGTACTGCTCGGGCCGGACGGCGGCCAGCGTGCGGCCCGCCAGCTCGATGGCGGCGGCGAGGTCGGCCCGCGGATCGACGGGGGCGGGGGCAGGGGTAGGGGCAGGGGCAGGGGAGGCGGCGGTGTCGGTGGAGCCGGAGGGGGTCTCGGTGAACTGCTCGATCTTGTTCATGCGTTCATCCTGGAAGCAGAAGTGGCCACCTTCTGGCCAGTTTTCCGAAGAGAATGAGATGCGATGACGAGGACGCCGGCCCAGGCCGAGGAGGAGCGGGACACGTGAGAGCCGACCGGTTGGTGGCGACCCTGCTCTTCCTCCAAGAACGCGGCCGCGTCACCGTCCCCGAAGTGGCCGCCGAACTGGAGGTGTCCGAGCGCACGGCGCGCCGGGACCTGGAGGCCCTGGCCGCATCCGGCATACCCGTCTACTCGCAGCGCGGCCGCGGCGGCGGCTGGTCCCTCGTCGGAGGAGCCCGTACGAACCTCACCGGGCTCACCGCCGAGGAGATCCGGGCGCTGTTCCTCCTCACCGGCCCCCTGTCCGCCACCCCCGAGCTGCGCACGACCCTGCGCAAGCTGGTCCGCGCCCTGCCGCCGCCCCTGCGGGAGCAGGCCCAGGCCGCGACCCGCGCAGGGGTCGTCGACACGACCGACTGGTCCCGCAACGCCGTCACCGCCGACGCCGCCCACCGCTCCGCACTCCAGGCCGCCGTCATCGACGGGATCCGGGTCCGCCTCGGCTACGCGGGTGCCCGCAAACCGGCCGGCGAGCGGACGGTCGACCCCCTCGGGCTCGTGGCCAAGGCGGGAGTGGACTACCTCGTCGCCGGCACGGACAAGGGCCTGCGCACCTTCCGTCTCAGCCGGGTCACCTCCGTCGAGCCGACCGGTGAACCGGTGGTACGGCCGCCCGACTTCGACCTCGCCACGGAGTGGCGGGCCCTGTCCGGGGCCTTCCAGGACGGTATGAGCGCGGTGACCGCCCGCGCCCGCGTCCACCCCGACGCGCTGGCCCTGCTGCACCGGCTCCTCGGCGGCCGCGTGCGCGTCGGCGGGCCGTTGCCCGACGGATGGACCGAGGTGTGGGTCGAAGGCCCGGCCGCGCAGGCCCTGGCAGGACGCCTGGCCGGGCTGGGCTCACGGGTCGAAGTGCTGGAGCCCCCGGAGGTACGGCAGTGGCTGGCCCGGATCGGCGCCGAACTCACGGGGACGTACGCCCGGGACTGACCGCACCCGCCCTCATCGGCACGGACCCGCCGGCCGCGGGCGCCGTGGCGCCCGCTACGGCGCCGCCCCGTCCAGGGCCAGCGCGGTCCGCGCCAGTCCGCGCAGCCAGGCGTGGGCGTGGTCGGTGTCGTAACGCTGATGCCATGACAGGTACACCGGCGCCGACGCCGACGGCAGTTCGGGCGGGAGGGGGAGTACGGCCAGGCCGAGGTCGGCGACCGCCTGCCGTGCGGTGGCTTCGGGGACGCTGACCAGGAGATCGGAGCCGCGCACGAACTCCAGCGCGGCCGCTTCGGTGGGCACGCTCGCCACCGCGCGGCGGGTGAGGCCGTGCGGCGCGAGGGCCTCGTCCAGGGCGTTGGTGAGGTTTCCGCGTCGCGAGACGGTGACGTGTTCGGCGGAGGCGTACTGCCGTGCGGTGACGGTTCCGGCGCGGGTGAGCGGGTGCCCCTGCCTCACGACGATGACGAGGCGGGTCCGGCCCACCTCCTCGGCGCGGATGTCCGGTGCGCTCGGCCGGTTGGCGTTCGCCTCCAGGTCGACCTCGCCGCGCCGCAACCCGGGGGTGTCGACGCTCGATTCGGCGACGAACCGCAAGCGCACGCCCGGCGCCTGCTCCCGTACGGCCGAGAGCAGCGGGGCACCGCTCAGGGCGACCAGGGAATCGTGCCAGCGGAGTGTGAAGGTGCGCTCCAGCGTCGCCAGATCGAGTTCACGGCTCGGCGCCAGCACCCCCCGCACCTGGTGCAGCAGCTCGTGTACCTGCTGCCGGACGGCGACCGCGTACGGCGTCGGGGTCATCGTGCGCCCGGTGCGCACCAGGATCTGGTCCCCGGTCGTGCGCCGGATCCGGCCCAGACTCCGGCTCATCGCGGGGGCGGTGACGTGCAGGCGGGCGGCCGCCCCGGCCACGCTGCCCTCCTCCAGCAGCGCGTCGAGCGCGGCGAGCAGATTCAGATCCAATTGCATCCGAGTAATCCTAGGCGTGCTTGACATGCATTTGAAGTCAATCAAGGGCCTGGATACCTTCGATACCAGAGCGCGGCACGGAACGCCCAGCCCGGTCCGGCCCGCCTCAACCACCCCTTCTCACACGGGAGTACCGCCATGCCCGAAACGTCTCAGGCCACTGACGTCGCCGCCTCCGACGCCGACGTGCTCGCCCAGACCGTGAGCGCCGTGCGCGCGGCCGGTTCCGCGCTGCGCGAGCGCTTCGGCGAGGTGGTCCGCCACGAGACCCGCGAAGAGCTGATGCGTGCGCTCGCCGCCAACGACGACGCGGCCCTCGCCGTCCTGCGCCCCCGCCTCACGGCACTGCGCCCGGCCGCCGGCTGGGTGGAGGACGAGCTGGACGGCGGGGAGCTGCCGCCCGGCGAATGGTGGGTCGTGGATCCGGCCGAAGGCAACGTCAACCACCTGCACGCCCTGCCGGAGTGGGCGGTGACCGCCACCCTCGTGCGCGACAACCGGCCGGTGCTCACGGCGGTCCACCTCCCGTTGACCGGCGAGACCTACACCGCGCTCACCGGCGCGGGCGCCCACCTCGACGGCCGTCCGCTGCACGTCTCCCGGACCGCGGACCTCGGCCTGAGCATCGTGGCCACCAGCCAGGCCCGGCCGGACGAGGACGAGCAGGTCGTACGGCGCGTCGGCGCCTCGATCACCGCGATGCTCTTCGACGCGCTCGTCGTCCGCACCGCCGTACCCGCCACACTGCACCTGCTGAACGTGGCCGCCGGCCGGATCGACGCCTTCTGGCAGTTCGCCGGCGCCCGCGCGGACCTCCTGCCCGGGGCGCTGCTCGTCACCGAGGCCGGCGGACGCATCTCCGACGCCGAGGGCCGCCCCTGGACCCCGCGGAGCGAGAGCCTCCTGGCCGCCGCGCCCGGCGTCCACGCCGAGGCCGTCGCCACGCTCTCCCGCTGACCGCGCACCACACCCCCCGTACGCACGGAAGGACCAGATCATCATGACCAGGATCGCAGTTCTCGGAAACGGCCGCGTGGGCGGCAGTCTGGCCACGGCCCTCACCCGGGCAGGGCATGAGGTGACCGTGGCGGACCGCGCGCCGGGCGCCGCCGCCCATGCCGCCCGCACAGCCCGGATCGTCATCAACGCCACCCCGGGCGCCGGCTCGCTGGACCGGCTCGCCGCCCTGCGCGGGGAGCTGCGCGACAAGATCCTCGTCGACGTCTCCAACGCCACCGTCGACGGACCGGACGGACTGCCCGCCGACCTCCTCTACCCCGGTTCGAGCCTTGCCGAGCAACTCCAGGAAGCGCTCCCCGACACCCGCGTCGTCAAGACGCTCAACACCATGCTCTTCCCGGTGATGACCGCGCCGGCCATCCTCACCCAGGCGCCAGACGCCTACCTCTCCGGCGACGACCCGCAGGCCAAGGAGACCGTCCGTGAACTCCTCGTCAGCCTCGGCTGGCGCAGCGAGTGGATCACCGATCTCGGCGGGATCCGGTCCGCCCGCGCCACGGAGGCCGCGATCCTGTTCGTACCGCACGTGATCCGGGCCAGTGGATTCACACCCTTCGCGATCTCCATCGCCCGCTGATCCGCACACACCCGGGACCGGGGCGTGGCGGCAAGTCAGCGCCAAGTGCCCACCAAGAGGGGACGGGCACGGTGTCGTATCCGCTGTCGGCATCCGATCCTGGAGCACACGAGCATGTCCCCCAGCAGTCGCCCCGAGGTCCCCCGCACCCACGAGACGCAGGACGTCCGCCCCCTCGCCCCGGCCGGTGAGCACCGCGCCGGACCGAGCGGCACGACGCCGCTGGACTCCGCACCGCGCGGCGTCCTGGAGGCCTACCGCACCTGCGAGTTCGTCACCCTGGCGAAGGACGGGACGCCGCTGGCCTGGCCGACGGCCGTCGCACGCCGCGAGGACGGAACCCTGCTGCTGACCACCTCCCTCGCCTTCGCGCAGAAGGCGTTCAACGTCCGGCGTGACGGCCGGGTGGCCCTGCTCTTCTCCGACCCGACGGGCAGCGGTCTCGCACACGCCCCGCAGATCTTCGTCAGCGGCCGCGCCGTCTGCCCCGACACGGTCATGACGGGCCCACGGGGCGCCGAGGAGTACTGGCGCATGCTCTTCGAGCGGCAGCCGCACAGCCGCGCGTACCTCCGGCTGCCCCTGCGGCCGATGATGTCCTGGTACTACCTGCGCCTCCTCATCACCGTCGAACCGGAACAGGTCACGGTGCGGCTGCCCCTGGAGGAGCTGCTGGACCATGACCTGCCGACCGCCGCCGGCAACCCGCCACTGCCCGGAGCCGAACAGCTGGGGCGCCTGCCCTCGGCGGTGCTCGCCGCACGCGATGCCTCGGGGGCGCCGGTCCTGGCCCGCACCCGCCCCAGGCCGACGCGGTCGGGCTATCTGGTCGAGGTGCCGGCGGACTGCGCCGTCGAACCGGGACCGGCCAGCCTGCTGGTCCACCGGCACGACGCACTGCTCAACCACATGTACAACGCGCTCGTGCGCGGCGACCTGCGCCATACCGACGAGGGATGGCTCCTGACGCCCTCCACCGTCATCGAGCCCATGGGCTCGGGCCGTGCGAGCGACGCCCTGCGGGTCCTGCGGCAGACGAAGCGGTCCACCGACCGCTACCTCCGGCGCCGGGGCCTGCGCCGCCCCAAGGTGCAGTGGGACCGGTTCCGCGCCCTCGCGGAGCCGGGACAGCGGACGGACGGGAGCCGAGGGTGACCAACCGCCGTCCTGCCCGGAAGGAGCGGGCGTGCGCACCCTCCTGAACCGCCTCGTCACCGCCCTCACCCGGCCCCCGCACCCCTCGGTCCGCCCCGCGCTCCCCGCACAGGACGGGCGCGCACGACTGCCGGCCGTGCTGCGCTCCCCGCACCACTGACCAGGGGCCCGTCTAGGATGTTCTTGTCATGATCACAATGAAGGTGCTCGGCCCCTTCCGGGCCGAGGTCGACGGCCGTCCGGTCGACACCCGGGGCCGGCTCGCACGGATGGTCCTGGTCCAGCTGCTGGTCGCCCGTGGGTCGGTCGTTCCCACGGAGCGCATCATCGAGCGGCTGTGGCCCACGCGCGTCCCGCCGAGCGCGCAGGCGTCGCTCCACGCCTACGTCGCACGCCTGCGGCGAGCCCTCGAACCGGAACGGGCGCCCCGCACCCCGGCGCGGATCCTGGTCAGCGCACCCTACGGCTACTCCCTCGCCGTGGAGCGGAGCGCGGTGGACGCCTGGGTGTTCGAGGACCAGGTGGCCGCCGGTTCGGTGGCGGGTCTGCCCGCCCACCTGGCCGCCGACGGCCTGACCCGGGCACTCGCCGCCTGGGGCGGGCAGCCGTACGCCGAGTTCGCGGACGAGCCGTGGACCGCCGGGGAGCGCGCCCGGCTGGAGGAGACGCGCCGCAGCGCACGCGAACGGCTCGCGGCGGCCCAGCTGCGCTGCGGACAGACCGCGCAGGCGCTCGCGGACGCGACGGCGCTGACGAGGGAGCAGCCGCTCCACGAGGAGGGCTGGCGGCTGCTGGCCCTGGCGCTGTGGGCCCGCGACCGGCAGGGCGACGCACTGGCCGCACTGCGGCAGGCCCGGCGCATCCTCGGCGAGGACCTGGGCGTCGAACCCGGCCCCGCCCTGCTGGAGCTGGAACAGGCCCTGCTCCACCAGCGGTTCGACCTCCTCCACCGCGAAACCGGCGCCCCCGCAGCGCCCGCCGCATCCGGTGCACCCACCGCGCCGGACGTACCCGCCGCCCCTGCCGCACCGGGCGTACCCGCCGCACCGGGCGTACCCCGCGTACCCGGCGCACCGGCCGCCCCCGCCGCCCCCGCCGTACCCCCCACCCAGCCGCAGACGGCGCCCCCCGCCGTGCCGGCGGCGGCCGCCACGCCGCCCCCCGCCGCCGGGCACGGCACACCGGCCGCCGCACTCGCCCCGTACGCGACGACCGCCACCCCGACGGTGCTCGCCGCCGACCGTCTCCTGGGCCGCGACGAGGAACTCGCCCGCATCGCCGACGCCGCCGACCGGGCACGCGCCGGCCGGGCGCAGGTGGTCCTGGTCTCCGGAGAAGCCGGAATCGGCAAATCGAGCCTCCTGGAGGCCACCCTCCGGCAACTGCCCGCACAGGGCTGGCTTTCCGCCTTCGGACAGTGCCCGGAGACCGAGGGCGCCCCGCCCGGCCGGGCCTGGTTCGACATGCTGCCGGCCCTCGCACAGGCCGCCCCGCCCGGCCCGTACGCCGAGGAGCTCGCCCCCCTCCTGGCCCCCGGCACCGAGACCGGCCCCGCGCAGCCCGACGGCAGCCCCGCCCGCCGCTTCCGGCTCCACAAGGCGCTGCTCGGCTGGCTCCGCGAGACGGCACTGCGGCAGCCGCTGGCCGTCTTCCTGGACGACCTGCACCGGGGCGACCAGGAGAGCGTCGAGCTGTTCCTGCTCTGCGCCGAACACCTGCGTGACGTACCGCTGCTCCTGGTCGGCTCGTACCGCACCGGCGAGGGCGACCTGACCGCGGCACTGGCCCGCCTCGCCGCCCACCCGCCCCTACGCCTGGCACTCGCCGGACTGTCGGACACCGAGGCCAGGCGGCTGCTGCGGCGCACGGCGAGCGGGATGAGCGACCGGGCCGCGGCGGCCCTGGCCGAACGGGCCGGCGGCAACCCCTTCTACCTGCGCGAGAGTTCGCTCCTGCTGGCCGGCGAGGGCGAGGAGAAGGCGCTGGCCAGCATCCCGCAGGGGGTCCAGGACGTGCTGCGCCGACGGCTGGCCCTGCTCACGCCGACCGTCACGGCCGGGCTGCGCCTGGCCGCCGTCGCCGGACGCGAGGCCCCGGTCGCCCTCCTGGTCCACGCCGCCGACCACGACGCCGATCAGCTGCTCGACGCCCTGGACGCGGGCATCACCGCGGGACTGCTCACCGAACCGCGGCCGGGCACGGTCCGCTTCAGCCACGCCCTCGTACGGGACGCACTGGAAGCCGACCTCACCCGCCTGCGGCTGGCCCGTATGCACTCCCGCCTCGGCCGGAGCCTGATCGCCCTCGGCTCCGACGACGTCGCCGCCACCGCCCACCACCTCCTGCGGGCGTCCGCGGTCGTCACCGCCGACGCCGGGCCCGCCGTCCACCACGCCCGGCTCGCGGGCGAGCAGGCCGTACGCCGCTACGCACCGCAGAACGCCGAGACCCTCCTCGGCGAGGCCCTGCGCCTGCTGACCGACCACCCGGCCGCCTTCGCCGGCCAGGACACCCCCCTGCTGCGCGTCCTGCTCCTCGGCCAGCTGGTCGACTGCCGGATCCGGATGGGCGCCGTGGTGCCCGCCCGCGAGGCGCAGCGGCAGGCCGTACGGGTCGCCCGCGCCGAAGGACGCGCCGATCTGCTGACCGCGGCCTACACGACCTGGACCGAACCGACCCCCTGGCGCGTCCGCGCCTACGCGGACTCCGACCCCGAGGCCGTCGAGGAACTCGGCAGGCTGCTGGAGACCCGGGACCTGGCCGGCCGGCAGCGGTGCCTGCTCCTCGACCAGCTCGCCGACGCGCTCGACGACACCGATCCGCGCGCCCTGACCGTCGCGTACCAGGCCGTGGAGGCCGCCCGGGCCCTGGGCGAGCCGCGCCTGCGGGGGCTGACGCTCACCTCCCTGCTGCGCCGGCTCGACTGCGAACTCGACCCCGGCGCCTACCTCCCGCTCCAGGAGGAACTCACCGAGGTGGCGGCCTCCCAGGACAGTCCCGAGTACTCCTGGATGAGCGCCTACACCGCCGCCCGCGTCGCCGCCGCCCGCAACGACCCGGAGCACATGGAGCGCTGCCTCGCGCGCGCCGACGGCATCGCCCGCACCTACGAGCTCCAGGGCGCGTTCGCGGTGGCCCGGCTGCGCCGCCCCATGCTCGCCATGGCACAGGGCCGCTTCGACGAGGCGGAACGGGAACTGGGCGCGGCGGTGGCGGAACTGCGGGCCCGGGGAGCGGTGGACCTCAGCGGCCTGGCGGGCCTCGCCGTCGGGTGCATCCGGCTGCGGCAGGGCCGCCTCGCCGAGGTCCTGCCCGTGCTCCTCGCGGTGTGGGAGCAGTACCAGCCGCACAACGAGGCCCTCACCGCACTCGCCCTGCTCGCCGCGGACCGCCCCGGCGAAGCCCGCGCGGTCTTCGCCCGGCGCGCCCCGCTGCTGCCCGACTTCGCCTACTCCATCCTCGCCGGGCTGCGCGGCGCGGCCGCCATCGCCTTCGGGGACCGCGAGGCGGCCGCCGAGGTCTACGCGGACCTGCTGCCCCTGGCGGGGCTGGCGGGAGGGGCGAGCAGCCTCAGCCTCGTCTTCCGGCCCGTCGCCCAGACCCTGGGCGAACTCGCCCGGTTCCTGGGCTGCCCGGACGACGCCCGGCGCCACTTCCACGAAGCCGTACGGGTGGCCGCCGCCTGGGACTCGCCCCTCTGGGAGGACGATGCCCGGGCCGCCCTGGCCGGCCTGCCGGCGGCGTCCGCTCCCGCGTAGGACCGGCCGGGGTCAGCCGCCGCTCAGCTCGGCCGTGAACCGCCCCGCCAGATCGAGGAACTCCTCGGGCGAGTCCGTCGTCAACTGGAGGTCCACCAGCACCTCGTCGGTGTCCGCCCGGCACATCGTCCGCAGGTGGTCGCAGATCTGCCGCACGGTTCCCCGCTGATGCGTCTCCGCGGGGTCCGCTTCGGCCGTGGTGACGTGGGCGTTGACGCGGAACACCCGGCGCAGCGCCGCCGGGTCGCGCCCCGCCCGCTCGGCGGCGTCGCGGGCCACCGCCCACAGCGCGTCGAAGTACGGCAGCGGCATCGAGGCCGCGAGCCAGCCGTCCGCGCGCCGCCCGACCCGCTCCAGGGCGAACGGGGTGAACCCGCCCAGCAGCAGCGGGGGCCTCGGGCTCTGGACGGGCCGGGGCAGGACGGTCGAGGGCGGGATCGTCCACAGCGGGCCGGTGTGGACGACCGGGCCGGGCCGCCACACGGCCTCCAGGACGTCCAGGGTCTCCTCCATCCGGGCGCCACGCCCCCGCCAGGGAACCGCGGTGGCCTCGTACTCCTCACGCATCCAGCCCAGCCCGAGCCCCACGTCGAGACGTCCGCCGCTGATCAGGTCGAGGGTGGTCAGCGCCCGGGCGAGCACGAGGGGCGGCTGCCACAGGGCGTTGAGCGTGCTGCTGCCCAGCCGCACCCGCTCGGTCGCAGCGGCCGCCACGCCCAGCGCGAGCAGCGGATCGAGGTGCGTGCCGTACCGGTCGGGCATCCGCCCGCCCGCGTAGCCCTCGGGCGGGGTCAGCGGCGCCAGGAGCCGGTCGGCCACCCAGAGGCTGTGGCAGCCCAGCGCCTCCAGGGCCGTACACATCGAGGCCGCGCGGCCGGGGTCGGCGAACGGGCCGAACTGGGGGACGGAGAATCCGAAACGCATCGGTGGGGTTTCCTCGATCGGTAAGGGAAGTCCGGTGGGACGGTACGAACGGACGCGGCCGGCCGGTACGACGGCTCACGCGGTGGAAGCGCGCCGGCCGCGGATCCGGCGCGTCTCACGCCGGTACTGCCGCTGCCCCAGCAGCTTCCACAGCACCCGCGCCGGGACGGGCAGACGGGCCAGGAACTCCCGGCGCTCCTCGGGCGGGCAGTCCTCCAGGATGGCTCCCAGGGCGATCAACAGCCGGTCCTTGGGCGTCTCGGCCAGACCCCGCTCCCCGACCGCCCGCCAGTCCTCCTCGCCCACGTGGAGCGCGACCAGCGGCATGACCTCCCGCTCCTCCTCGTCGAGATGGGCGCACAGCTGCCGGTGGTGCCTGCGCAGCGCTTCGGCCAGCTCGTCGCGGTCCTCCGGCAGCGCCCGCGCCTGCCAGCGGTCCATCAGCACCTGGACCTCGTCCATGCCCTCGGTCAGCTCGTGGTGCTGCGCCTCCATCGCGAGGACCTGCTCGGCGTCGAGGTCGAGGTGGGGGAGGAGGACCGGCCAGAGCATCTCGTCCTCCCCGGTGTGGTGGGCGTGCAGGCCCACGGTGTACTGCCGCCAGTGCTCGGCGAGGACCCGGGCACGCGCGGTGTCGGAGGGCCGCACGTCCTGGACGAGCTCGGCCAGCAGGCGCGATTCGCGGCGGAACACCTGGTGGATCATCGCCATCTCACGGGTGTAGGGGTGGACGGTGGGTTCGGAAACATCGCTCGTGGTCATGCCACCCACTCTCCGCACCGCGATTGCCGGGCACTTGCATCCCACTTGCCGCCCCCGGCCCCCCAGCGGAAAGCCGCTCCTCCCGACCCAGAATGCGCACCGGTCGGGAGGAGCGGCCTTCCGTTCTGCCGCCGGTCGCGCGTCAGCTCAGCTCACGCGCCGGGCGTGCGCCCGCGCCGGCGTGGGGGTCAGGACGGGTCTCCGTACTGGAGGCCGCGTCCGTTGGTGCCGATGTAGACGCGGCCGTAGGTGTCGGGGTCGCCGGTGATGACGCCGAGGGCTCCGATGCCGCCCCACTGGTGGGCGTCGTCGTTGACGCGGAGCCAGGTGGCGCCCTTGTCGGTGGAGCGGAAGACGCCGGTGACGTCCTTGACGGTGCCGATCAGGTACAGGGCCTGGTAGGAGCCACCGGGTGCGGCCTTGCCGAAGCCGAGGGCGGAAGCGGACCGCACCGTGGGGAGCGTGGTGAAGGTGCGTCCGCCGTCGGTGGAGTGCAGCAGCCCCTGGGCGCCGCCGGCGATCCACAGGTCGCCGGTGATGCCCGGGACGGCCTTGAGCCGGCCGTCGGGCAGGCCGGTGGCGCGGGCGGTGAAGGTCGCGCCGCCGTCGGTGCTGGCGTAGAGCGTCCCGCCGGCCAGCGAGTAGAAGGTACCGGCCGAGGAGCGATCGGCGACGACCACGGACCCGGCGCCCAGGCCGCTGACCTTCGACCAGCTCGCCCCCTTGTCGGCCGAGCGGTACGGGACCTGCCCGGCCTCGGTCCAGACGATGGCCGAACCGTCCGCCGACAGCGCCACATGACCGCCGTCGGCGCCGCCCACCGGCTCCGAGGCGAAGCCGTGCCAACTGATGCCGCCGTCGGTGGAGTAGGCGCCGTCCTTCTCGCCACCCTTGCCGACGCGGACCATGACCGACGGGTTGGACTGGGCGAAGTCGATCCCGGTGCTGTTCGCCATCAGCGGGTCCTTCAGCCGCCCGGCGGGCACCTCCGTGAGGGAGCCGTGGCGGAATCCGCCCTGGTCGCCCATGGCCGTGACGACCTGGGCGCCGCCGGGCGGGGCGATCGCGTCCAGCAGCGAGGTCTCCTCCAGCCCCCGGGCGCCCACGGCCCAGTGGCTGGTGCCGCCGCCGTCCGAGGCGTTGGCGTCCTTGCTGCGCAGGATGCCGTTGCCGGTGCCGTACAGCACGTGCCCGGAGTCGAAGGGATCGATGGCCAGGGCGGTCATCCAGTGCCCGGTGCCGGTACCGATGTAGGGGGCGGCGGAAGCGTCCCGTACCGAGGTCCCGGCCAGCGCCTTCCAGGTCGTGCCGCCGTCGGTGGTCCGGTAGATCTCGTCCTGCGGCCACCAGCGGTCGAGGGTGGTGACCATCACCGTGGAGGGCTTGCGCGGGTCGACGGCCAGACCGGAGAACCCGTAGCCACCCTGGGACGGGGAGACGTTCTTCCACGCCCCGCCGGCCGGGGTGCGCTTCCAGACCGAGCCCCCCGTCACACCGTTGGGGCCGAGGGCGTCGGTGTACGTCAGGTACAGCGAGCCGTCACCGGAGACCACGCCGTGCTGCGGCAGCTGGCCGGTGGGCTGCCCCGGGACGGCCTGCCAGGTGCCGCCGCCGTCGGTCGAGCGGTACAGGGAGGTGGACCTGTCGGCGACGCCCACGTAGACCGTCCCGCTGCCGGCGGGACCGTACGTCACGAAGGAGATGCCCGCGCCGCTGCCCGCCCCGTCCTTCACGGGGAACGAGGACACCCGGCTCCACGTCGCACCGTGGTCGGTGCTGCGCCAGAGGCCGTTCTTGCGGGTGCCCAGCAGCAGCGTGCCGTTGTCCGACGGGTTGACCGCCAGCCGCTCCCCGGCCCCCCGGCCGTCCTCGTTGCCGCCCAGCTTGAAGGGCAGCTCGGTGCGCTGGAAGGTACGGCCCCGGTCGGTGGACCGCAGGATCGCGCCGTTGCCGGCCCAGTCGTTGGTGTAGGTGCCCGCCGCGAGGTAGAGCCGGCCCGGGTCCACCGGGTCGGTGGCCAGCGAGTCGATGCCCAGCAGGTTCCAGTCCTTCTCCCCGAGCCAGTCGGTCAGCGGGACCCACTGCTCGGCGCCGGTGTCCCAGCGGTAGGCGCCGCCCATGTCGGTACGCGCGTACAGCAGGCCCTTCTCCCGCGGGTTGAACACCAGCCCGGTGACGTAACCGCCGCCCACCACCTGGGCGTTGCGCCACGTGTACGGTCCGGATCCGGGCGCCTGGGTCCCGGCCGCCTTCACCAGCCTCCACTGCTGGTTGGTGCCGCCGTGGCCGGGATACTGGATGACGGCCGCGCCATCGGCCGCGGAGCCCGCGGAGACGTCCAGGACCTGGCCGCTCCTGCGGGAGGTGAGGACGACGGCGTCGGAACCGCTGACCTCGTCGATCCGCCACTCCTGGGAGGGGGAGGAGCTGTCGCTCTGCTGCTCGGCGGCGGCCGCCCGGCCCGTCGAGTCCCCGGCTATGCCCAGGACCTTGCCGCTGTTGCGGTTCACCAGCTCGTAGTAGCCGTCCCCAGTGGGGCGCAGCCTCCACTGCTGGTTGGCGGTGTTCTGGTCGGTCCACTGCTGCACGCGGGTGCCGTCAGCGGTGGAGAAGGCGTTGACGTCCAGCACCTTGCCGCTGCGTACGGAGACCAGCCGGTAGTAGGCGTCGCCGTCGACCGTCGCGGCCTGCGAGTCGTCCTGCACGAACAGGAGGTACGGCACGAGGACGGCCGGCACACCGAGCAGCAGTCCGGTCCCGGCCCAGCGGCGGCGGTGGCGCCCGCGGCGCCCGTCGTTCGTGGGGTTCTTCATGGGGAGGTGTTCTCCTTGCGTGTCACCGTGGATCGGGGCAGGTCAGCGCTGCAGGGTGAGGACACCCGGCCGGTACGGCAGCCGGTCGTAGGGTCCGCCCGCCGCCGGGGACTTGCCCTGGTAGAGGAACCGCAGGTGGCAGGGGTCGATGGTCATGGTCTGGTCGGGGTTGTCACGGACCAGGTCACCGTGGCTGATGTCGTTGGTCCAGGTGGCGCCGCTGTTGGCCTTGCCCGCGAAGGGGTTGCTCTCGCCGGCGGCCTGCGGGGTCCACGGACCGTTCAGGCCGGGGGCCGTGAACGAGCGGAAGTAGCGGTCCTGGTGGGCGCCCCTGGCCTCGACGATCATGAGGTACTGGTTCCGGCCCTGGACCTTGTAGACCTGCGGCGCCTCGAAGAGGTTCTCCGGCGTGTCGCTCATGACGGTCGTGTACGAGGAGCCGAAGCTTCCCGGGAAGTTCCCGAGCGGCATGCTCGCCCGGTAGATCTTGCCGTTGTCCCCGGCGAAGAACAGGTACATGTTCTCGTCGTCGGCGATCAGGGTCTGGTCGATCGGGCCGGTGGGCGATTCGGTGCGGGGGATGCCGCCGGTGAACAGCGGCTGCGGCGCGGACCAGCCGTCGGGGTTCGCCGGGTCGCTCGACGTGCGGTAGACGAAGGGCCACGGGCCCCACTGGTAGGCCAGCACCCAGATCTTCTTGGGCGCGAAGTAGAACAGCGTGGGCGCCACCGCGGCCTGGTTCATCCCGGCCTGCCCGGCCGAAGCCATGTCCGGCCAGTCCGTGAAGGGAGCGAACATCATCGACCCGTACGCGGATCCCGAGTAGTCCGACCCGTAGACCAGGTGCTTGCCCTTGTACGTCACGGTGGTGAAGTCCTTCAGGGACGCCCACCCGTTCGCCGGCTGCGCCAGCGCACCCGTCGACGCCCATCGGTACGTCGACGGGAGGGCACACGTGCCGCCCGTCGGCGCAGGCGTCGTGGGGGCCGACGTCCCGGACGGGCCGGTCCACTTCTGGTTGCCGCCGGACCAGCAGGAGTACAGCTGGATCCTGGTGCGGTTGGCGGTACCCGCGCCGACGGCGTCGAGGCACAGCCCGGACCGGACGCCGGCGATCGAGCCGTCGGGGTTGACGTTCCACTGCTGGCCGGCGCCGCCGGTGCAGTTCCCGATGACCACCGGAGTGCCGTTGACGGTGCCGTCGCCCTTGGCGCTCAGGCACTTGTCGCCGTAGACCGTCAGCTGCTTGCCGGCGGTGTAGGTCCAGCGCTGGTTGGTCTGCCCGTTGCAGTCCCACAGCTGTGCCTGCGTGCCGTCGGCCGTGCTGGAGCCGTCGATGTCGACGCACCGGCCGGAGGCCACGCCCTTGATCGCCCCGGTACCGCTTCCTCCGGTCCCGCCGGTGGTGCCGGTGGCGGCCTTGAGGGCGTTCACGACGGCGGTGTAGGCGGCCTTGGGCCGGCCCTCGTCGTCGAACAGCAGGGGGCTCTCGCCGCGCCGCCAGGAGTCGCCGTCGCGGATGCCCCACACCGTGATACCGGTGCACCGGGCCACCGACAGGCAGGCCTTGACCGTGTCGGCGTAGTGGGCGGGGGAGGCCTGCGCGATGTCCAGCTCGGTGATCTGGACGTCGACGCCCAGCGCGGCGAAGCCGGAGAGGGTGGTCCGGAGGCTGGACGGCGGGCCGCCGGGGCCGAAGTGACTCTGGAACCCGACGCAGTCGATCGGCACGCCACGGGACTTGAAGTCCTTGACCATGCTGTAGACGCCCTGGGTCTTGGCGTCCGACCAGTTCTCGATGTTGTAGTCGTTGTAGCAGAGCTTGGCCGACGGGTCGGCCGCCCGGGCCGTGCGGAACGCCTCCTCGATGAACCCGTCGCCCAGCACCTTCTGGAACACCGAGTCCCGGTGCTGGGTGGAGCCGTCGGCGAAGGCCTCGTTGACCACGTCCCAGGCGTAGACCTTGCCCTTGTAGTGGGACATCAGGGTGGTGATGTGGTTGTTCATCACGCCGCGCAGCGTGTTCGCGTCACCGATGGACTTGACCCAGAGCGGGAGCTGCGAGTGCCAGACCGCGGTGTGGCCGCGCAGGCGCTGACCGTGTGCCGCGGCGTGGTCGACGATCCGGTCGGCGGCGCCGAAGCTGAAGTTGCCCCGGGACGGTTCGGTGGCGTCCCACTTCATCTCGTTCTCCGGGGTGACCACGTTGAACTCCCGGTCCAGGATCGTGGAGTACGCCGGGTCGCCCAGCCTGCCGGCGGCCACGGCGGTGCCGAAGTACCTGCCCGAGGGGGCCGCCTGCGTGCCCAGGGGGGTCGCCGCTCCGGCGGAGCCAGGCAGGAGCGTCACGACGCCCGCCACCAGCGCGCCGGCCGCCAGCGCCGTCGTCACGGTCCGGCGCCGGCGGGTGAGCCGGTGCGTGCCCGTCATGCTTCACCTCGGGGGCAACGGGCCGCCTCGGGTGCCGAGGTCGTGTACGGACCGGGCACCGGGAATCGGTGGGTGTGTCGCGTTCGCGTCATGGAAAGGCTTTCTTCAGGCGATACGTACGGTGGAAGCCGGGGAACCTTCCGCGCCGGCACCACGTGGTGAGCGGCGGAAAGGAAAACCCCACGAAGTGGAGGCTTCCGAACGCACGGCCCCGTAACGAAAAAGTCGCCCCGCCCGGACGATCGCCCGGTGATGCATCTCGCAGGCGGAAAGTGTTATGACGAGCCCGCCGGCCTGGTCGTCCCCGGGGCAGGCCCGGGGCGCGGACCTCAGTCCTGGGCCGCGCGCACGAGGAAGGACGCCTGTCCGGCGAAGGTCCGCGTGCCGTCGGAGCCGTCGAGCCAGATGCCGCCGTCGCGGTGGCGGATGACCGATCCCGGATAGTTGTGCGCGTGCAGGGTCACCGACCCCGCGACCGCCGCGGGGCGCGGACAGAAGGTGGCGTCCTCCCGGAAGAGTTCGCTGCCGTCGTCGGCGCTCAGCCGCAGGCGCAGGTCACGGTGGCGCAGATAGCGGCCGTCGGCCGCGCGGAAGGTCACGCACCGCGTGTCGGCCAGCCCCTGGACGACCGTGAAGGTGATCCGCTTGCGCGCCTGCGCGCCGCTGGAGGCGGAAACCCGGCCGAGCGTCGCGAAGTCCTCGGCATACGAGAGGTACAGCCCCGGTTCGTCCACCGACTCCAGCGACCGCGCGCCCAGCGGAACGGTGCCGACGACGGCGGACGGACTCACCGGGGGCGTGGACGGGGACGGGGACGGGGATGGGGATGGGGACGGGGCGGCCGGCGTGGTGGTGGCCGGGGGGACCGGCGTGGGATCGCCCGCCGTGCGGGCGGCGGTGACGCCGGGCTCCCGGTGCGCCGGTTCGGGCCAGGCCGCGTAGGTGACGGTCCCCGCGACGAGCACCGCGCCGGCGGCGAGGCTCAGCAGCGGATGGGCGGTCACCACCTGCAGTTTGGCGCTCAGCGCGCCGTGCAGCCCGCCTCCCCCCGTCGCCGTGCCGGCGGCGGCGGGTGCCATGGCGAGCCCGGCGGAGCTCGCGGCGCCACCCGACAGCAGACCCTTGGCAGCCAGCGCGGCGACGAGTCCGGCCGGGACGGCCAGCGGCGTGAGGGTGAGCAGCAGCAGTTCGTCGGCGGGGACCCGCTGCGTCGCCGCCGGGCAGACCCGGCAGTCGCGGGTGTGCCGCGCGATCCGCTTGCGCCACACCGGTGCACGCAGACCGTCCCAGCCGGCGACGGTCTCGTCCAGCCCCGGACAGCGCGGGCGGGCCTCCAGCGCGGCGACGATCGTCCGGCTCAGGTCGAGCTGCTCGCGCATACGTTGCAGGCGCACGCCCGTATGGGCGACGGTGAGGCCCGTCGCGGCGGCGATGTCCTCACGGCTCAGCAGGCCGGCGCACTCCTGCCACCACAGCGACAGCAGCACCCGGTGGTCGGGGTCGAGCCAACGGCCGGCTTCGACGACCCGGCGGCGCTCGTCCGACATCCGCAGACGCAGGATCGTCGCGTCCTCGGGTTCGGCGCCGGCAGCCGGTATCCGGAGTGCCTCGTCGAGGTCCGCGGTCCGGTCGGCGAGGGCGCGGTGCCGCTGCCAGTGCGTGGTGATCTGGCGGAGCGTGATCGCCACCAGCCAGGACCGGAAGCTCTCGGGGGCACGCAGGGCGGGCAGGTCGCGCACCGCGCGCAGCAGGGTCTCCTGGACGACGTCGTCGGTGTCGGCGGCGGCGTCGGCGCTCAGCGCTCGCCTGACGATGTTGTAGACCAGCGGCAGGTACGCGGCGATCAGCTCCTCGCGCGCCCGGTCGTCACCGGCCTGCGCCGCGACGACCAGCCCCGCGTGGTCCACGTCCGTGAGCCCCATTCCCACCCTCCTCCGGGGAGCGATCCGCCGAGTACGGCGTCACACCCTAGCCTCCACGGTATGCGGCCGAGCCCGTGCCTTGATCCACATCCACCCGTCGCCCCTGAGGCCCGGCCCGCCGCCGCGCGATCGGTGGTGCGCCGGCGCCGCCGAGGCGCTGGAAGGGTCAACGGCGAAGGCGCCTGACGAGGACCGTGACGCCGAGGCTCAGGGCGATGCCGGCGCCGAGTGCCGGCCATTTCCAGGGGACGGACCCGGACGGCGCATCCGCCGCCTCCGCATGGTGTGGCGCCGCGTCCGTTCCCTGAGGGGCGGGGGAGGAGGGGACCTTCGCGGGTGGTGCCGGGCTCGCCAGAGGGTCGGTGTCCGGTGCTCCCGGGTCTCCCTCGTGGTCGAGCAGTACCTTGCGGGGGCGGACGACTCCGTAGCCGATCCAGTCGTCGCGCTTGGAGCCGTCAATGGGGCCACCCGCGGTCTGGATGAGGACACGGGCCACCTGGTTCGCGGTCCAGTCGGGGTGAGCCGACCAGACCAGCGCGGCGGAAGCCGAGGCCAGAGCGGTGGCGTACGAGGTACCTCCGTCTCCCACGCACCAGCCGGTGTTCTCGGTGCACCGGCGTATGACTTTGCCGCCGATGGAGGACAGGTCCGTGTCGGGCCCGTGCGAGGAGAACGGCATGGCCTCGGCTTCGTCGTTCACGGCACCCACACCGAGCACTCCCGGCAGGGAGGCGACGGTGTTGTTGTAGTTGTCGCGCTCCGCTTCGTTTCCCATGGCGGCGAAGATGAGCGCACCCTTGCTCTGGGCGTATTCGACGGCCGGCTTGATTTTGTCGATCGGCCACCCCGGGAACGCGCCGAGGGACAGGTTGATGACCTTCGCTCCGTGGTCGACCGCGTAGCGGAGCCCCTTGGCGGCTTCGGGGATCACGGCGAAGGCCATGGGCGTGCCGACGCTGGTGCGGATGGGCAAGACCTTGGCACCGGGCGCGAGGCCCCGGGGGCCTCCCGCCGAGCCGTCGCCGACGATCGCTGCGGTCATGGTCGTCCCGTGCCCGACGAAGTCCTCGTGCGGCGGATATGTCACATCCGGACGTTCGAACGGCGGTTCCATGAACGAAACGCCCGGAAGGACCCGCCCCTCCAGTCCCGGAACGTCTTTGACGCCGCTGTCGATGACGGCCACCGTGATACCGGTGCCGTCGGCGACCTTCCACATCTCCTGGGCCTTCATCTTCGTGAGGTAGCCCCGGGGGTCGGTATCGGCAGCCGCCGGAGTCACCGTGCCTGCGGTGACCGCCCATGCCGCGACGATGACCCCCGCCGCCCTCCGCCACGACCCACCTCGACGTGTCCTGCCCCGCACTTCCGCCCCCTCTGTGTCCCTGCGCTGCGATCTTGTGCGGGATCACCTCATCACACCGCCCACGAAGGGCCACTTCTGCCCTGTGCGGAGGGGTCCTGGTCGGGCCCGGCCCGATCATGATATTGATCAACGCCCATGGTGGGTTGCGGACCTGACGCGGTGGCAGGGAGAGGGAGCGGTCAGGGCCGTGGCCCTGCTGCTGCCCGGCGGCCATGTGCGCAGTCGGCTAGGGCCGTCGAAGACCGCCGAGCTGGGGGTCGTCGGCTCACCGGACCGCCGGCCGGACGTGCCGTTCCCTGAAGCCCGGCTCACTCACCGGGATGGGCACGCAGCCCAGGTGGACCGTTTCAGCAGGTCAGAGCGCACACGGCGCAGGCCGTCACCCTCCCGGAGGGGCGCCCGGCGGGGGAGCCCACGGCGCCCGGGAGGGGCTCGTGGGAGAGCGGAGCGCCCCTGGGCGGCAGGTGGGTTGGGCTACACGGGTGAGGAGCAAACGATCCGGCATCGTTGCCGGGTTGGGGACCGGACGAGGGCGGCGCGAGCATGCCGCTGGTCGGTTTCACCGCCGGCCCGGCACACGCATCTCCGCCGGGGATGCCCCCTGCCCCTACCCACCTGCCCACGCACACCTCCAGGAAGAGGTTTCCCTGTGGCTTTGACGACCGCGACGATCGCCCAAGAGCTGGAAGCGGCGAGCAAGGTCGGTGACCCGAAGGCCGACGAGCTCGTCTCCGACCTGATCGACAACAAGGAAGTGGACGGGGTCAACGCCCTGTTCCGCACCATCGGCACCCTCAAGCCCGGGATGGACTTCTCCACCCTCCCGCCGCGCCTGGCGACGTTCCTCAAGGAGGCCGCGGCGGCGCCGCCGGACTGGTCGGAGGCGGACGTCAAGGCCGCCGAGTCCTTCTTCGCCCGCCACCACGGCGAGGTGTCCATGCTCCAGGGCACCGTCGGCCTCATCGGCACCTACCTCTCCCCGACCGGCGCCTTCACCCTCCGCTCCACCGGCCGCCTCGGCGGCGTCGAGGGCCCGGGCCGCCGCCTGTCGCAGTCCTCCCGCCTCTTCCTCGACATGGGCGACAAGAACGCCCTCCGGGACGGCAGCCTGGCCGCGAACGTCACCAAGGTCCGCCTGGTCCACGCCTCGGTCCGCCAGCTCCACAAGAAGAGCGGGGAATGGGACTACGCCAAGTGGGGTGAGCCCGTCTCGCAGAAGTACACCTCCGGCGCCGCCTGCGTCTTCTCCACCCAGATCCTCCAGGCGATGAAGCGCCTGGGGGTGGACGTGTCGAAGGACGACGCCAAGGGCTTCATGTGTGCCTGGCACTACGTCAACCACTACCTCGGCACCCCCGACAAGTGGCTGCTCCCCAAGGACCCGGACGTGGTCGAGGCCATGTGGAACCAGGAACGCGACAAGGAGTGGAAGAAGACCGACGACGGCGTCTTCATGACGAAGCAGGCCGTCGACTTCTACAAGAAGTTCTACCCGCCGGGCGTCCACGACGCGTTCTTCGCGATGGTCCGCCACGCCCTCTCCGACAAGTACGCCGACATGGCCGGCCTGCCCAAGAGCGTCCTGGGCGCGGCCGCCGAGCCCCTGGCCGCCGGCCACGGCCTGGTCAGCGGCGTGGGCGGCGGCCTGCTGGGCGGCACCGCGCAGAAGGCCACGGGCGTCAACCCGTACAAGGACATCCTGGGCATCGCCTCCAAGGGCTACAACGAGATCCAGCGCTTCGCCCTGACCCAGGGCGAGGACGACCAGCCCCAGATGCACCAGGAACTCCACGATAACCGCTGACCCCCCACGGCGCACCGGCCCCCCGGCCGGTGCGCCGCCCCCGTACAACCCCCGTGCCACGGCCAGCGGCTTAAGCGGCGGCGCCTGACGTGTCGTCGATCCGGAAGGTGATCACGTCGACCTCGTCGGTTCCCGTCAGATCCGGGTAGTGGCCCTTGAGGCTCTCCCGGAGTTCGCTCGCGGTCGTCAGGCCTTCGGCCCGGGCGTCCTCGTCGGTGAGGTCGCTGACCCGGCAGTGCCTGACGCCGGTCACCTCCGCCGGCAGCACGACTTCGGGGTCGCTCTCGAACACCAGCCGCGCCGGCCCGGGCCGGGCCGGGTCCCGGTAGCGGGTGGTCTTGGTCTTGGCGCCGGAGCGGACGGCTTCGAGGTAGCGGGGGTTGAACCGGATGATCGGAGGGCCGGCCGTCTCGGGGTCTTGATAGAGCGAGGGGTCGAGACCGTTCATGCCCGCCTCCGGGGTCCATCGCTGAGTCAGGGGCATCAGGTCGGCGGCGAGAACGGACCTGGGTCCCTCGGGCGTGGGCACGATGACGCGCATGGTGGGGTAGTAGTCCACGAAGACCTGCCGGTCACGCCCGCACGGGCCGACGACCCCCCGCCCGTGGTTTCCCACGGCGACGATGCAGCGCATCTGGCGGGCGCCCTGGGCTCGTGCGGCTCCCAGAGCCACGAGTTCGGCGCAGGGGCCGCCGGTGAAGTGGTAGAGGTTCACGCCGGCGAACATCCGGTAGTCGGCGGCCATGACCGCGGCGCCCATCGTGTGGATCCCGTCTTCGTCGGGCCCGGCGTCGGTGTGCGCGTCTATGGTGCGGCGCGCCAGCTCCACGAGCTCACGCTCGTCATCATCGAGAGCGCGTGCGGAGGGCGGTACGTACACGTCTTTCAGCCTTCTCTTCAGTCAGCGGTCGCCGATGAGCATTCCACGCCACGCAGGCGAGCTCCACGGGATTTCGGCTGCCCGGACGGGCCGACGCGCGGGTTTCGGGCATGCGTACGATGCGCCGGTGATGATCTACCTGTCCCTCGGCGCCACCTCCGAGGCGTACGAAAGCGGGAGGGCGCTGGGCATCCTCGTCGGCGCCGCAGTGCTGATGCTCGTGCTCTGGTTCGCCACCACGTCATGGCGGCGGGCCGGTGCCCTGCCTCCCGGCGCCGCCGCCGGCGGGCACACCGCGGCGCTGCGAGTGCGCCGGCGTCGTACGGTTCTGATCATCCTGGGCCTGCTCGGGGCGGGCGCGGTGGTGAGTGCCGTACTCCCGTACAGGCCGGAGTCGCGCGCGGCGGAGACCGCCGGGGCCGCGAGCGGCCCGGTGGAAGCCGAAGCGGCCCCGGCCGGTGCGCGTACGATCACGCCGCCCGACACCCTGGACGGCTACCGGCTGATGACGGAGGAGGAGACGGCCTCCTACCGGCGGGCGGAGGCCGCCCGCCCTCCGCGTGGCCGCACCTGGTACTACGACCGCGACGGTGACGGCCGCGCCGACGGCATCCTCCACGTCGACACCACCCAGTGGTCGCAGAAGCTGGCCGCCGAGAAGCAGAGGGACTCGATCACGCAGGAGTTCCGGAACTTCTTCGCCGGAGCCAGGAGCAGCGACTCGGCGGAGTATCCGGCCGGCCCGCTCGGCGGCCGTCTGGCCTGCGGGCACTACGAGAACAACCCCGCCCTGTCCATCTGTGCCTGGAGTGACGCGAGCACCCTCGGCACGTTCGCACAGAACGGAGTCGGGGAGCTGTCCGAGGCAGCCAGGACCACGCTCGATTTCAGGAACGCATCCGACCAGCGCACCTGAATCCGCCGGGCAACCAGTCCGTCGGACCGCCCGACAGGCGCTCGGCCGCCGCAGCGGTGCTGTCGGTTCGGCCGGCGTCAGCAGGTGTGGAACGTGCAGACGCGCACGTCGAGGACGCCCGGCAGCCGTAGGACCTCCTCCCTGAGCCGCTCTTGGCTCTGTCCTCCCGTGAAGTGCCTGGGCATCTTTACGACGAGCACCGGTCGGCCGGGCTCCGTCTCGACCGTCTCGACCCCGACCGCGCCAAAGTCCCGCAGCCGCTCCAGGCCCGGACCGAGGTCTTGGTCGCGGACCCGGCTCGCGGAGTCGAGCGCCGCGTGGAGGGAGGGCGGCGGTTCGTTCTCCGACGGCGAGTCGTGGGCCGGCGCGAGGCACAGAGCCGTGACCACCACGGCCGCGAAGGGCGCGATCACCGAGAACCACGCTCCCGGGCGGTTTCCGGCGTCGACGAAGGCGGCGACGAGCAGCAGGAAGGCGGCGGGAGTGAACCAGAAGGCGCCGATGGACGCACCGAGCGGTCCCCACACCAGCAGGACCAACCCGCTGACGAGGCAGGCCCGGGCGAAGGTCCGGGGGCCGTCCTGCAACAGGAGCGGGACGGTGGCCGCGACCGCCGTGACCACGAACGCGACGAACACCCCGTCCGGCTCGGTACCGCGAGCGAGCCACCCGGCCACCGCACCCCACGCCGCCAGCGCCCCGGCCACGGCCCAACCCCGCTGCCGACCGGACACCTTCCGCTGTTCAGCCACCCCACGCCCCCTCCACTTGAACGCATTCAATTGAACACGTTCAACGAATGATAGCCGGACAAGCGACCCTAGCCGTCGCCCCGTTCGCCGGGGCCGCGTCGTCTCCGAAGAACACTCAGGTGAACGCTGGATCCCGACGTCCTCCACTCTCGCCACGGTGGACAAGGCGACCCTCAAGCGGCAGGCCCAACTGGACGCGCTCGCCGCACCAGCGGCACGGAGAGTGAGCGCACCGGCGGGTACGGCGGAGTCGTGGTGCACCCGAAAGCGGGTGAGCTCTCCCTGTACTGGAAGGGCGAGGTCCCGCAGAACGTCAAGGACGTGCAGAATCAACCTCCTGGTGAAGTACGCGGGGGTCACGATGAACATCGGCGGCGTCGACCGGAGCAACGTCGTCCAGGCGATACGGACGGACACCAGCATGGCGGTGGCGCGAGGTGACAGCGGCGGCCCGGTCGTCACCAGCGCGGACGGCACCTACGGCAACGACATGCAGGCCCGCGGCCTGATCAGCGGCTCCTGGGGCAGCACCGTGACGTGCCCGGCCGGCAGCGTAGCCAACAGCGCGACCACGTGCTACGAGGGTGTCGCCTTCATCGGGATGTCTGCCATGGTGAACAAGATGGGATTCAACCTCAACACCTGACCTGCCAGGGGAGCTTCGTGAGACGGACCATGACCCGCACCGCCGCCACCGCTCTGGCCGCGATACTCCTCACCGGGTGCGGTACCGGCCACGCTGATCCCCGTACGGCGGTGACGAAGCCTTCGCCCGGTGACACCCAGGAACAGATCATGTCCGTCACCGGCGAAGGCTTCACCATCTGCGGAGTCGGCCCGGTCAGGCCCGGCCTGTACGACGTGACGGTGTGCGGAGACGTGGCCAAGGCCCGCGCGGTCCTGGACTCCCGCTTTCCCGGCCAGACGGTGCCGGTCGCGTACAGCCCGGACGAAGGAGGGGCGCACACCCCGCGCGAACTCGTGCTCCAGTACCGGGTGCAGCACACCAGGGGCGACGGGTTCACGGTCGTCTCGACCCGGATCACCGAGAACGGAAAGGTCGAGGCCGGGATAGACGGAGATCTGGACAAGGCCCGGGCCGTCCTGGACCGGCAGTTCCCGGGACGCACGGGAGTCCACCGGGAGCGGGCCTCCGACGATCTGGTGTTCCGCCCGTAGGGCGTTGCGTTGCGTTGCACAGGTCTGCCCTCATGCGGGGGAGCTGGTCCCACGGGAGCGCGCCGGTGAGGTGGACCACGGGTCGGTGCCGGTCAGGTCGCGGCTGGCCTCCCACAGACGCGCCGAGGTGGTGGGGTCGGCCAAGTGGCTCCACAGGGGCTCAACCCTGGGCGTCCCGCGCAGCCCGAACGCTCGGGGCCCCAGCATGTGGCCGCCGCGCACGCCCGGGTCGAGGACGGCCCGGACGGCGGGCCACGCGGCGGCGTCCTTGCCCTGGACGACGAGGCGGAGGGGCAGGCGGCTCAGCCGGGTGCCGGTGGTACGGGCGTGGAACGGCGGGCGCGAAGGGGTGAGGGAGTCGAGCGCGCCGCCAGGGTGGACGAGCACGCTCAGCGTCGTGCTGCCGACGGCCCGCAGACGGCGGTCGAGTTCGAGGGAGAAGAGCATCTGGGCCAGCTTGGAGCGGGCGTAGGCGCGTTGGGGCCGGTAGTCGTGTGCGCTCTGGAGATCGTCGAGGTTCAGGCGTTCGGACTTGGCGGCGAAGCTGCCGGTGGTGACGATCCGGCTCCCCGGGGTTGCCGCGAGCAAGGGGGCCAGGTGGTGGGTCAGCGCGAAGTGTCCAAGGTGGTTGGTCGCGAACATCAGCTCGTGGCCGTCGCGGGTCTCGCGGCGCGGTGGGTGGTCGAGCGCCACGCCGGCGTTGTGGACGACCGCGTCGAGGTGGTCCAGTCCGAGCGCGTCCACGGACGCCCCGAGCGAAGCGGCATCGGCCAGGTCCAGGCGTACGTGCCCGACCCGGGCACCGGGGACGCGCGAGACGAGGGAGGCGATCGCCGCTTCGGCCTTCGCGCCGTCGCGGCTGCCGAGGACGACCGTGGCCCCTGTGCCCGCGAGCTGCTCGGCGACGAAGTACCCGATGCCCGCGTTGCCCTTGGTGACCAGGAAGGTCTTCCCTTCGGCGCGAGGCAGCCGGTGGACGTCCCACGGCGGGGCCTGAGGTACGGAGGGGAAGGACGGCACGGCGGGCTCCCGGAGGCTCGGTGTGGTCTGGAAGGGCGCGCCCGGCTCGGCGTGCCCGGCACCCAGGCTTCCCGGTGCCGCCCACACCGCGCCGACAGAGCACCGCCGTCCCTGACAGCCGGCCGACAGCGTCGGGACCGGCGCCGGCACCGCAGGGCCGCGCTGCCGGTGTGACCTGCAGGCTTGCGCGCGGGGTCCTGTCTGCCTCTGCTCAGAGGCGAACTGGCAGGATCGGGACCATGAGCGACTCACCTTTCGACGCTGTCCTGTGCGACTTCGACGGCGTCCTGCGGCTGTGGGATCCGGACGGGATGACCGCGCTCGATCGTGAGCTGGGGGTGCCCGGGGGGACGCTGGCGTCCGCGGCGTTCCGTCCGGGCCTTCTGGAGGAGGCCGTCACGGGACGGATCAGCGACGACCAGTGGCGGGAGCGGGTCACGGAAGAACTCGCCGCGACCTGGGGGCCGGTCCGGGCTCAGGGCCTCGTCCACGCATGGTCCGCGCTGACGGGCCGGGTCGACATGGAGGTACTGGAGCTTCTGGCCGGTGCCCGCCGCCGCGTGCCGGTGGTCCTGGTCTCCAACGCCACCACACGGCTGGAAGACGATCTCGCCGCCCTGGGCCTGGCAGACGCCTTCGACGCGGTGATCAACACGGCCCGTATCGGGGTGGCCAAACCCGACCGCCGCGTCTTCGAGACGGCCGCCCGCAGTGTGGCGGCCGACCCGCACAGGTGCCTGTTCATCGACGACACACCCGGTCACGTGACAGCGGCCCGGGAGGCCGGCCTGACCGGACTCCACTACCAGCACGCCGACCAGCTGCGCAGCACCCTCGCACCCCTGCTGGCGTAACCGCACCACTGCTGGCGTAACCGGCCGCCCCCCCGCCCATCCGGCCGCCCCCCGCCAATCCGGCCGATCCTCCTCCGGGGTCGTCCTGCTTGCTTTGCGGGTTCACCCCGGCCTAATATCGTCAGCGTGACGATAACCGCTCTACCCGCGGGCGTTCCTGGCGGTTGGGTCCACGACCTCAAGGCGGAGAAGTGAGCATGTTCGAAATGCCGGTAAACCCCTTCGAGCTCTCCGAAGAAGCGCTGAGCCGCATATCGGCTGATGACTCATGGGCGCCTGTGGAGTCGGAGATCCCACACGTCGGTGCCAGGGTGATTCGCCATTTCCTCACGCCGGCTGAAGTGGAGGTGTTCGCGGCCGAACTGGCTGCCCAGCGCTTCGTACCGGTGGGCCGGGACGGCGTGGCCGACAACTACGCAGAGGGAGATCCGGTCGCGCATCTCCGTGCCACGGCCGAATCCACAGATTTGGCGGCGGAGTTCTACCGCAGGCTGCGGACGTTCCTGTCGCGTGAAGTGGGACCGGACGATCCGACGGACTCGGACGGCAGGCCCTGGAAGCCGGCGGCCGTCAATCCGCGTATGCGCTTCATCACGTACGAACACGGGGGCCTCCTCGTCCCGCACTACGATTCGCCCTACTTCGCCCCCGACGGAAGGCGAACCCTCCTGACGGTCGTCGTCTACCTGTCGTATGAGGCGGTGGGCGGAGAAACCCGGTTCATCGCCGACCGGCAGAACGAGCTTCCCTTCGCGGAACGCGACTTCTCGGACTGGCCCCGGCTCGCCAAGCCCGAGGAGATAGTGAGCACCCACCGCCCCGAACCCGGCGACGCGCTCCTCTTCTGGCATCGGACGCTTCACGACTCGGCCCCGATTCTCGAGGGCACGAAAACAATTCTCAGAACCGATGTGCTCTACGAGCCCATAGACGTGCCCTGAGCAACGGCAAGCCATCCGCCGGCGCCGGTGTGGCGGGGACATCCGTGATGCGGAGACATGCGCGCAGGCCCTCGTACGGCTCCTACGGGGATCCGGGCCAGCCGGTCCGCAGCCGGTTCCACAGCCCGATCGTGCACGCGGCGCGCTACTGCGCGGGCCTTCTGTGGACTCGCGAGTCAGTGGTCGGGGAGTTCTCCCTGGGCCACTTCGACCCCGTCGTGGAGGTCGTCGGCCGCCTGGAGTGAGGCGCCCGCCGACAGCGCCAGGCAGGCCAGCAGCGTGATGGCCGCGAGGCACGGGGCCAGGAGCCGACGGCGCGGGCCGCCTGCGCGGCGTTCGGTGAGGAGGGCGGCGACGCGCCGGGGTACGGGACCTGCCGTGGCGGCGAGGGCCAGGCCGGGGCGGGCGTTCGCGGCGGCCGTGGACGCCTGGCTCGCGAGAGCGGCGCGGCCGATGGCCCGGGCGGCCAGTCGGCGGTCTGCGACGGCGTCGGCGGCGGACTCGTCGGCGCTGCGTTCCAGTGCGTAGGCGAGGGGTTCGCGCAGCGTGCGCAGGGCAGGGTGGCACACGGCGGCGAGGTCGACCAGGGCGGCGAAGAGATGGTGACGGCCTGCGAGGTGGGCGCGCTCGTGGGCGAGGAGGGCCTCGCGCTCGGGCGCCGAGAGCGCACGCAGCATGCCGGTGGTGACGACGATGCGTCCGGGGCGCCCCGGGAGGGCGTAGGCATCGGGGTGGTCGTGGGTGAGCACGACGAGTTCGCCGCGGGCCTGGGCTGCCAGTCTTGCGGCCCGGCGCAGCTGGATCCAGCGCCGCCGCACCCCCTGTGCCAGCCGGGCCGTGCACCAGGCGAGCAGGGCCCCGGAGGCAACGGCGACCGCGACGACGGCGTCGGGGGATCCGCCGCCGAGCGGGGTGAGCAGGTGGCCCAGTGCGGCGATGACGCGCAGGTGGGTGGCGCCGGGCACCACGAGCAGGGCCAGTGCGCAGGTGCTGGCGGCGGCGAGGCCGGCGGCGGTCGTCGTCAGCAGCCAGACCGCCTGCCGCGGAGGCAGGGTGGATGCCAGCCGCCTGCCTGCCGGGCCGGCCAGGAACGGCACGAGGAGCGGGAGCCAGAGCCAGACGGCGTGGATCACCCGGCGTCTCCTTCGCCGTCGAGCAGGGCGCGCAGCAGACGCTCGTCCTCGTCGCTCAGCTGGGAGACGAAGCGGCTGAGTACGGCTCCGCGGTCCTCGTCCTTCGCCAGTTCCGCGTGCATGCGCCGGGCGGTGAGCCCGGAAGCGTCCTCGACGGGGACGTACGCGAACCCGCGGCCTGACCGCTTCCGGGCCACGGTGCCCTTCTCGTGCAGGCGGGACAGGATCGTCGTCACGGTCGTACGGGCGAGCGACCCGCCGAGCGCCTCCTGCACCTGGGCCGGGGTCAGCGGGCCGTCCGCCGCCCAGAGCGCCGCCAGCACGCCGGCTTCCAGCTCGCCGGCAGGGCGCCGCTCCACGCTCTTGTCGCCCATGGGGTGCACTCCTCCACACATCTGATCGTCTACAGTGCTGTAGACCGTCTACGGAACTGTAGTCATAGCTCGGAGGGTGTCGTACCGAGCCTTGCCCTCTCACCCTATGGGAGCTGTTCGACATGCCCCTGACCGTCTTCGCCGCAGCGTCGCAGGCACTCAGCCCACAGGCCGTGAACCTGCTGGACGCCGGTTCGCTCCTGTCGGCCTTCGGCGCCCTCGGCGTCGCGGTCGTCCTCTTCGCCGAGACCGGCCTCCTCGTCGGCTTCTTCCTGCCGGGCGACTCGCTCCTCTTCACCGCCGGCCTGCTCTGCGTACCCGGCAACCACGGAGCGGTCCACCTCTCGCTCCCGCAGGTCCTGTGCGCGGCCGTGGCCGGAGCCCTGCTCGGAGCACAGACCGGCTACCTCATCGGACGGCGCGGCGGACGGGCCCTGCTGGCCCGCAGCCACAGCCGCAAACTCCACGAGGGCGCCGAGCGGGCCGAGGAACTCCTCGGCCGCTACGGCCACGCCAAGGCCGTCGTTCTGGCGCGCTTCGTCCCCATCGTGCGCACCGTCCTGAACCCGATGGCCGGGGCGCTGGGCGTCCCCTCCCGCGTCTTCACGCTCTGGCAGGTCGTCGGCGGGCTCGTGTGGACGGTGGGACTGGTGCTGGCCGGCTACGCGCTCGGCTCCTCCGTGCCCAACGTCGACCGTTACCTCCTGCCGATCGTCGCTCTCGTGGTTCTCGTCTCCCTCACTCCGGTCGCCGTGGAAGCGTTCCGCCGACGGGGTGCCCGCCCTTCGAACGGAGGCTCGCATTGAGCCTGCTCGGCCTCGCCGTGGACGGCCCCGCCGTCGACGGAAACCTCTACACCTGGACCACCGGCCTTGCCCAGCGTGCACCCTCCTGGCTCGACGGCCTGGTCACCGCCTGGTCCACGTACGGCCTCGGCCTCTTCGCCGTACTGATGCTCCTCGTCTGGTGGCGGGCCCGGGCGAGTGCCGAGGCGGCGAGGACGGCCATGGCGCTGGCGGCGCCCCTCGTCGTGGTCGCCGCGTTCCTCGTCGACACCGGCATCAAATCGGTCTTCCGGGAGCAGCGGCCCTGTCAGACCCTGCACACGGTCACGCTGGAGGCCTGTCCGCCGCTGGGCGACTGGTCGTTCCCGAGCAACCACGCCGCCATCGCCGCCGCGGCGGCCATGGCCCTGTGGTTCACCGACCGCCGGCTCGCGGCCATCGCCGTCCCCGCCGCACTGCTGATGGCCTTCTGCCGGGTCTGGGTGGGCGCCCACTACCCCCATGACGTCGCCCTCGGCCTGGTCGTCGGTGCGGTGATCGCCTGGCCGCTGACCCGCACGGCCCGCCGCGCGACTCCCCTCGTGCAGCGGCTGGGCACCTCACCGCTGAGGCCCCTGGTCGCTCCCCGGTGAGGACCGGCCCCGCGCCGCGAGCCGGCCGCTGGACCCTGACGGCAGCACTGTGCGGGGTGCGGTCGGCCTGCCGGCCTGCCGGCCGCCCTGGTCGCGGCCCGGCACGGCGCCCCGTACCCCCTCGCCGAGAGCCTGCACCGCCGGCCCCGACGACCCCGTCCCGAGTCCCGGGTAGCAAGGACATCGCCCGAACAGCGACCCTCTCCAGCGCTCACAGATCGGCTGGAGCGACGTGCTCGCGCTCCCCGTCGTACTCGTCGTCGATCAGGCACTCGACTCTGGGTCTGATCCGTGAAACGGCCCTCTGCGTCCGGGTGTTGTGCGGCGGACGCGCAGCACGTGCGTCACCGTCACCGCCACCGGGAGACCGGCCAGGAGGAGGGACAGCCCGATCGGGAGCACCCCGGCCCACACCGTTGGCGAGACGTACGCGGTGCCGGACGTACCGTCCACCAGCCACGCGCGGACCGGTCGCGCATCGATGTCGCCCTCGACGGGGACTACGAACGCCGAGCCGCCGTCGTCCGGTGTGAAGGTGCCCGAGCAGGATGTCGACGTTCCCGCATTGGCCACGGTGGCGTCGTACGTCCGGCAGTCGGCTTGGGTCACGGTGCCGGGCTCGCCCCACAGCGCCGTCCGCAGCTCCGTGGTGAAGTTCGTCAGTACGACGTAGGCCAGAACCAGCCCGACCAGACAGGCCAGCGCCAGCCACGGGGCGGCTCCGACCTCCTCCGGCCCGTTCCGCTGCCCGTCTACAACGCTCCCACCCTCGCTCATCCCCACCCTCGGATCGCCGACGGACCTCCATGGTGACCGATCCGAGGTTCCCTCGGAAGCCCTCCACGACGTGCTGGTGGGCTGGCACGAGTCGGCCATCAGATCGCCCACGACGCCGGGCCCGGGCACAGCGGGAGGAGTACCAAGAGCAGCCGCACCGCGCGGCCGTGCAGCATCGGGCCGAGCGCGAAGCCGCCCGCCCCGTCTGCGCCGGCTGCGGGACGGAGTTCGACAACGACCGATGGGAGAACACCGGCGTAGACCCGGCACCGGAACCGGACACGCCGGCCGCGCGAAGCGGCACGAGGACGCCCCCGCGCGGGACACATCAGCGGAGTCCGTACGGCTCCGAAGGCCTGGACGGCACGGTGATCCCCGCAGCGTGGTCACACGTCGCGGGGATCACCGTCGTGGGTCCGGGTGCAGTCGTCAGCCCGGGCACTTCAGGCCGGTCCGGGCGGACTTCACCGCGCTGTCCAGCTTCTGGGCCTGCGGCTTCAGCTTGGTGGCGGCCTCGGCGCCGGTAGCGTTGCCCGGCAGGTCGTCCCAGGTCTTCTTGAGCCCGTCCGCCGCGGACTTCACGGCCTCCTTCTGCGCCGCGTTCCATGCCGCCGTGGACTTCGAGACCTCGCCCCACTCGTCCCTGACGTCGTTGTACGCGCTCTTGACCTGGTCCTTCGTCGCGGACGCCGGATTCAGTCCGAACAGTGCCGTCGCGTCGGACCGGAGTTCGTTCAGATCGGTGCACAACTGCGCCGCCGCCGCACTCTGGTTGGGGCTCGGATCGGCGGCGAAGGCGGCGGAAGCTCCGCCGACGGACAGGAGCAGTGCTGCGGCCGCGCTCACGGCAGTACTCGGAATGTGCCTCATGGGTTTCCCCTCGTCCGGGATTCCTCGGGTCGTCCCCGCCCCTGACACCCCCCAGCTACCGGCTAACCACGCTGACACAGCCCGCCGGACCCCGCAATCCGCGAGAGACGGACGCCTTGTGGCGGCGGGGGCTGCTGCCGGACGGCCTCACGAAGTCGCTCACGGCCTCGCTGGTCCTTCAGGGCACCGTGCCCGCCCGTGTGCCGGATGCTCACGCCTGGGCAACCCCTGCCCACGCGCGTGGTCCGGTTGCGAAGACGGCGCCCATACGGCCGCCGTACGCCGCCGCCTGCCTCCAGCCTCCTGTGCACGACCAGGCCCCGGGCCCATGCATGGGCGTGCGCGGCTCAGGAACGGCCTCACGTCTTTGACGCAGGACTCCGCCACGATGTAACCCGTCTGGGTGAAGGTGATCCCCGGCTTCCAGCCGGTCACCCGGCAGCGCAACGCCCGCGCCCACCGCGACGGCCTCCAGGCCGCCCTCTCCGGCGTAGACACCGCCCCCGTCGACCAAGCCGTGCGCCGCCCCCCGTACGTGGCCGACTCCACCGCCGACAAGGTCATGATCGACCAGACCAAGGACCCTCACCGTCGGCGCGATCTCCAAGCCCCCGGCCGGCGCGGGAAAGGACGGCGGCAACTGGGAAGTCTCCCTCGACACCCTGAACCGCTACGCCCCCGACGCCCAGCCGCGTGCGAGGACTACGCCGAGCCCGTCTTCGCCGTTCTCCACGAGGGAGGCGACCGGCAACCGCCACGGCCCCGCCCCCGCCCCACAGGCGGCTCCTCCCTCCTCGTCCTCGGCGGCCTGCTCGCCCTCTACGACGGCGCCGAACTCCTCCTGAAGCCGGCCTTCGGCAGCGTCGCCGACCGCATCGGCGCCAATCCCGTCCTCGTCGGCGGCCTCATCGCCGCCGCCGCCTCCGCCCTGTACGTCGTCGCCGACAGCCCCGGCTGGCTGTGGGCCGCGCGCCTGGGACAGGGCACTGCGGCCTCCGCCTTCTTCCCGTCCGCTTCCGCACCGGTCGCCCGCCTGAACCCGGCGGCCAGGCACGGGCGTGCCTTCGGCGGCTACGGCTTCCACAAGGCCGTCGGCTACACCCTCGGCCCGCTGCTCGGCAGCGTCCTGGTGTGGGCCGGTGGCCTGCGCCTGCTGTTCACCGTCCTCGCGGTGCTCGGCGCGGCGGTCGCCGTCTGGGCCGTGCTCGCCATACTCGCCGTACTCGCCGTGCCTGTCGTACCGCCGCTGCCCAAGCCCCGGCAGACCGTCCTCGACCTGGCTCTGGCCCTGGCCCGCCGACTGGCCGATCCCGTCTTCCGCGCCCCCACGGCCGCCCTCGCCGG
Source organism: Streptomyces sp. NPDC000075 (assembly GCF_040301925.1). NCBI lineage: Bacteria > Bacillati > Actinomycetota > Actinomycetes > Kitasatosporales > Streptomycetaceae > Streptomyces > Streptomyces sp. NPDC000075. Next base: position 38,687 of record NZ_JBEPFL010000037.1, read on the forward strand.
GGCCACCGCCGCACTGTCGGTCGCCGCCGGGCTGGGCACCGTGGCGATCGGGGCCGCGGTGTCGGTGCTCGCCGGCTGTGCGGCCCTCGTCCAGCCGCAGGCCGGACGCGCTCTGGACGACGGCCGCCTCACCACCCGGACCGGCCTCGCCGCAGGGCTGTCGCTCACCGTCGCAGGCTTGGCCTGCGCGATGCTGCCGGGGCTGACCGGCATCTCCTCGCGGCGATCCTGATCGGCGCCGGCACCGGGCTGATCACCCTGCTCGGATTCACTGCGCCGGCCGCGAGCACCCCCGCCGAACGCCTCGGGCAGACCATGGGATCCGCCGAACCCGGCCGTGAACTCGGCGACGCGGGCGTCCCGCTGCTTGTGGCCACCGTCGCCTCGATCGCCACGCTCACCTATGGCTTCGGGGCGCTCGCCGCGCCGACCGGGTTCCTCGCGGTGGCGGCGTTCCCGTACCGGTGCTCGGCGGCATCGTCCGCCGCCCAGGAGCAGACACAACGGTGTGAACGGCCCCAGACGCCTCGTCAGCTCCGGTGCCGGCGATGCAGCAGATGCCGGACGACGAGTGCTGCGGCCAGGACGCCGAGCGCGATGAGTACATAGAGCTGGTAGCGGGTGATCTCGTCGTAGAGGGTGGTGATGTGGCTGCCGGCCAGGTAGGCCAGCGTCGCCCACAGGCCCACCCACAGTGCGGCGCCGAGCGTGTTGAAGGCGAGGAAACGGCGCCAGGGCATGCCGCTGGTCCCGGCGATGATGCCGTTGGCCTGGCGCAGCCCCTCGATGAACCGGGCCACGGTGACGATCGCGCCGCCGTGGCGGGTGAAGAACAACTCGGCCTTGCGGAAGCGCTCGGGGGTGAGGAAGACGTAGCGGCCCCAGCGGTGGACGAAGGCTCGTCCACCGGAGCGGCCGATCAGGTAGCCGACGTTGTCCCCGGCGACGGCCGCGACGAAAGCGATCACGGCGACGGCCACGATGTTCAGCCGGCCGGCTCCGGCATAGATCCCCGCGGCGATCAGAATCGTCTCGCCCGGGGCGGGAACGCCGAAGTCCTCCACGAAGATCACGACGCCGACGGCCCAGTACCCGTAATGGCCGAGCAGCGGGGCGAGGTGGGCCAGCGGGCCCGGCAACGGCGGCGCCATACCTGCACTGTACGCCGCGCTCCAGAGCCGGTGCGCCGCTCAGCGGGGCAGGGCGATGCACCGCCCCGGCCGACGCCACCCCCGAGGAGCGCCTGGACCAGAGCATGGGCGCGGCCGAACTCGTCCGCGAGCCCGGCGACGCAGCGGTCCCGCCACTGCTATCCGCAGCCGCCACCGCAGCCACTCTCACCCACGCCCGCACAGCGTTCGCATCCCTGCGGCACACGGAAGCGGTGACGCCGCTTCCGTCCCCGTCCCCGGCCCCGTCCCCGGCCCGACATCGAGATCAGCCGCCCCTGGCCTCTTTCCCCCGCCCCGGGAATCCGCCAGGCTGTCCCGGTCGTCGGCGGGGGAGCAGGGGATGAGCAACAGACGCGGCAGCGGACGGATCCCCGCGGCGCCGGGTCGGCGGAAACCCGTCGGCAAGGGGCGGCGCGGCAACAGCCGAACCGCCGCGATGTCACCCCGGCTGGTGACGCGCCTGAGCGTGACGACCGCCATCGTCACCCCGTGCGCCCTGGTCGGCCTGGCGGCTCTGGCGAGCAATCCGGACTACGGCCTCCTCTGCGGGATCACGGGTTTCGTGGTGCTCGTCGCCGGCCTCGGGGTGGTGACCGGGCTGCGGCCTACCTGGTGGCTGATCGGTCCGGCCCTCGCGCTGGAGATCGTCCTGCTGGTTGCGTCCAGACCTGCGGTCCGGGCCGAGGTGATGGTCCTGCGCGGAGTGCGTACCCCGGTGGTGGTGACCGCCGCCCACAGGTCCAAGGACAAGGCCGGGCGCGTCAGTTGGAAGTGCGACCTACGCCGCACGGACGGCCTGCCCCTGCCGCACTCCGCCCTCGAGGGGTACGAAGGCTGCTTCGGCCCTTCCGATGTCGGCCGGACCCAAGACGTCCTGGTGGATCCGGCCGGCTGGGTGCCTCCGCAAGCCCCGCACGTGGACCGCGTGGCCCTCGACGAGGCGATCGTCATGATCGGCGCGGCAGCGGTGCTCTTCGCGGGGCTGGCCATCACCGCCGGCCGGCTCAACCTGCGGGCCGTCGGCCGACGAGTTCGGTGAACGGGCATGCGATCAGCCCGGCGGGAGGCGGGCCGGAACCCCCACCGGCTTCCTGCCGCCTGCGCCCGGTCACGGATAGCCGACCGGTTTGAGGGGGGACCTCTTGCGTTGCTCACCGCCTCGACCGTCCTGGCTGCGGGCGGCGCGCTTCTTCCCACCAGTACATTCGCCGCCTCGCCGACGTCGCACCCCGGCCCCCCCAGCCGCGATCGCGCCTTCCGACGGTGGTGGCGGACTGATCGGCGCTGGAGGGGGGAGCGGGGGAGGCGGGATGGACGGAGGAAGCCTCCCGTACCACAGGATCACGGGCCGATCGTCCCTCCGTGACGTGTGGTCGGGTTGCATCTTCTGCGGCGTCACACCCGTAAGCCCTTGACACGCAGGCCGGGGCGGGCGGATGGCCGCGAGCCGGCCGGCCCACTCCATCCCGAGTCGGGCGAGGGCTTCGAGCTGCGCGGCGTGGAGTCGGCGCGACGTTGTTTCCGGTTGGCGAGCCCCCCGTGCCGTGCTTGCTCCCGTCGGGGAGGCGGTCACGCGATTCCCCGGCCCGACGGTCACGTGAAATACGTGACCGCTCACAATAAGACCTCCCGGATCGTCGTCCGCCAGGACAAGTGCTCGGTGCCGGCCCGGTTCATCGGCCAGAACGTGCGTGCCTCGCTGTGGGCGGAGGAGGCGGCACGAGAGGCCGGACGCCCGCTACGGATTCCGCGACCTCCTGGACCACTACGCAGAACTCCCGCAGCCGAACATACGCGGCGTTTTCAACGGCGGGGTAGCACACCCAGGAGAGTCGCCGTCAGGGCCTGCTTCAAGTAGTCCTCCAGGTCCAGGTGGAAGCGGGCCAGGTCGGGCTCGGCCTGGTAGGCCGCCCGCAGGCTGGGCGGGGGCGTGCTGTACGCCGACAGCGCCCCGGCCATGACCATGGTCTGGAGACTGAACAGGGTGGCGTTCTCACCCAGTTCCGGCAGGTACGTCCGGAGGAGGTCGGTCATGGTCGTCAGGCGGTTCAGGGAGGCGCGCTTGTAGCGGGCTGCGACCTCAACGGAGACATTGTGTTCGAGCACGCTGCCCTGCGCACCGAGGAGCTCGCACAGCACCACCCGGCCGGACAGCGAGCGGCTGAGGACCTCGGCCACCGCTGCCGCTCGCTCGGGCATGGAGAGATCGTTGTCGAGAGCGGCGGCCAACTCCTCTGCCAGTTCGGCCAGCCACTCCTGCAAGAAACGATCGAGCAGTTCCAAGAGCACCGCTTCGCGGGACTCGAAATAGCGCAGCACATTCGGCTTGGCCAGCCCGACCCGGCGGCTGAGCTCGTTGAGGGTGACCGCGGCCACCGGCATCTCGTCGAGCATGGCCGACGCCACGTCGAGGATCGCCTGCCGGCGGATCTTCCGTTGTTCCTCTGTTCGCGCGCGCTGGAAAGTCACGTTCCCCAGTCTAGATTACGTACCGTCGGTACGTTGACATCGTACCGACGGTACCTTAACGTCCGAGATGCAAGATACCTTCGGTACCTTCAGAGGCTGGGAGTCTGGTATGAGCGACAAGTGGACGACCGCGAACATTCCTGACCAGCACGGACGGGTGGCCGTCGTGACCGGCGCCAACACCGGCCTGGGATTCGAGACCGCCAGGGCGCTCGCCGAACGCGGAGCCTCCGTGGTGCTCGCCGTGCGCGACGTCGAGAAGGGCGAGAAGGCAGCGGCCCGCATCGGCGGCGAGGTGACCGTACAGGCGCTGGACCTGACCTCGCTCGACTCCGTCCGGGCGGCAGCCCAGGCCCTGCGATCCCGGTACGACCGGCTCGACCTGCTGATCAACAACGCCGGCGTCATGTACACCCCGAAGCAGACGACCGCCGACGGGTTCGAGATGCAGTTCGGGACCAACCATCTGGGCCACTTCGCACTCACCGGCCTCCTGCTGGACCTGATGCTGCCGGTGCCCGGCTCGCGCGTGGTCACGGCCAGCAGCACCGGCCACCGCATCCGGGCCGCGATCCACTTCGACGACCTGCAGTGGGAGCGGTCGTACAGCCGGGCCGGCGCCTATGGTCAGTCCAAGCTGGCCAACCTGATGTTCACCTACGAGCTGCAGCGCCGGCTCGCCTCGCACGGCACCACCGTCGCGGTGGCCGCACATCCCGGCCTGTCCAGCACCGAGCTGGCCCGTAACAGCCCTGCGGCCGTCCGGCTTCCGCTCACGTGGCTCGCCCCGCTGATCACCCAAACCCCGGCGATGGGCGCGCTGCCGACCCTGCGCGCCGCCGCCGACCCCGCCGTACTGGGCGGCCAGTACTACGGCCCCGGCGGACGCCTTGAGATCAAGGGTCACCCTCGGCTGGCCACCTCCAGCGCGCAGTCGTACGAGACGGCCGTCCAGCAACGGCTGTGGGCCGTCTCCGAAGACCTCACCGGCGTGATGTTCCCCGTCGCCCCATCCCACCAGAACCCGATGCGGTCCGGACCGGCCATCGCCGGTTAGCCTGCGCACCCCACCCCTCGTCTCCCTCGCCGAGTCCGAGCCCGCCCGCGTCCGGGGCGCGCGGCGGGCAGTCGCGGGCCGGGCGGCGGTGGAGCATGAGCCGGCGACGGGGAGTGGCAGGTGGCTGGATCAGCGGGGCGGGAGGGAAGCCAGAGAGAGGTCCCACTCGTCGGCCGCGTGGTGCAGCGCTCTGGCGTCCAACCTGACCTCCACGACGTACTGGTAGAGGTCGGCCCCGTCATCGTCCTGTTGCCACGGGGGTGCCGCCTCCAGGGACAGGTGAACGCGAATCACCACGGTCCCGCCCTCGCTTTGATGGGCGAGGCTGAAAGCCACGACCGGCTCGATGAACCACGTGTCCGGCGACAGCTCACCTTCAGCATCAGGTTCGGTGATGTCCACCGTCCCGGCGGCCACCGCGCGCAGCCACGTGGACACCTGGCGGGCCTCATGGGTGAGCAGACACGGATCGGCGAAGGACCAGTTCCCCTCAGGAGTCATCACCGTGCCGTCGATGACCAGCCAGTTGTCGTCGTACGAGTCGCCCCGGACGGTGGCGAACTGATAGCCGACTGGGCGGAGGTCGACACTGCTGGAAAGATCGTTCAGGAGCACTGGGCCAGGATGTCATGGGCTGACCGGCGCGCAGCGGTCGCTGCGGTGGATCGCGGGCGCGGAGCGGCTGAATGTGGAGCAGGGGGCGGCGGTAGCGGAGATCGGGGCTTCCGGGGCAGGGCCTGGTACGTGGCACTGCCCGGGGCCCGCGACGGAGGCGGCCGGCTGATCGCTACCGCCCGACTCAGGCCGCTCGAATGCCCCGATTCAAGCCCCGTGCTGACAGCCTTGAAGGCACGCTCGCGGGGACGCCCCGGGCCTGGGCGAGGGCGTGGAGTCGGGCCGGCTCGTGGTCAACCCCGCGCAGCGGGGCGGGCGGACCGCGTCGGTACTGGTCGCGCTCGCCCTGGCCACCGCGCGCCCTACGCCGGAGCCGCGCGTGGGGGTTCGTGACGACCGACTGCGGGCAGCACCGGTTCCTCGCGCACCACGGCTGCCACGAGGTGGGCTACGGCGAGGTGACTCGCCACCGTGCAGTCCTGCGAGGTCGGTACGGTCGATTCCTCCGTTCTGCAGCCTCTGCTGCCCCAACAGGTGACCCGGTCCGTCGAAGCGGTCCGCAGCCCGGGCTCCCCCTTGCCCTCGCACTCGCGGCATCCCACGCCGCCCGGGCCGGACATGCGCGCTCTCCAACTGGACGACGCGGACCTGGGCAACCGCCCGCTCACCAGTGCCGGACGCACCCGCCCCGTGGACGACTTCCACGGTCAGGACGCCACCCTGGAACGGCTCCGCATCGACCGCCAGCTCGAAGACGGCGATCCGCTACGCGGAGTCCGCACGGGCCCTGCTGGAGCAGGCCGCCGAGGGCGGCCACATCGAGAATCTCCAGAGCCGCCGTTCGCGTTCTCTACTTGCTCTACTTGCTTGGGGGGCTCAACAACAGGTCAGGACCTCTCCTCCCGGCGCCCCTCACCCTGACCGGGCGTCATCGCTCTGGGGCGGCGGCGCCGGTTGTCTCAGCGGCTGGTGGGTGCGTTCCAGTCGACCAGCTGGACGATGACGCCATTGGGGTCGCGGACCTGAAAGGCGCGCTCACCCCACTCCTCGTCCGTCAGCGGCATGGTGATCGCGACGCCTTCGGAGCGCAGGCGCGCCAGCTCGCCTTCGAGGTCCTCGACGACGAAGGCCAGGATCAGACCCGCGGCGTGCTCGTCGCGCTGGTCTGCCGGGAGGGACTCCAGCCCCCGCCGCAAAAAGATGACGTTCATGCCGGCGTCGTCGCGCGTCAGGGACGCGAAGCCGTCGGCGGCCATCTCCTCCCGGAACCCGAAGTGCTCGACGAGGAAGGCGCTGGATGCGGGGACATCGTCGACGTTGAGCGAAACGGCACTAGAGGTGATCTTCATGAAAACTCCTCCAAGATCGCACTGAGCAGATTCACTGTACGCAGTACAATGTACAACGTACAGAGTTTTATTGCGAGAGGATGACCCCGTGCCAACGGAACGAACCAGCTCGGGCGACCCGGCCCACACCCTGCAACTGCTCTGGCGCGGCTCCACCCCTGACCGTCGCCGAGGACCACGACGGGGGCTGAGCATCGACGCGGTGGTCGACGCCGCCACCGCCATCGCCGACGCTGAGGGCCTGGACGCGGTGACCATGCGCCGGGTGGCCAAGGACCTCGGCGTGGTGCCGATGACGCTGTACACCTACGTCCCCGGCAAGGCCGAGCTCCTCGACCTCATGCTCGACACCGCCTACGCCCGCATGCCCCGCACCGACACCACCGGACAGCCCTGGCGCCAACGCGTCACCGCCATCGCCGAGGAGAACAAGGCCCTTTTCGAACGCCACCCATGGGCCGCGGCCGTCTCCACCGTCAGGCCTCCGCTGGGGCCGGGGCAGATGTCAAAGTACGAGCACGAACTGTCTGGGCTCGACGGCCTCGGCCTCAGCGACGTCGAGATGGACGACTGCCTGACCCACCTGCTCACCTTCGTGCAGGCATGCGCCCGCGCCGTCGCCGACGTCCGCGCCGCACAGCACGACAGCGCCTTGAACGACCAACAGTGGTGGGAGCTGAACGCCCCGCTCCTCGCCCGGGTCCTCGACGAGAACGCCTACCCCACTGCCGTCCGCGTCGGCGCAGCCGCAGGCGCCGCACACAACAGTGCCTACGACCCCGCCCACGCCTACTCCTTCGGCCTGCAATGCGTCCTCGACGCCTTCGCCGCCCTGATCGACCGAAGCAAAGACGCGAGGACATCGGCTTCACCGCACCGGCACGACGCCACTGCCCCGTGATTCGAAGTACCCGTCGCCGGTACTCTCATCGCCCAGAGGGACGCCGATCTCACGCCGAATCAGGAACAGGGGCTGATCTTGTCGTTTAACCTCATCTCCTTGAAGGGGTGGGGATGGATCAGACGGTCTTCGAGTCCATCAGGTACTCGGCTGGGTGCCAGGACTGCGGTGCGGAGCTGGATTGCTGGGGCGTCCAAGCCCTGACGAACGGCTCCCTGCGCTGGGACACGGAATCCAGCTGCCCTGCCTGCGGGTCCGCGGTGGCCGCGTGCGGTGGTGACCTGCCCGCCGAACTGCGGGCCCGAATGCTCTTTGAGCATGGACCAGCGCGTCTCCAGGTGGACCCCTCAGCGAGGAACGCCGTGGTCATGCGGGCCCTGCGGTCAGGACATGGCCTCAGTCTTGGGGAAGTCAAGTCCCTGCTGGGGGAGGTCTTGGCGGGAACCCACTCAGGCACGATGCCCGAGATGGAGTTGCTGGCGCGCAAGATGAGGGCGCTTGGCGTCGATGCCGTAGCTACTCGGCCATAGATCCCCTGACCCGGCCGTTCAGCTGACTCTCCGGGGCCTGGTGCCGACCTTGTGGTGTGCGGTCCGGGCGTAGGACTCGCCAGTGGCGAGGACGGGACGGTTCGGTGCACCACCCGGAGTGCCGGTCTTCGTGCGCAGGGGCGTCGGCCGGGACGGGCCCCCACTCCCGCAGAAGCCCGCGGTGCTCCAGCTCGGCCCGCAGCCCCGGCGTGAGCGCGACGGCCAGTGTCGGCCGTCCCACCCACCCCGGACTCCCGCAGCTCGTGCCGCCCGGCACGGATCTGGCTCTGGTCAGACGGATCGGCCCGGACCCACAGCGCGCCGCCGGCCCGCAGAGGGGTTGGCGGTGGTGGGCCTGATTACCGTGGAGGGCGGCTCTCGGCATCACCATCAGCCGTGAGGTTCAGCGCTTGACGATGACGTAGACCGTGTCCGACTCGCGAAGCTTCATCAGACCCCCTGAGAGCAAGCAGCCGATGATGGAGACCAGAATCCCCCACGGCTCCCAGGTGGCCACCGAGATGATCAGCCCGAGGGCGCTGATCCCCAGGAGGAACGGTGACGCCCACACGAGCAGACCCAGCAGCAGGAATCCCAGGACGATGTCGATCCAAAGCACGCCGGTCACCTGATCCCCCCACAGTTCTTCATGTACGCAACCTCATTGCATTGCCTTGTGTGACCGGGGATTCGAGACCCCACAGGATCCAGCCCTGGAGTTGCTCTCGTGGCGCGGTGAGCTCGGCATCGGCCTCCGCATCGGCTTCGAGGCAATCGACGATCTTCTTCTGCCACTCGTCCAACCGCCGGGCGTGATGCTCCTCCTCGTGCGACGAACGGGCACCGGCCGGGAAGAAGGCCAAAGCCATATGGTGGCGGTTCCTCCACTCCTCGCCGACGGCCTGGGCCGTGACCACCGCCGCCACCCGCCGGGCATGCTCAGCCAACGAGTTGTCCGCCGGGCCGGTGTTCTTGGTCCCCGTTTTGATCACGGGACGACAATAACCCATTTTCGTCAAATCGACGATAACGGGGCCTCATCGACGACGCCCCGGATCGGCTGCAGCCCAGGAGCCGTTTGGTCGAGCGTGCCCAGTGCGGTGTCCGGGCGGCACTGCGGGCAGGCGGGGACGCCGTCGGCGACGGCCCGCCGGGCGGTGTCGGGGGTGGCGGGCATACGTCGGGTGCAGGTGTCCCAGCACCCCCGGTGTGGACGCGCACGGCGGCCTGCCCGGTGCCTCTCCCGTGCTCGATCGGCCAACGACATGCTCAAAGCGTCCTGAGGTTCTTCATCCTGGAGCGTGCCACCTGGGCCGGAGCCGGTGTGGATCCTCGCCTGTCCTGCCGACCTGCCCACGGACACCGGCTGGGGGTCCAGTAGCGTCCGTTCCGTGATCGCCCTCGACGCCCTCCTCCGCCTCTGCCCGCCGCCCGCCCAACGGCCGCCCGAGGTGGACTGGGCGCAGGCCGAGCGCGCCCTGGGGGTGGCTCTGCCCGCCGACTACAAGCGGCTCGTCGAGACATACGGCGACGGCATCTTCGACGACACGATCTGGTTGCTCGTCCCAGGCTCCGCCTACAGCGACTGCGACCTGCACGCACAGACGGCGGAGCGGGACGAGATCCTGGCCGACCTGTGGGAGTTCGAGGAGAAGCCGGCCGGCCTGCTGGAGGCGGGGGCCCGGGTCCTGCCGTGGGCGTTCGAGGAGGGCACGGGGGCGTTCCTCTACTGGCTGGCGCGGCCCGGCCAGCACCCCGACGAGTGGACCGTGCTCTACAACGAAGGGCGCGGCCCGCTGTGGGAGCACCACGACATGGGGTGCCTCGCCTTCCTGCTGGCGGTGCTCACGGGAACGGCGGAAACGGAGTACTTCAGCTCCATCCATGAAGTGCTGAAGCCGGCGGAACACCGCTTCGCGACGGCCGCCCAGGCCCTCGGAGCGTCACGGCACTGATGCCGTTCGGCCGCTCTCGATGACGCGGTCAACCGCCGGCGCGCCCCGCTGAGTCACACCCGGGATGGACGAGGCGGGGGCGTCGCCTCGCCGGATGCGGTCGACCCTGGGGGGGAGGAGGAGAGGGCGAGGGAGGCCGCGTGACGTCGCGACCGCCGGTTGAGCCGATGCTCGCGCAGGCTGCCGAGTCGGTGCCGGGCCCGGCCGCTCTGCGGGCCGGGGTGGCCTACGAGCAGAAGCTCGACGGTCGTCACCGCGCGATTTTGTTCACCGCTGCCCGGCCCGCGTGATCGGGTGGTGGTGCAGACCCCTCCCGGGGCGCTGGTCCAGCACCGGTGGCCCGACCCGACCTGGTGGCCGCCGCCGAGCAGTTGCCCGTCTTGCAGCAGGACGGCCAGGAACTCCTCACCCGCACCTACGCTGACCGCCGCGCCCTCCTGGAGGCCGGTGACCTGGGCGGCTGGCTGGCCGGAGACCGTTCCAGCGTTCGTGACAAGATGATCGAATGGCGACGAACCGCGGTCCCTCACCCGATCTCCACCCCACCGGATTCACGCCGTGGTCGGACGCCGCCCCGGCCCATAGGGATCTCCTCGCCGCGAAAGCGCTCGTCTACGACCCCTGCGGGTTCACCTGCTCGCAGCCGGCCCCGGAGGCCGAGAGTGCCGCATACGCCGCCCACGCCTTCACCCTTGACGGCCTCGCCATCCGATTCCGCGCGGCCAAGACGACCCCGACCAAGGTCGGCCAGTTCGTCACCGTATGGAAGAGGTCCCCGGGTGGGCCCATCCAGCCTTTCGATGCCGCCGACCCCGTCGACCTCGTCGTCGTCAGCACCCGCGACCATCAGCACTTCGGCCAGTTCGTCCTGCCCATGGACGCGCTCTGCCGACACGGTGTCGCGTCGACAGACGGCTCCGGTGGGAAACGAGCCTTCCGCGTCTACCCGCCCTGGGTGACCACCACCAACCGCCAAGCCGGCACTGCGCAGGCGTGGCAGCTGGACTACTTCCTCCACCTGCCCCACGACCGACCCATCGATTCCGCCCGAGCCCAAGAGCTTTACGACCCATACTGACTTCAGCTTGTTGCGGTGAATCGTTGTGAAGTCCCTGATGGGTGTGGGTGGCTGTATCCGTGCTGTGTGAGATACGCGGATGGGGGCGGGCTGACATCTGCGGGACGTCAGCGCCGGGAGACGGTACGAATGCAGGCGGCTGAACCTTTCGAGCGGAGGGGCAAGCCGTCGGAAGTCGCACAGCGGCTGCGGGTGAGCGTGAAGACGTCGGTAGTTCGGAAGGGACTGGCCTGCGTATTCTGCCTCCCGGCCAGCCGGGACGTCCTGGTGCGCGCCGTGCGGCTGTGCTGGGCCCCGGGTCTGGACCTCCCCACCCGGTAGCCGCCCTGGAAGAGCACATCGGCCACCGCTTCAGGGAGAAGCCCAGCGTCGCAGACGTCGTCGCCGAGGCCACCGGCGGCCGCCACTCGGGTATGGCGGCTGGATGCGGTGGCCGACCAGTGTGCAAGGACCCGTCGGTTCACGCATACTTGAGGGCAAGGCGGCCAGGCCGCCCAGCACCACGAGGCCCACATACGACCAACTGGTAGGCGCTGAAGGAGTTAAGCGGCTTACCTTGGCTCCGATCACGGGCCGCGGCTGAAGACCACTCGCCGATGACAGCCCTTGGGCCTGTGACATGAGGCGGTCGAAAAAGCCGTAGTGGTTTTCTTTCATGCCCGCTGCCCGGGTCGCACTGGGCTTCTCCAGCCTTCGCTGCGCCCCATTCTGGCATGCCAACGCTAGAGCAACGGACCAGACCATTTGTGGTTCTCGACTGGCGGAGCAGCAATGGCGACCCAGATGAACATCGAATTCGAGAACGTAGTTCATCAGCTGGAAAATTGGCTGGCGCGAGATCAGGAATCCGCCACCCCCAGGTTCCGTGAACGCACTTCTTATGCAGTGTCGCCGAGCAAAGTTCTCGGCACCCTCCTACGTCATCAAGTGCGCTTTATCCTCTTCGGTGGACTCGCGGCTATGTTCCATGGTTGGCCGGGGCCTACGTCCGACGTAGACGTCATGCCAGACCTTAGGAAGGACAATCGGCTCGCACTCTGGCGTGCAGCTCAAGACCTCATAGGCCGGCGGCTGGAGGAGCTTGGCGCGGGAGGGGTACCAGCAAATCCACCTGAACCGTTGGACGTTCGCGATTTTGGTCTTGGGGTGCTCTTCAATCCATTTTACCCGGAGGTGGGTGGGTATTTCGAATTGCTGCGAGATTCTGTTCCGTGCACCATCGGCTCCGGGACATTCCGCGTCGCGTCGCTAGAAGGCGTAATCAAGTCAATGACCTTGGCCGCTCGACCGAAAGACCAAGAGAAGCTTCCGGAGCTTACTTGCCTATTGCAGATGACGCGCGCTGCCGGGGATTGATTGATAATTCTGCAGCACTTTAGCCTTATGGAGGTGTGACATGACCGATCCAACGCCCGACCGTCTCATCCTGGACATAACACCCGATCTTGAGCGCGTAGACTCTGTCATGACTCGGATAATCAGTGATCCTGCGACCACGAATGACTTCCTGCGGGATCCCAGTGGCGTAGTTACCCGCCTCGGGCTTCACCCTGAAACCTCACGAGAGATCCACGACCGCGTCAATCGCGTCTTTTATGCAGTACTGACAAACAGAGAGTTGCTCGAATTGCTCACAGAGCATTATTCGCGCTTCGGTCCGTCCGGATCCGATCGGCAAACCTTCGAGTCGGCGATTCAGGGAGGCGAGCTAGGCAACAGCCTGGAATACGACATAGCAGGTTTCGAGCATTTGGCGGGTAATCCGGAGATGCTTCGCCGGGTATTCCTTGCAACCCTGACCGACCTCAATGACCGACGCATTCTCCTGAATCGGTACTCGGCGGACAGAATCACTGAATACGTTGACGAACTTGTACGAGCCGTGGGGGAGCGGCGCGCAGTCCGGGAGTTTCCGATCCTAGAAGAATGGGACGAAAACTACGGCATCGGGAAGCCGTACGGGGGGCTCGGCGTCCTAGAAGTCGGTCCTGCAGTAACCCTCGTTGCGGCTGTTGAAGCGGGTGCCATTGTGACGCTGCTCGTAGAAGTTAATGTATACGCCGACTTCAGCCGCGACACGCAGCGGCGAGCTGTTCTCGGCGACCCCGATGCCGCGCGCAAAATGGCCACTGCAGGTGCGCTCTTCCGGCTTGCAGGGGAAATGATGGTACACGTCAGCAACTTCGAGGGGCGCCCATGATGACCTCGAAGGGCGGGCTCGGAGAGCCGCACTCCGGCACTCGCATATTTCTCGAGCCAGAAGCGCTGACAATATTGGGAACCTACAAATGCACCGCAGCATGTGAGAACTGTTGCTTCGGCAGTAATCCGTTCATCACGAAGCGTCTGGATCTCGCGCAGATCTTGTCGTTCGTGGAGGAGGGGGCGAGGTATCCGACATGTAAATTGGTTGTATTCTCCGGTGGAGAGTGTTTCCTCCTCGGAAAAGACCTCGTTTCCGCTGTCAAATATGCAGCAAGCCTGGGGATGCACACGCGGTGCGTCACCAACGGCTTTTGGGCGCGAAGAATACCCCACGGCAGACGCCGGCTGAGGGAACTTGTGGAGGCTGGCCTAGCGGAACTGAATATTAGCACCGGAGATTTTCATCAGCGCTGGGTTCCGCAGGAGAGTGTCATTAACGCCGCTTGCATAGCGGCCGAGTTCGGCCTTAAGCCAATGATCATGGTCGAGGTGCGAAAGGATCGGAGCGTAACTTCAGAAACCTTTGCGGCGGATCCGCGAATTCGCGAGCTCATAGAAGGCGAACAGCTCAGCATCATAGAATCGCCGTGGATGCCGATGGATTATCGGGAGAACATCGAACAGCCGCAACACAGGCTACTCAATCGCCGAACATTGCATTTGAGGGGAGGATGTACGTCGGTCTTGAAGACGATCGTGGTAACGCCAGATCAGCGTGTCGGCTATTGCTGTGGCCTCACGCGAGAGCTCATTCCGGAGCTGAACGCAGATTGGGCCGGCGGGACACTTGACGACATCCTGACTGCTGGCGTTCGCGACTTCATGAAGGTGTGGTTGTTCGTTGACGGTCCTGAACGGATACTCGCGTGGGCAGCGAGTAAAGATTCTCGCATCGACTGGGAGGATCGATATGCGCATCACTGCCATAGCTGCCTGGCTCTCTTCGACGACCCACTCGTACGAGAGGCTATCCGTGCGAACTACCGAGAGCGCGTAGAAGACGTCCTGGCGCGTTATGTTGCACTGTTGCGGACCGACCAAAGCGTTCACTACGTCGACGCTGAGAATTAGTTCGCGGAATTGCTGAACCGGATTTCGCAGGCCGAGTTCAGGCGGCCGGCCCGACTGAACGAGTGCTTCCGGACTGGCTGCTGAGCCACCGAGATACCGGGTCAACTCACCACCCGAATGCGCACGGGGACGCGGTAGAAAGCAGCCATCCCCGTGCGCGTTCCCGGTTCACATGCAGCGGCGTCAAAGCGCCCTACCAGGACGGCTCTACCGGCCCGCCGACTCAACACCGGTAGCCATCACCTACTGACGTCGGCTTGTCAGAGTGAGACTGGTGCGTCGAGGGCCAGGCCGGTGCCGGCTATGAAGCCGTCGAGGATGTGGGGCCGGTACTGAAGGCGTTTGCCCCGGTGACGGACGAGGACTTGGAGTCGGCTCAGGGCCATGAGGGCGAGGTTGGCGAGGCTGCGTTTGACGTGGGCCCACACCCATTCGACGGGGTTCAGCTCGGGTGAGTAGGCAGGCAGCAGGAACACTGTCAGCCATTCACGCTCGGCCACGAGGTCGCGCATCCTGCGGGAGACGTGGGCGTTCAGGCGGTCCCAGACCAGCACGATCGACGCTCTGACCAGCTGATGAACGCCGTCGACCAGTGAGATGAAGTCACGCTCCCCCATGCTGCGGCGTACGCCCTTGCCGGCGGGGTGGGTCCGAAGGCGGTGACACAGCCGGGTTCTGGAACCCGGCCGCATCGCGATCAGCCCGGCCACGGAAAGCCGTCCTGCCCGCCGGCCGCTGATGGTGACGACCGGAGTTACTCCGCGCTGACCCCAGGTCTGTCCCCGGGGCGGCCGACGGTTGAAGCCTGCCTCGTCCTCGAAGCAGACGTAGTCCCCGCAGGCCGCCCGGGCCCTTTTACCTCCGCCCAGGTCACCTCCCGCCACACGGTGACAACCTGCTCATCGCGCTCGGCGACCCGCCGCGCGGGGACCTGCGGGCTGAAGCCGAGCCGGTGCAGCAACCGGGTGGCACCCGAGACGCTGTAGGAGACGTGGAACTTCCTGCCGATCAGCGTTGCCACCCTCGACGCGGTCCACACCTGGTCCTCCACCCAGCCATGCGCCGCCGGGCCCTCCTCCAGATAACCGGCCAGCTTCGCCAGATACCGCGGAGACAGCCGGCACCGGCTCCCGCTCGGACCCCGGGAGGCAAGAGCCTGAACACCGCCATCCCGCCACCACTGGTGCCACTGATACGCCGACTTCACGCTCACCCGCAGCCGCTGTGCGACTTCCGACGGCTTGACCCTCCGCTCGAACAGTTCAGCCGCCTGCATTCGTACCGTCTCCCGGCGCTGACGTCCCGCAGATGTCAGCCCGCCCCCATCCGCGTATCTCACACAGCACGGATACAGCCACCCACCCACACCCATCAGGGACTTCACAACGATTCACCCCGACGAGCTGAAGTCAATAACGACTTGGTGCGCGATGCCGGCTGAGGCCGAACAGAGCTCCGGTGGGATCGCGCAGGACCATGTCTCCGTCGGCGTCCTGGCGGACTTCGGTCGCACCGAGCTGTCGGGCCCGCCTGGCGTCGGCCTCGGGGCTGTTGCTGGCGAAGCTGATCAGCCAGAGTGATCGCTGCGCCGTGGGTTCACCTGGCGGCGGCCCGGTGACGGCGGTGGAGTCGTCCGGCAACCGGAACTCGGTGTGCTCGGGGTTGGAGCTCCAGTGCAGGGCCGGCCGGTAGAAGGCGGCGGCGTGCTCGGGGTGGTCGGTGAGAAGGCTGATGCCGGCGAAGGTTCCCGGTTCGTGGGCCAGCCGCATGCCGGTGTGGGTGCCGGGCTGCCAGAGTGACAGCGGTGCGCCGACGGGGTCGAGGGCGACTGCGGCGTGGCCGAGCGCCCCGACTCGGGTGGGTGCCACGACGATCTGGGCGCCCAGGCTCGTGAAGCGGGTGGCGGTGGCTTCGATGTCCGACACGGTGACGTTGATCGTCCAGTAGGGTGCGCCGGGGTCCTCGGCCGGACCCAGGGCGGCGGCGAGATGCCCGCGCAGTGTGCAGAGCCGGTAGCCGTTGGGGTCCGGTGGGGACGGTCCAACCGAACAGGGCGGTGTAGAACGCCGTCGTCGTCTCCATGTCGGGGGTGCCGAGGTCGATCCAGCTGACGGTGTTCTCGGGGTGCCGCGTGATGTCCATCGAGATGCCTCTCCCTCGGGGCCGCCTCGCCCCGGCAGTGGGGCGAGGCGGTGTTCAGAGCTGACCTGGCGGCGATCGGCGCGGTGTCAGGTGTAGTACGGCGAGTTCAGGTCGAGGCTGGCGTCTTTGACGATGTCGCCGTCGAACAGCCGCGTCGTCGCCGGGGCTCCGGCCCGGCGGGCTTCCTCAGCGAAGGGGCCCTGGGCGAAGGCCAGGGCGTTCTCGGCGCTGTCGAACTCGTAGAAGCCGCCGACGGTGTGCGTGCCGATGCCGGACAGCCACGTCTTGCGGATCAGGCCCGGCGCGGTCTTCAGCGCCGCGTTGATCTGCTGCCAGTCGAACTGATCGAACGGCACTGCCGCCTGGATCTCGGTGTAGAGAAACGTCTTGCCCATCACGAACCTCCGGTTTCGGGGCTGTCCAGCCCGCGCTACTAGTACGTGCGTCCTAGTGGCGAGCATGAACTAGGATGGGCGTACTAGTCAAGGGAGTCGCGATGGCCACGGACACGAAGTCCCGCATGATCAGCGCAGCAATCGGACTGCTGCGACGCCACGGCTTGGCCGCGATGACCTTCAATGACGTCCTGGCCGAGAGCGGGGCCGCGCGCGGGGCGATCTATCACCATTTCCCAGGCGGCAAACAGCAGCTCGCGCTCGAAGCCGCCCGCCGCAACGCGGAGGACGTCCGCGGCCACCTGCGCGAACTGCCGGCCCGCACACCACGCGAAGTCGTGGAGGCGTTCCTTGGCAACATCCGCCCCGTGGTGCAGGCCTCCGCCGACGGCGGCGGCTGCGCGGTCGCGGCGGTCACCATCGACGGCGGTGCGGCCATCGCCGACCAGAGCAGCCTGCGCACTGTCGCGGCCGAAGGATTCGCCGGCTGGGTCGGCGAGCTCACCGGAAAACTCACCCACGCCGGAATGAGCCCCTCCCAGGCCGCCGATCTGGCCACCCTCATGATCGTCACACTCGAAGGCGCCCACATCCTCTGTCGCGCGGCGGGCAGCATCGCGCCTTTCGACAGCGCCGCCTCGGCCCTGCTCTCCGCTCTCCCGCCGAGCTCGGGATGAACCCGGCGCCGGAAACCCGGCTGCGCGGCGCGCTGTAACGGTCATGCTTCTGCCATGACATGAACAGGGCCGTGCAGGCCGGGCGTTGTTGGGACGCGACACCTCGGCCGCACGAGCTTGTCCCATCGTCCGTCTCTTCGCCGGCCTCAAGCACCGACGGCTCGGTTCGCCGGATCGCAGGGCCGGCCGAGGCGTGGACGGCCGCGCAGGAGGGCCGACTACAAGAGCGTCGCGAGACTGCGGCCGGTTACGTGCGGCCGGCGCGGGACCGAATCGCCAACTGGTGTTCACCGACCGGGTCATCGCCACGCCGGTCCTCCTGCGCTCCCGGCTCCCGCACGCGGCTCCGTCCCTGCTCACGCAGTACGCCCGCCCGCCTCGGTCCCCGCTCAGGTGCCAACGGCTCCGCGCGCCGCTGGCGGGGACAAGGCTGCGCCGCTGCTCCACCTCCTGCCCCAGGGCGGACCCCGGTACCGCAGGTACCGCTGGTTCACGGACGCCGCGACGACGTTCCGTGCCCCGTGCTCCGCTGACGGCCAGTCACCTGGTGTACGACGCCACCACGAACTTGCCGTGGCCCCGGGCCCTGGGCGCGCGAGCCGTCCGGAATCCGCGGATGCGAAGCGCTCGGCGGCTTGACCGGCAGATGGTTAGCTGCCATATTATTTCTCATGAGGGACGAGGACGTGAACCCCGGCGCTGCACCCACGCTCGAACAGGCTCGGAAGCAGATCGAACGGTACGG
This sequence comes from Streptomyces sp. NPDC000075, assembly GCF_040301925.1. Lineage (NCBI taxonomy): Bacteria > Bacillati > Actinomycetota > Actinomycetes > Kitasatosporales > Streptomycetaceae > Streptomyces > Streptomyces sp. NPDC000075. The sequence continues at coordinate 57,048 of NZ_JBEPFL010000037.1, forward strand.
GCTTGAGGCCGACCCGCAGGCGGTGCTCGTCGCGGTGCGCCTGATGGCTGCCGGGGCGCGCCTGGACCGGGCGTCGGAAGTGCACTTCGCGCGTTCGGGGCTGTCGACCGGGCGTTACCGTCTCCTGGTGGATCTTGAGGACAGCGACGGGGAGAAGTCGCCGTCGCAGCTCGCGAAGAGTCTTGGCGTCTCACGCGCCACCGTGACCGGCCTGGTCGTCGGCCTGGAGCGAGAAGGCCTGGTGGCTCGCCGCGCCTCGACGGAGGACGGGCGAGGTGCGGTGGTCGTCCTCACGGCGCGCGGCAGCCGGCGGTTGCGCGGTATGGCCGCGGACCATTTCGCTCGGCTTGAGGCGCTGGTCGGCGGACTGGCCGCCGACGAACGCAGGCTGTTCCTCGACCTCCTGGAACGGATCACTCAGCGGATCGGCGCGTTGACTGCCGCATAGCCGCGGCATCACTTCCGTGCCGGGGCGACCGCCTCGACCGCGAGCCGCCCTTTTCCATAACCAAATAGTTAGCTCACTAATCAAATACTTAGCCAGCTGATTATCTACGAGGAGTCAGCCACATGAGTCCCCCTCCCAGAACCTCCCAGGCCGGTTCCGTCACGCGTCCGTTCACCCTGTGGAAGGAAGTCGCGACCGCTTACCTGGCCCCCGCGCTCACCGCCGGGCTCGGCGGATTCCTCAGTGGGCAGCCCGCGGTGACCAGGGCGGCCTTCACCTCCATCGGGGTCACCTCGGCCGTGGTGGCCTGCCTCGTCGGCGCATGGCTGCACCGCCGCGGCCGGCCCCGGCGCTGGACGGTTTCGGCGCCGCGACCGCTCCTCACCCTCGGACTGGTCCTGATCGCGGTCGGCATCGCCGGCCTGGCCGGATGGTTCGCGTCCGACTGGCTTCCCTCGCACACACCGGTGCCCGCCGCCGGATGGCTGAAGCGGCTGCGGATCGACCTGCCGCTGTCGGCCGGCCTGGCCACCACCATCATCACCTGGCGGTGGCACGGCACAGCACGGCGTACCCGCAACAGGCCTGACCCGGCCCTCCCCACTCAACTCTCCTGACCCCTCAGTCACGAAAGGCACACTGTGATCACCATCATCGGCGCCACCGGCGCCACCGGCAGCGCCCTGCTCCAGCGGCTCATCGAACTCGAAGTCCCCTGCCGCGCCGTCAGCCGTACACCCGACAACCTGCGCGCCGCCATCGGGGCGAACACGCCGGTCGAGATCGTCGGTGCGGACGCCGCAGACCCCCAGACGCTCCGCGACGCCTTCGAGGGATCCACGCAGCTGTTCCTCGCCATGGCCAACAGCCCGCGCCAGGCCGAGCTGGAGACCAACGTGATAGACGCCGCGGCCCACCGCGGCGTCCGGCACGTGGTCAAACTCTCCGCCCCTGCAGCCGAGCCCACCTCACCGGTAGCCATCTCGCGCAGCCACTGGCAGGTCGAGGAACACCTGGCCGCCACCGGAATGACGGCCACGCTCCTCCGGCCCTACGCCTTCATGCAGAAGCTGCCCCTGAACGCTCCCGCGATCGCCAGGGGCGTACTCATCGGGGCCATGCGCGACGCACCCTGCAACTACATCGACGTCCGGGACATCGCCGACGTCGCCGCCGAAACCCTCCTGCGCCCCGGCCTCGCCGGCGCCACCTACACCCTGACCGGCCCGCAGGCCTTCAGCCACCCCGAGCTCGCCCGTCTGCTCAGCGAGCTGACCTGCCGCCCCGTCCGCTACATCGACCTGCCGCCGAGCGAGTTCTACAGCCACCTCCTGACCAACGCGCACATGCCGCCCTGGCTCGCCGACCACGTGGTGGAGATCCAGCAACTGGCCATCGCCCGACCGGAATCCCCCAACAACACCATCGAGACCATCCTCGGCCGCCCCGCCAGGACCCTGCCCGCCTTCCTCAGCGAACACCTCCACGCGTTCACCCAGACCGCCTGACCGCCCGCCCAACCGCCTGCCCCCGCTCCTCATCCTCTCCGGGATCCCGGTCTCGGCATCCCGGAGACGGGTGAGGGGCGGGGTGCAAGCCATGCTCCGCATGCTCCGTCGAAGGCCGCGTACTGAGAGCCCGGACGGTCTCCGGCCTGAGGTCTTCGAGCCGGCCGCCGCCGCGCTCCACCAGGAGGCCGCACCCGCCAGAGCACGGGCTGCGCACGGTGACCGCGGGCGGCGGGGGGCTGCCTCCCACTCCACCGCCGCTACGAACGCAAGGCCTAACACTTCCTGGCCTGCACCGGCATCGCCTGCACCCTCATCTGCTGCCGCAGGCACCGGACTGGGACGGCTCGGTGAGCGTCACCTTCGACCTCACCTGAGTTCAGCTCGGAAGGGCAGCAAATCGACTTCGCCCCCTGCCACCGACTCCGATGTCGCCCCTTACTGATCTTTCAGAATGAAGTTCGGAAGCGGCGAAGACATATGAGGCCGCAGGCTAGTCGAGCAGGCCCTGGTGGAGTGGAGATCTGAGCGTCGTTCGTAGCGGATGCGGAGCCGCTTGAACTGATACGGCCAGGCGGCGGCATGCTCGACCAGCCAGCGCACCTTCCCCAGTCCCGAGCCGTGTGCGACGCCGCGTCGGGCGCTGATCGGCTTGGTGCCGCGCTTCGTAGCCCCGGTCGGCGTACAGGCGTCGAGGCTCGTGGCGGGGACGTCCTCGTAGACCCCGAATCGCTGGGACTGCGTCCAGTAGCGGCAGCACCGGGGTGACGTCATGTCGGTTCCCGCCGGTGAGCGTGGCGCCGATCGGGGTGCCGTGGCGGTTGAGCCCACGGTCTCGGCGAGGGACATCGCGCCAGGCGACATCGGTCCGCAACACGTACATGACGCCTGCAAGGGCAGCCCGGTCGGGCACACGCAGTCGACACTCCAGACGGAATTGGCCCACCATCACAACACTCATGTGCACCAATCAGCCAAGCCACTTGACGATTAGAGTGATCATCATGAACAAGTACACGACGTTCGCTCCGATCCTCACTCGTGCCGCCGACGCTGAGACTACTAGTGACCCGAGCAGCGTCATGACGCTGCTGGCCGACTCCGACACCACCGGCGGTCAGCTCACCAGCTACCGCTCCTCCTTCGCGAGGGGTGCGGTGGGGGCGCCGGCGCACTTCCACACCCGGGCCTCGGAACTCTTCTTCGTGCTCGACGGCTCGCTCCAGGTCCTGCTCGACCAGGAGCTGACCGTCCTGGAGAAGGGCGACTTCCTGCTTGTGCCGCCGCGTACCCCGCACGCCTTCGCGGCGGCCCCCGGTTCCGAGGCGGACGTCCTGTTCGTCTTCACGCCCGGCATGGCCCGCTTCGACTACCTGCGACTGCTCGGCCGGGTGATGCGCGGCGAGGCCAGCCCGCAGGAGATCAAGGACTCCTCCGAGCGGTTCGACAACCACTACGTGGACAGCCCGGTCTGGCAGCAGGCCCTCGCCGAGCGGGCCTGACCACCGGCGGCCGGACCCCGTCGGATCCCGATGTGGGAGAACACCGAAATGGTCGCCTCCGGCCTTCTCGAAGCGGTCCTCGCCGAGATGCCACCGGCCGGCCTCGGCGGACCACCAGTGGGGGAAGTGGCCGATCCGGCCCGCCGACACCTCGCTGACGAGAGCGGCCGCCGACGCGGGCGGGGGTGTGGACCTCCGCCTGAGCTGGCCGGGGACACAGCGATGGCCTCTGCCCCATGTGCGAGGAGCGGCCATCGCTGAGTCCATGTCGGGCCCTGACCAGCAGAGCAGGGGGAGGGACCTTGTGTGGCAAGGTGGCCTACTTGGCGACTTCGGCGATGTGCTCAGTCGGCCTGGTCATCCGGCCGCTTGGGCAGGCAGAACATCAGGGCCCACATCAAAGCGAGGAGCCCGCTGACCCACCACAGCACGTCAAGGAACGCGTCGCGGTTGAGTGCGGAGTCGGCAGAGCCGTTGGTGACGGCGAAGAACACCAGGGCGGTCAGCGCCGTGCCCAGGGCGATGCCCAGGTGCATGGCGGTGTTGAACAGGCCCGAAGCGGCCCCGGCGTCCTCGTGCGGGACCTTGGCGAGAGTCATGTCGGCGAGCGGGCCGCTGACCATGCCGAGACCGAACCCGACCAGGACCACCGCAGTTCCATGTCCCGATGGCGTGGTGCGCTGGTGATGGGGAGAGCTGGCTGGGAGCCGAATCTGCTGGGCCTGGAGCTTTGGGGTCGCAGGTGGCTGGACTGCATGACCTCGTCGCCCCGTGAGTGATCAGTCCGGGGGGTCGAGGAGGAGGTCGCCGGCCCGCTCGCGTGGACCTGCTGGCCGCTTTCCGGGTTCCCTGGTTTTGGGTCGGTTGCGGGTAAGGACGGCGCGTCGGGCGACCTGCCCCAGGATGGCCGGGTGCAGAAGTGCGGCAGGGGACCGGACCATCTGCGCCACCTGGTACAGGTTCTGGTAGACGCGGGGGCTGCCGGGAATGAGGGCGATGAGATGGTCGCTGTACCAGCGGGCGAGGCGAGCCCCAAGCGGTGGCTTGTCCGGAGCCCAGCCCAGGTCGGAGCTGGTTGCCATGGCCCAGGGAACGGCAAGGGCGCGGGCGAGTCGGCGCTGGAAGATCGGAGCGAGTCCGGTCAGGTCGCGGACGAAGCGATTCCGGCCCAGTAGTCGGCCCAGCAGTTGGCCTTCAAAAGCAGCCACTGTCATGCCCTGGCCGTACGCCGGGTTGAAGCAGCAGACGGCGTCTCCCACGCACAGCAGGCGATCCGGCCAGCGCGGCATACGGTGGTAAAGGACCCAGCGGTTGTCCAGCCGAAGGGCACGGTAGGCGGGTCCCAGCGGAGTGCCGGACGTGATCACCTCAGCGGCTGCGGAGTCGCGCAGCGAGCGGGCGTAGGCGACAAAGCCCTGTTCGTCCGCGGGGGGAACTTCCCCGTCGGCCCCCAGCAAGGTGACCATGACCGCCCCGCCTTCCACCGTCTGTACGGCGGCCCCGCGGCGCACATCGGGGGCGTGAGGGGTTTCGCTGATGATGTGATGGTCGTTCATGATGCCGGGCTGCGCCGTGAACAGCCGTGATGCGTAGGACGTACCGGAGTGAACCGTGCGGGAAGCCGGTTTTGGGTATCCGGCCTGGTGCAGCCAGTCCGCTAGCTGAGAGGTGCGGCCTGCGGCATGTACGACGAGGTCCGCTGTGATCGACTCGACCGCGGGTGCGGTGGCATGTCGCGGATCGCCGTCGGCCGGCTGGCCCGGGGCCTTGCTCATCGAGGAGACCACGACCCCGGTTACACGGCTGCGAGTGCCATCCCAGCAGAGATCCTTTACCTGCCACCCCGACTGGACCGACACCCGCGTGATCGCCAGCACCCTGGCCCGCAGACACCGCTCAAGCGTGGCACGGGAGCAGTTCTGAATGAGAACACCGATGTGCGTGCGGGGAGCCCAGCCGGAGGGGAAGAGGACCCGAGCGGACGTCCCCATGTCGAAGACGGGCGCGCCCTGGGCGGCGAGTTCGTCACGCAGGCCGGGAAAGAGCTGCTCCATGATCTGAGAGCCTCGGGCTAACAACGCATGCAGATGACGCGCTTGAGGCACCCCCCTGTGGTACCCGGTGTCGGCCGTGACGCTGTCCTGTTCCAGGACGGTTACCCGGGCGAAGTGATCAGCCAGGACACGAGCAGTGATCAGACCGCTGATACCTCCACCCACGACCACGGCGTGTCCGTGATCGACAGGCGGCGTCCCAGAGACATCTACCACAGCCAAATCTCCCTTCTTCCTGCGCGCCAGTGCATGGCTCACCACTGCCCGCGGCGGTACGCCGGTAGTTTCACCGATACGTCCTGGCGTCGCCGTGCCCCATCGCATGCCGACTGAACACGTCGTACGGATGGGCCGCCTTGTAGCGACGGTGCCGCGCGGGTGCCGGATTCGGAGCCGGAAACACCTTTGGTCTAAAGCTGGTCGACCTTGTAGCGGCGGTTGGCCAGAGAGCCGAACCAGTAGTGGGTGCTGTAGGCAGACCTCTTGACCATGCGAACGAATTCCTGTGCTGTGGCCGCCTTATCTGAGTAGCCCAGGCGTACGAGAAGAGCCGGCACCTCGGCCTCGGCCTGCAGCAGTGTGTGCTGCCGGTCGCGGTGCAGCGCGAGAGCGCGGCCCACGGCCTCCTCCGCCGAACAGTCCAGAGTGCGCGCGAGCACGTGGACGATGTTGCAGCGGAAGCCTCGGAATCCTCCTTCTCGAAGCTGATGATGTCCTGGCCGATGCCCTGGATGTCGGAGCTGCAATCGACGATCTCACGCATCAGATAGTGATCACGCACCGGCTCGGGAACTTGGAGACCGAGATTGCACACCAGGAGCTCAACCCAGGTCGGCACGCCGACGGTAGCGCGCCGCAACGTGATGTACTCCAGCAGCTCCGGCACGGTCTTGCACGTGGTGTGCGCGGTCTGGCGCTCATTGGCCTCGAAGTAGGAGACCACGCCGTCGCGGAAGCGCCGCAGGGCTGCCGGGCTGGAGCCTGCTCTGAGCGCCTGCCAGAGATGATGGAACCCGGCGCCGAAGGCATCGGCTGGGACGTGTCCAGGCTGCTCGCAGACGCCGATGACCTCGTTGCGGGTGGCGCGGATGGCTTCGGTAGGGTCCGGTAGTGCCGGGTTGTCCCACTGATTGTCGCGCAGTGTGAACCAGATCATCCCCTCGATGGCCAGGACCAGCTGGTCGAGGGTGGCGTCGGGGAGCTGGCTGCCGACAAGGGTACCCAGGTCGTACAAGTGGAGCTGCTGCTCCTCGGCGTCGCTGGTCAGGATGCCGACGCCACGGCACCACGCCACGGCCGCTCCGTAGGCCGCCGGCGTCAGCGGGTTGACCATGGGGTTACCCGGTTCGAAGATCCCGGGTTCGAAGACCGAGTGATCGATGCGAGGCATGCCCGTCGTTCCTCCGGAATGTTTGTGTCTGGCCTGTTCGCGGGTGTGCATCGAACACGGGATGCCCGGGCGTCCGACGCGGGTGTGCCGGGGAGTCAGGCGCCGAACCGACGGTTGCGCTGCCTGTAGGACCGGAGGGCTTCACGCAGGTCGGACTGGGAGAAATCGGGCCAGAGCGTGGGCGAGAAGTAGAACTCCGCCCGTGCCGCCTGCCAGGTGAGGAATCCGGAGAGACGGTACTCGCCGGAGGTGCGGATGATCAGGTCGGGATCAGGCTGGCCGCCAGTGCCGAGCTCGTCCGCCAGACGCTCCGCCGAGACCCAGTCGGCGAGCTGGTCGGGGGCGATGCCTCCTTCGAGCGCCTGGGCGATCATGCGCTGGATGGCGAAGAGGACGTCTTCCCTGCCGCCGTAGCCGACCGCCAGGTTCACGCCCATCCCCGCGATCTCGCGCGTGCTCGTCTCCGACTCGGCCAGAGCCTCAGCCAGAGCCGTCGGCAGAATCGCGGGGTTGCCCAGGTGCCGAACCCGCCAACGCTGAAGCCGGCCCACCGAACGGACCGTGTCCTCCAGTGTGCTGAACAGCGGCGCGAGCTCATCCCAGCGACGGTTGAGATTGTCGGGGGACAGCAGCCACAGCGTCACGTACCGCAATCCCTCCTCTTCGCACCAGCCGAGGAACTCGGGCACCTTGGCCAGGCCCGCCACATGGCCTTCAGCCGGATGCCGGTCCCGTGCCCGCGCCCAACGGCGGTTGCCATCGAGGATGACCGCCAGGTGAGCCGGACCGCCCGGACCGCTACCGGCCGTCACTAACTTTGCGGCCGGTCGCGGAGACGGAGCCCGTCCGATCACTTCCCGACGTTCATGCACGCTCGCCCCGCGGTTGTCCTGGACCACAGTCACCCCCATCAACGCCGATCGATCAGCCTGGAACGACGGCCCGAATCAGCAGGCCCGACGAGCTGATCTTCGCCGACAGGTCCGTAGGGTCGGAACCCGCCAGGGCACTCAGCTGGGTGCACCGAGGCGCGCAGTGCAAGCGCGCTTGACGCGAGCATGCCCAATAGCGCCCCGTGTGCGCCCTGCTGTGCAAGACCGGCACTAGGCGAGGGCAACGACAGCGGCACGCAGAAGCGCGACCGCCCTGCTGCCCCTACCGGCCGGTACGCGCAAGGCGTCCAGGCGACGGGTGTACGGATGGTGTCCAGGACGTCGCCTGGGCATCTCACGTTTCCTTCGTCTGCACGCCGTCGCGCTGAGTCTGTCTGCGCACCAGTCCCCTTTTCGAACACCCAGCGCCGGGCGGCACAATCGCCTGCCCAAAGTCGGGGGAGGTGGTCTTGACCTGCAAAGAGCTGACGAACGCCTTCGAGTGCGGCTGCGGCACCTGAACCCCGGTCACGTACAAGAACGCCCTTGCCCTCCACTCCATGCCAGAAGGGGAGCGGTGCCCCCTGTCCGGAGAACCGATACAGGCGACCGCTCCCCGTCCCGTCGTGGACGGATTGCTGCGGATGGTGTCGCTGGAGCCGGCCGAGGGGTGGCGTAGGGAGCCGGTCCCAAGCAGCAGCGGTTCCAGCGTGTACGCGATCCCGGCCGGCCTGCCTGCCCTACCCCGGCCACGGCCGTCGTCGCTAGTCACCAGCCGAAGCGAAGCCCGGGACGATGCGACCTGGAACTACGTCACGCCTCTCACCCCAGGTGCGACGTGAGCCTCGGACTGTGAGGTCTACGAGGCTCACAGGACGTTTCCCCAGGTAGAAGCGGGTTCGCGATGAGGGTGTGAGGTTGTGAGTCGGGGCCCACGCCACCCCCTCCTGTCCTCCGACAGGTGAGTTCGATCGCGGCCGGTCCTGTCACCCGTTCTCCGCCAGCGGCCGGCGCTCGGTGAGGCGGTGGATCAGTGGTTGCGGAATGGTGCCCAGGGGTCGGGGAGGGGAGCGCTGGGGTCCTCGCCCTCGGTGGACAGTCCGACGTAGGCGCGTAGGGCGGGGCGGGTGCCGGGGAGGCCGTACTGGGTGAACCGCGCGTGGAGGCCGGAGCCGAACGGCAGGGGCTGGAAGTCCGCGGCGGTCAGGAGCTCTGCCAGGACCCTCAGCAACTCCCGGCGCCCGGGGGAGAGCTCGGCGAACACCGGTACGGCGTCCGCGGGGTCGAACAGGGCTTCCAGCAGGTTTTCGGTGCGGGCCGCCAGCGGGTGGGGCACGACTCCGGCCTCCTCGATACGAGGCAGGGCGCGGACGATCTCCAGGAGGACCCCGTCCGGGTCCTCGGCGGCGTCCATCAGGTGCAGCAGACTGCGGACGGTGTAGCTGCGCAGGTCGCCCGAGTGGTGGGCGGTGACGGTCTCGGGGGCCGGTCCGGCGCCGAAGGCCGCCAGCTCGGCGGCGATGCGCTCCGCCGGCGGCAGGCCGGGCGCGGTGGCCGGGTGTGCGACCAGCAAACGGGTCAGGGCGGTGGCGGCGGCCCAGCGCGGCAAGGGGTGCTCGTCGTCGAGGTAGTACTGGAGTCTGCCGTCCGGATCGTGATCGGTGATCAGCCCGACCGAGACGAGGACCGTGGCGACGCAGACTGGGTCCCGCTCGCCGTCGAGGCGGGCCAGCAACGGGAGCAGGGTGGTGTTGGCCTCCTCGGGGAACCAGCCGAGGAGGTACGCGGTCTTGGTGCGGATCTCCGCGTCCTGGTCGTCGAGCAGTTCGAGCAGGAAGGGAAGCTGGGCGCGGACCGCGTCATAGGAACGCAGCGCGCCCTCGCGGGCGTCGACGGGGTGCCCCGCCGCACAGTACGCCCGTCCTTCGCACAGGTTCTTCAGACGCTTCTCGTCGGTCTCGGCGGCGATCTGCTCGTCGTACCAGCGCAGATTCTCTTCGGGGCTGACGGCCGCTGCGCGCCACGCGGCGGTGTCGATGCCGAGCGGGAGGTCGTACTCGTCGTGCCAGTCAACGGCCAGACGGGTCAGCAGCAGCAGCGCGTCGGCCCGGGCGCCGGCCGGGCCCGCGACGGCGATCCGGGTGAGGAACGGCACGGCGTACGGAGAGGCCGAGTACCGGGTGCCCTGGTGGAAGATGTTGCCGAACAGGCTGCGGAAGGCGCTCTCCCGGGCCTCCTCGTCCAGCCCGCACACCGTCCGGAGCTGGCCGGGCACGTCCTCGGCGCTGCCGTAGGCATGCCCCAGGGCCGCCCAGTCGATGTCGTCCAGCCCTGCCAGGAGATCGTCGGATCCTTTCATGATCCGTATGCTCGCAGAGACCGCTGACACCGATCCCTCAGGCGTGCCGGTCTCGTGCGTCACTCGGTCGCCTGACGCGTGCCGGTGGCCGTGGGGGCGGTCCACGCAAGCAGCATGCGGAGGGCGTCGTGGGATGAGGTGTCCGGCTCGGCCGCATAGGTGATCAGCGCCTGGTCGGGGTCGTCTGCGGGGCGCAGGGTCTCGTAGGTCAGTTCCAGGTCGCCGACCAACGGGTGGTGGAACCTCTTGGTGCCCGAGGTTTTGTCCTGGACCGGGTGTTCCGCCCACCAGCGGCGGAAGTCCGCGCTCTTCAACGACAGCTCCCCGATCAGCTGTGCCAGCCGCGGGTCGCCGGGATGGTCCCGTCCAGCCTCCAGGTGGAGATATGCCACATTCTCGCGGGCGCAGGAGGGCCAGTCCGCGTACAGCTCTCGGGAGGCCGGGTCGAGGAAGGTGATCCGGGCGATGTTGCGCTCGGCCGGGTCCATGGCGGCGTAGTCGCCGAAGAGGGCGACCGCTGCCGGGTTCCAGGCCAGGATGTCCATGTGCCGGCCCATCACCATGGCCGGCACGTCCTTCAGCTCGTCCAGCAGTCGTTGGAGCATCGGCCGCACGCGCTGTCGGCTGACCTGGTGCCTGCGCGCCGGACGGGCGGTGTGCCGCGGTCGGGCCAGCTGGTGCAGGTGCCGGCTCTCATCGTCGCTCAACCGCAGTGCGCGCGCCAGTGAGTTGAGCACGGCGTCCGAGGGGTTGGACACGCGGCCCTGTTCCATCCGGGTGTAGTAGTCGACGCTGACTCCGGCGAGCTGGGCGATCTCCTCGCGGCGCAGGCCGGCGACCCGGCGCGTGCCGCCGAAATCCGGCAGGGCCACGTCGTGCGGGTGCAGGCGGGCGCGGCGGGTCCGGAGGAAGCCGCTCAGGCTGGTCGCGGTGGTCATACGACGATTGTGGCTGATCGCGATGGGCCGCTGCCTGGCCCTGTCAGGGCCAGGCAGCGGCCCATCGCTCAGGAGACGGGGATCAGGCCTGGCGGGTCGGCAAGACGATCGACTGGCGCAGGTTGACGTGCCGCGGACGGCTGACGGTGTACGCCACGAGGTCGGCGACGTCCTCGGCGGCAAGGGCGGGGATCGCGGTGAACATCCCGTCGAGCTGCTCGCGCAGTTCCGGGTTGTCGATGTGCCCACCGAGTTCGGTGTCGGTCAGGCCCGGCTCGATGGTGCTGACCCGGACGTCGCGCGGGCCCAGCTCGGTGCGCAGTGCGGCGGACAGCTGGGTGAGGGCGGCCTTGGTGGCGCCGTACACGGCGTAGTCGGGGAAGAGGACGTGGGAGGCGATGGAGGAGACGTTGACCAGGTCCGCGGTGCGGCCGTCGGCGGCGGCAGCGGTGAGGTCGGGGGTGAACGCGCGGATGACGCGCAGGGCGCCGGTGAGGTTGGTGTCGATCATCCGGGTCCATTCGTCCAGCCGGCCCTCGGCGAGGGGGTTGGGCAGCATTACGCCGGCGTTGTTGACCACCAGGTCGACCCGGCCGTAGGCATGGTGGACGGCCTCGGCGGCGGCGTCGACGGATGCCTGGTCGGTGACGTCAGCGGTGACGGCGAGGGCCTGGCCCCCAGCGGCGGTGAGTTCGGCGGCCAGCGCGTCCAGCCTGTCGGCGCGCCGGGCGAGCAGGGCGACGCGGGCACCACCCGCTGCGAGCAGGCGGGCGGTGGCCGCGCCCATGCCGCTGGCCGCTCCAGTGACGACAGCGGTACGGGCGGCGAGGGTGGGGTAGCTCATGTGGTGCTCCTGGTCTGTTGCGCGGGCCGGTCCTGCTGGACCGGCCCGACGTGGGCGGATGCGGACCACTCTGCGCCCGGCCGGGACGGCCAACCAGGGCCTGCCGTTCCCTGGGAGAGCCAGGACCACCTGGGCCGGGCGGCCCGCCGACGCGGAAGCGTTGGACCGGAAGAGGTGCCTTGACGTGCTGCTGCCGGGCAGGACTGATCGCTGTGAAGTGGCCGCCCCGTTGGGCCTCGGGCGTAGCTTGACGGTCCGTGGTGGGCCGCTCACGAGGATTCCTGGAACGCTTCCCCGACGGATCCGAGCGCACCAACCTCCAGGCAGCACGCGCCTCCCCGCCCGGCGAGCCGGTGCCCGGCCCCCCCAGCCGCTCCGGGTGCTGTTCTTGCCGACACAGGGGCGAAGACGCGCTCGTCGGCCTTGTCGGCCTCGTCGGTGACGGCGGGCGGGCGCGGAAAGGGAGGGGGTGGCTCCTTTCAGGCGAAAGAGAGGCCTACGGCCCACTCGCCCGACGACGCCGGGAATACCTGAGGGCGCCGGTCCCGGACCCCCGGCACCCCGGCACCGGCACCTCACCCCACCTCACTCCACCTCGGGAGGAACCATGGCCCACCGCGCCGACAGCCTCACCCCGGACTTCGTCCCCCACACCGCCGAAGCCGTGCGGGAACACCTGGCTGCGGCCACCGGACTGCCCGCCTTCCTCGAGGGCGCCGGCACCCTGTCGCTGGCCGAGCGCCGGCTCATCGTCGACCAGGCGCTGCTCATGCTGGACCAGAACTACGTCCACCTGCCGCTCAAGTCCGCGATGTACGCCGTCAACCCGGTGCAGCGCCTGCGGGTGCTGCGCCGCCGGCTGGAGCAGCAGACCGATGAGACCAAACCCGTCGAATGGCTGTTCCATGCCGAGATGTCGGAGATCTTCCACTCGGTGCGGGACCTCCATACCAACTACCTCCTCCCCAACCCGTACCGAGGCAAGATCGCCTTCCTGCCGTTCCTCGTGGAGCGGTACGAGGACGCCCAGGGGGAGCACTTCATGGTCGCCCACGTGGCCCAGGGCTTCTCCGCCCCCGGCTTCGAGCCCGGCGTCGAGATCACCCACTGGAGCGGAATCCCCATCGCCAAGGCCGTCGACCTCAACGCCGCCCGCTTCGCCGGCAGCAACGCGGCCGCCCGTCGCAGCCGCGGGATCCAGTCGCTGACCCTGAGGCCGCTGGCGATGCACCTTCCCCCGTTCGAGGAGTGGGTGACCGTCAGCTACACCGACGCGGACGCCGGAGCCGGCGCCGGCGCGACGCTCCGCGAGCTGCGCGAGAGCTGGCGGATCGTGGACAACGCCCTCCTCCCGCCGTTCGCGGGCGGGGCGGCACCGACCGGCGCCGCGCTGGCCATGGGCCTGGACCTCGACATGGACGAGGCCAACCGCGCCAAGGTGATGCTGTTCGCACCCAAGGTCATCGCCCGGCAGAGGGCCCTCGAAGCGGGCGAGACCGCCCCGGAGGTCAGGGCCGGTGAGATCCCCACCTCGATGCCCAAGGTGTTCCGGGCGCAGGAGGTGCAGACGGCCTCCGGTACCTTCGGCTACATCCGGATCTTCACCTTCAACGAGTCGGATGTGGCGGGGTTCATCAACGAGTTCATCGGTCTGCTCCGCCAGATGCCGGACCGCGGACTGATCCTGGACGTCCGGGACAACGGCGGCGGCGTCATCTGGAACTCCGAACTCGCCCTGCAGACCCTCACCCCCCGCCGCATCACCCCGGAGCCGACGCAGTTCATCAACACCCCGCTCAACCTCCGGATCTGCCGAAGGAACCAGCAGCAACTGGGCGACTGGCTGCCCTCCATGGAGCAGGCCGTCGAAATCGGCGCCACCTATTCGAGCGCCGTGCCCCTCACGCCCGAGGACAAGGCCAACGCGATCGGCCAGCAGTACTTCGGCCCGGTCGTCCTCATCGCCAGCGCCCGCTGCTACTCGGCCACCGACATCTTCGCCGCCGGCTTCCAGGACCACCGCATCGGCCCCGTGCTCGGCACCGACGAGAACACCGGAGCCGGAGGCGCCAACGTCTGGGAGCACCAGCACCTCGTCGAGCTCCTCGCGGGCGACCCCGAGACGCCGTACCGGCCACTGCCGAAGGGAGCCGGCATGCGGGTGGCGATCCGCCGCAGCCTGCGGGTGGGCTCCAACTCCGGCACGCCGGTGGAGGACCTCGGCATCACCCCCGACATCCCCTACCGGATGACCCGCCGGGACCTGCTGGAAGGCAACGCCGACCTGTTCGAGCGCGCCGGGGAGGTCCTCAAGGGCCTCACGCCGCACGTCCTGAGCATCACGGACGCGACCGCCGCCGCCGGCGCCCTGCGGCTCAAGGTCAAGGCGGTCAACGTCGACCGGCTGGACGTCTACGTCGACCAACGCCCGCGCGCCTCCGTCGACCTCTCCAACGGTCAGGCCGACCTCACCGTCCCCGACGCGGCCGGCGCCCACTCGGCCCGTGTGGAGGGCTTCGTCGGCGGCGAACTCGTCGCCAGCCAGACCGCACGGCTCAACTAGGCCGTTCTTGAAGGTCTGCCGCTTACTGACACCCGGTAGCCCGGTACCGGCCCTCGCTGCCGGTACCGGGCCACCGCGGCGGGGTGATCACCGCCCTCGCGTTCAGGTACCGCACTGGCGTCGGGCGGGAGGGGCGTGGCCTGGTGGTAGTACAACCGCCACGTCGCGGCCGTCTCCTGCCTGTGCCAGAGCGAACTCCGCCGCCCCGGCGTCCGTCCAGCGTGGTCTCGTAGGTGAGGTGCACCAGCCCTGGAGCCGGCAGGGCACCGGTGAGCCCTGAAGGCTCGTAGCACGGACCGGCGCAACCGAGTTACCACCCCAGCCCGCCCGCCCGGTGTCTCCGCGCGGTCAGTCCCTCACGAAGAAGACGACGAGGCCCGCGACGACCCCGGCCACCACGGCGAGCAGGGCATGGCGGGCCCGCGACTCGCGCAACACCGGGAGGAAGTGGTCGGCGGAGAGGCGGCCCGGCCCGGTCAGGGTGAGCGTGACCGCGGCGGCGAACAGCACCGTCTCCATTTCGACGCCCTGGGGAGGGAAGTACGCGCTCAGGCCCCGCACGTCGAGGATGTTGACGAAGACGCCGATGAGGGCCGCGCCCGCGAGCGGGGTGAGCAGACCGAGGGCGAGGCCGAGGCCGCCCAGGGTCTCGGAGAGACCGGACAGGACGGCCATGGCCTCCCCGGCCGGATAGCCGGCCGCCGTGAATCCCTTGCCGGTCGCGGGGAGGCCCGGCCCGCCGAACCAGCCGAAGAGCTTCATCGTGCCGTGCGCGGCCATGCTGAGGCCGACGACGAGCCGGAGCAGGAGCAGGCCGATGTCGTGGACGGGGGTGGGGGTCAGCGTGGCCGGGGCCGCCCCGTGGATCGTCCGGTCCACTCGTTCTTGCGCCATCAGCGTCCGTTCGTCCGTCGCCTGCGAGCGACGGCCACCCTAGGACGCACTCCCGCGATGTCCGCTCCGCAACGGTGGCGGGCCCGGCCCTCGCCCCGTTCGGCCGCGGTACTACCCCTCACCTGGACGCATTCCACAGCCGCCGGGCACGCACCCCCGGCTGATCACTCATGCCCCGATCCCGAGCCCTTCCCGCGCCAGATCGAGCAGCTCGTCCACCGGCCACTGGTCCGTCGACGTGTTCCTCCGTACCCGGCGGCTGCCGGCAAGTGCTGCCCGGCTTGTGTCAGACCGTCGGTTCTCCTGGTTGACAGGTGAGTGCAGTGCCCGTTCGGGTACGCAGGTGGATGGCCGTGCGTCCGGTGCGTCGAGTGGTCACGAGGCCGGCTCCGCGCAGAGCTCCGAGGTGTTGGGAGACGGCACCGGCGGTGACACCGAGGCGGGCGGCGAGGTCGGGAGTGCTGCGGGGCTCGGCGAGTTCCGCGAGCAGTGCGGCGCGGGTGCGGCCGAGGAGGACGGCCAGTCCCGCGGATGCCGGCGAGGGCTGCTCCCAGAGCAGTCCCACGCCGGGAGCGGGGTACTGGATCGTGGCGGCACCACAGGGGGAGTGATCGACGCCGATGTTCGGCCAGCCGAAGACGGAAGGCATCAGGACGAGTCCGTGGCCGCGGGTCTCGACCTTCCAGACCTGATCCGGATGGGAGCGCCGCCGCACGAACAACTCGCCTTCCCGCCACACCACATCACCGTGCGCCTGCGCGAAGAGCCCTTCCACCCCGCCATCGACCAGCGCGACCGCGAGCCGGCTCAGTTCCGCCTCCAGAACGGCCCGCATCCGCCCCCAGTGCGGTGCCACCAGCAGGCTGTGGCAGCGCTCCAGCGCATCGGCCACCCGTTCCACGAGCACCGCAGGCGGCGGTAGCTCCCGAGCCCGACCGGGCAGCGCGGCGGCGCACTCCGTGATGACGTACTCAGGCTCCATGGCCCGCACATCCGCCAGCTCGGTTTCGAACGCCGGCAGGCGCTCCCTCGGCACAGGAAGCAGAAAAGACGGCACGAGGTGTCCGAGAAGCATCCGCAGCAACGGCAGCTCCGGTTCCCGCGCCAACACCACCTGCGCCTCGCGCACCCACATCCGGTGCACCTCGTGGCCCCCGGTGCCGAGCGCGGCTCGCACTCCGAACACCGTCTCCGCCAGCGGTGATACCGCCAGCCGTACCCGCGCCACCTCGGCCGCCGAGAGCCGGATCCCCACTGCCACGCGCATCCCCACCCTGTTCGTTTAGCCGTGGCTAAAAGATGGCCGAGTCCAGCCTTCGGACCGCAGGCAAGGCCACCGGCGGCTGCTTGAGGGTCTGGAACAACGGTGCGATCGACACGGGCGCCGGGGCCGTGGCGCGCTGCGGTATGGCCGGTCCCCTTGATGGCAAGCACGCAAGCACGATCTGGAACGACTCGCAGAACAACATCAAGGAAAACACCAACAACCAGTTCTGGAAGATCACCACAAACGTTTCGGGATTCTCCAACGGGTATTGCCTCTCCAGCTGGTACCAGGGACAGGACGGCCTGGGGAACGTCTACATCGAGCCCTGCGGATCCCCGGCCAACGTCAACCAGCAGTGGGTGGAGAACTGGACAGGCGACGGAATGCAGATCGTCAGCCGACTGACCGGCCTGTGCCTCGACAGCAACCGCGAGGGCAGGGTCTACACCCACGCCTGCAACGGCAGCGACTACCAGGTCTGGAAGTAGGCGAAGAGGAACTCGTAAGGCGCGTGACACAGGGCGGCGGCGCAGCCGCGAGACTCGGCGGGCGAGGGCGTGCGGCCGTGTGACTTCTGTGGTCATCCGGTCGTGACGGATTCGGTCGACGCGCGGGACTGCCCCGTGTGCGGCGAGGCAGCTGAGGATCAGCCTGAGGCTGCCGGCCGGGGTTCGTAGAAAGAGGGCGGGCGTCCAGCAGTTCCTCAATCCGCCCGGCCAGCAGCTTGCGCTGGTCAAGGACGGCGGTCAGGGAACCGGCCAGGCTCGGGACGATCAGCGCTGCCGCCTCGGTGCCGGGAACGGTGACGGTCTGTTCGTCCAGGGCCGTGAAGATGTCTTCGACCAGCCGTTCGGCCGTCCTTGGTGCCTTCGGCCGTAACACCGTGACCAGGCGGCGCCGCCCGGCTTTGCGGATCTGGGCCGGCGACCCGAACCGCTCCAGCAAGGCAAGGACCGCCGGGTGCTGCAACTGCGGCCCCAACACCCGTTCCAGCGAGGGATGGATCTGGGTCAGCAGGCCATGGAGCCGGTTCGCGACCCGGGTGACCTCGCCGGCCAGGTCGTCGTCGAAGCCGACGATCATCTCCAGCTCGGCGATCGTCTCGTCCTCGCCGTCCATCGCCCGCAGCGTGTGCGGCAGGGCGCGGGCCGCGTCCGCGATGATGAACGCGTCCCTCGCGTCGGTCCTCGCCTCACGATCGAGGCCGGCTGGTCGACCACGACCAGCGCCGTTCCGTGCTTGGCCTTCAGCTTGGCGAACAGCTCGTGGAGCGTGGGCTCGGTGTTGGACAACCGCCTGCCGAACGCCTTCTTCCCGGCCGGGGTGACGGCGGTGGCGTGGGGTTCGCCCTTGCCGACGTCCAGGCCGAGGAAGACGTCGATGTCGCCGGTGTCGATCACGTGCGGGCCCCTCCCTCACGCTTTCGTCCTTCTGGCTCGGGTGAAACCGGTGCTCAAGCCCCTCATCAGCGGTCCGTCGATGCCTCCGGACCTAGTGACACCCCCCGGCTCATGGACAACAAGGGGGAAGTCATGCCGGATCCGAAGGCCGGAGGCCCCATTGCGGGACCCACGAAGAAGGTAACGGGGGCTCGTTGTTCGGCGTGGCCGCCGACGACGCCTGCCCGGCCTCAGGCCTCGATGAAGACCGCCCTGAGGGTGTGGGCGGCGTCCATGGTCACGTTGACCTGCTCGCTCGGGCCGTACTGGCGACCGTCGTAGATCCAGGCCGCCAGGCGGTGGCCGGCGGCCGGGGTCGCCGTGACGGCGACGACCGTGCCCGGCTTGTAGGGGCCGTAGACGGCAGGGCGGACGCTGCCGCCGTCGGAGCTCTCCAGAGTGAGGGCGTAGCGGGTCCGGGCCACTGTGAGGGCGCGGTAGCCGGCCACGATGGGAGCGGTGAGGCGGGCGAGCCTGGCGTTGTCGTTGCTCTCGTTGCCGAGGGGCTGCCCGTAGATGCTGAGCTGCGGGTCGGAGTACGTGTTCTCCGTGCGGCACGGCCGGCGGCAGGAGCTGGCGTACGCCATCAGGGAGGTGTGCTCCTCGTCGGCCGTGATCCAGCCCGTCCCGTACGGGGTGTTGAGGTCGTTGACCCAGCTGCCGTCGGGGACCTGCTGGGAGAGGGTCCGCCGGTCGTGGAAGAGGCCGAGGTTGTGGCCGATCTCGTGACCGAGGTTGTACCAGCCGGTGAGCGAGTCGTAGTCGACGACCGAGAAGGCGAGGCTCTCGTCGAAGTTGCCGCGCACCGGAAGGCTGCCCTGCCCGGAGGACTGGCCCGGAACGCTGTTGACGACGGTGATCAGGTCCACCCCGTAGCGGCGGCGCAGATCTGCGGCGGCGCTGCCCAGCTCGTAGTCGTGCGGGTTGCTCAGCTTGCTCCACATCACCGAGGAGGTGTTGTTGCCGGTGTAGCCGGTGTTGTAGGTGCCGATGATGTCGATGCTGGCCGGGACGCCGCTGTCGGCGAGGGCCTCGTTCATCTTGCGTTCGGCCCAGTGGATGGTGTTGACGACCTGCTGCTCGCTGCCTGCCCGTTGCACGGCGAGGGGGGTGTATCCGGCGATGACGTCGATGACGGCCGGGTTCTGCGAGGTGGCCGCGGCCCGCCCGGCGAGGGAGTGGCGGGGCGCGGTGCGCGCGGACGGACTCACCGCCAGCTCGTCGGGGGCGTGGTGCGGCTGCTTGGCCGGGTCTTCCTCGGTGATGCGGGCGCGCAGGGGGCGGCCGGGCAGGGTCTCCAGGTGGTAGACGTGCTTCCCGAGGTCGGCGACGACCTCGACGACGGTGCCTTCGGGCTGGGTGCGGGCGGCGGAGCAGACGCCGCGCAGGGAGACGATGACGCTGGTGTCCGGCCTGCCCTTGACGTGGCCGGACCAGGTACGCGTGCCCGCGTCGTCGTCGATGCCGTCTTCGACGGCGGTGAGGCGGACGTTGTCGAAGAAGTCGAAGGTCCATGCGCGCGGGGCGCCGAACGGAGCCCCGGTGCACAGCGTCCGGAAGTCGTCGAGTGCGAGCGGGACGGTGCGGTCACGGAGCACCTCCGCCCCGTCGCCGTCCGAGGGAGACGGGACTCGGGTGACGGCGGGGGCGGCGGAGACACCGGTGGCGGAGGCGGCCGCCAGGGGCAGCGCGGCCATGGCGGTGACGCAGAGCGCGAGCAGACGGGACCGGCCGGGGCGGCGGAGAGGAGTCATGCCGCACACAAAGCCACAGGCGCCGGTGAATATGCCGGAAACATGCCCACTCGGATGGGTCAGGTCACCCGACCGGCACGACCTGCACCGGGCGTCGGCCCGACCGAGCGGCGACCAGGCGCACGGCCCGAACGCCCGGCGGCCGGCCGCGACGGCGGTCGGTCTGCGCTCCCCGAGGCAGCGGTGGACGCCGGGACACAGGACGCCCGGGCGCCCCGCCGCTCATCCGGGAGGGCGAGGTGCTGGTGGAGAACGGCCTTTTCGGCGTCGTCGAGCGCGCGGAAGTTGCGGCCGGCCCCGTCATGGGCGTCCCAGCTCTCCCTCGTGGGCGAGCGGCTCATCGCGTGGGTGCTCCTTCGGCGTACGGGTCGAAAGGTGACGGCCGGAGCGCCGGGTCAGGCCGGCGGGCGGGTTTCCTCACAGCGCCGCAACGGTGTGGGAGGGAAGAGGCCGCCGGTCGCCGCCCGCCTGCAGGCGGGCGACCATCACGGCCCTGACCCACGTGGCCTCCCGGCAGCCGGCAGCCGGCAGCCGGGGAATCAGGCGAGGTGGTCACGCAGCACCTCTTCCGCTTCGTCCCCGGCCGGCCCCGATATGCGGTTCAGTGGTCTGGCCGCGGCAGTTGCGGTGTCGAAGAGGCGAGTGCCCCGGTGAGTCTCATGATCCGGTGCGGCTGATGGGGGCGGGCCCTGAAGGACCTTTGGGGAGCCGGACCCCAGGGTTGACCAGCCGGATCAAGGTCGGTCAGATCGAGTACGCGGTGTTGCAACCGCTCCTCCCTGAGCAGGTCGAACGCTCCGTTGGTGCTGCGATGACCCCGGCGGCGCGGCTCGTTCTCGCCCTCGCGGCGGTCCATGCTGCCCGGGTGGCCCGATCGCCGCCCTCATGCTCGACGACATCGATCTCGGCAACCGCCGGCTGACCATCGCTGGTGGCGCCCGGCCTCTCGACGACCTCACTCTGGAGTTCATGGTGGAGTGGCTGGAATACCGGCGCCGTCGGTGGCCCAGCACCGCGAACCTCCACACGCTGATCAACAACCAGACCGCCAACACGACCAGCCGGGCCAGCACCCATTGGATCAGTGCTCCGACGAGGGGACAGGACGCCACCTTGGAGCGGCTTCGTGTTGACCGGCAGCTCGAAGAGGCCCTGACCCACGGGCCTGACCCACTGCATCTCGCCGAGGTCTTCGGGCTCGACGGGAAGACCGCGATGCGCTACGCGGACTCCACACGAGCCCTGCTGGAACAGGCCGCTGAACAGCACCTTCGATGAAATCCGGTCGACCTGGACGTGCCGTGAAGGGAATCATGGATGGGTGATTTCGACCGAAGCAGCAGCAATCGCGCTCCAGGACCATGCCGCTCTCTGGAGCATGGGCGAAATCCGCGCGAGCGACGTGGTGAACGCCGCCTGTGATGCGCTCGTCGCCGGACTCGACACCCCAGGCCTTCGCATCCTCGCCGCCTGCACGCGCGCCGAGGCGGACTACGACGTCCACTACCTGCTTCCCATAGCACTCGACGAACTCGGCCTCGCCTTCTATCCGGTCGACGGCGAGGCCGGTCAGGAAGCCGCCGCCCGAGCCCTCGCACGCCGCATGCTCACTGGAGAGCTCACGCCTCGGGAGTTCACATTCAAGATTCACCAGCGCCACGGACATGAGCTGCCCCTGACCGAGCGCCTCGCTGAACTCGACGACGAGTACGACATCCTCGAATACGGCGACAGAACCCTGGACCAGGTCGATGCCGAGGTCACCGCCGAAGCCGGCCGCCTCGCAGCCCGCCCCACGGTTCCCGCCGAACCCACGGATTCGCCCAGCTGATGCACACGGACCGACCCGCGAGTTCCCGCTGAACAGACTTCGGTTTTCCTGAACCCGCGGGCCTCTTCGGGTGTGAGTAGTTGGGGTACAAGAACTCCCGGTGAGAACGATCTTGCTGGGCTTCGCCTGCTTCGCGGAGGCTTCGAGCTGACGGGGCACTGCGCCCGGACGGAGTTCCTGGAGGTCGGGGATGTGGTTGTAAAGGGTGCCCGGGGGGGGCACCCAGCGGCTTCGCGATAGAGGTAATGGAGAGGCCGGGGTCGGGCAGCAGGTCGTGGGCCGCACGGATGACGCCGCCCGGGCCGGTGTCCGGCGCCAGGTCAGGCGGAGGGCACCCAGCGCTCCGGGACGGTGTCGGCCTCCCGCACCGTGCCCCGTCGTCGGGCGGCCGCCAGGCGGGCACCCTGCTCGGCGACCGGCAGCACGTCGGTGGGGGTGAGGCCCGACTCCGGCGGCGTCGCACGCTGCCCCATGCGTTCCACCCGGCGGGCCTGCTCCGCCGGGAACACCTCGGCGGGCAGGAACCACGAGGCAGCACCGGTGACGTCCACCTGGTGCACCAGTCCCTCGCCGGCGAAGTGCAGCCGGTAGCCGAGGTAGTGCAGGTCGGTGTCGAAGAGCAGCGTGCCGGTGATCCGTCCTTGGGCCCATCGCGCCCAGTACGTCAGCTTGCCCACGGCGTGCGGCAGCTCGCGCCGCCGGCCGATGGCCATCGCGTACCCGTCCGCCTCCACCCCGCCCTCGGTGAAGCGGCCCGTACCGGTGAGGGTGATCGGGCCGGGCTCGGTGCCCGTACGGAACCGCAGACGTCCGTCACCACCGCCGTCCGCGGTATGGCGGCTCCGCAGATCACGGTAGCGCGCCGTGTTGGCCGCTGCCGTGTCGATGGCGGCGGCGACCACGGTGACCTCGGCGGCCGGGTTCCCGGTGAGGAGGGCCTCGGCCGCGGCCAGAGCGTGATCCCCGCCGCCGGCCACGATCCAGCTGTCGGCGGCCGTCGCCGCGTACCGCCCGTACACCAGGGAGTCCCCGAAGCAGAGCCGTCCGGCGGCGTCCGCGCGGGCGCGCGAGAAGGCGGCGATCGCCCGGATGGCCTGGACCGGCGCGGTGACCGGTGCCAGGAGCAGCGGATCGGCACCTTCCAGCAGGGCCAGCACGTCTGCCGGGCCGCCGCCCCTCTCGTTGACCAGGTCGATGAGTGCCCCCACCAGCTCGTTCGCCGCCGGACCCGTCCTGTGCAGAGTCTTCAGCAGCTCATGGCCGACCTGGTTGAAGGAGTGCAGTGCGGGGTCGGTGCCGGGTACGAGCTGTCCGGGCAGGCCCGGGGCGAGTGTCGGTATGCCCTCGACGTCGAGGGTGAGGGGGGCCTTGTCCCCTGCGGGCTCGATGATCGCGACCAGACGGCCCTCCACGTCCACGGCCAGCTCGGCGGTGCCGTTGATCACCGGGCCGGAGGTGGCCAGCTGGTCCAGCCATTCCCGGACGGCCGTGCTCGGCACGCGCTCCGTGGGCGCGGCGTGGAGGTAGGGGTCGAAGCCGCACCGGTCGAGGGCCCGCAACTGATCGGGGGTGTGGCCGAGGCTGTCGAGCACGCCTCGGTGGAACAGGCTGCCGCAGTCGTCGACCAACAGGGCTCCCGTCGGGCGGGCCAGGGCCGCGGGCCCGCCCCCGATCATGATCGCCCTGGACGGACCGGTGTTGTCGGGCATGGCCTCGTCCCCCGCTTCGATGATCATATGAGCCACAGTAGCCCTCCCGAGCGCTCTCGTCGGCCGAGGCCGGGGCATCTCCGCCCCACCCTCCGAGGCCATGTCAACCGGATCAAGATGCTCAAACGCCAGATGTTCGGCCGCGCGGGATTCCAGCTCCTTCGCAAGCGCGTCCTATTAGCGTGACTGGGTGTCGCTGTACCGAAAACGTCGCGGCCAGTAGCGATCAGGGCTCACGGGGTGTCAGCGCACAGCGTCAAGTGACGCAGCGTCGTGTATGCGAGGTATCCGCGCCATGTGTCCACCGTCGGAACCTGGCGGGCGAACTGCGCGTAGGAAGTGTTCCCGTCCAGCACTCCCGTCAGCACTTCGCCATCCTCGGCCCCGGCCCGCTGTGCGGCGCGGGCGCAGGCCATCAGGGCAGCGCCGGCCGCCGGATGGGACGGGCCATGGGAGTCGGCAGGCCAGTCGATGGGCCGTACCACCCCCGGCCCCAGCCAGGTGGTCAGGACGTCCGCCACAGTGCTCCACAGTTTGAACGGACGCAGTAGGTGCGGGGTCTGGGCTATTCCATCCGGTCTGGCACCGTTCAGTCCCAGGAGGTCGACGAGAGGGCGGTCGAAGAGGGCCCGGGCGTCCCGGTCGAGATCGTCGGTGCTGTTGGTTGCGTGAACCAGGTTGAAGACGGGGTTCAGGGCCCCGAAATCCCCCCGCAGAGTGCCCGGTCGGGCCCGGTGGGGAAGGGCATCCCCCATGAAACGGCCCGCGAGCTCGGCTGCAGCCGACCCTTCGTCCGAGGACCGGCTGCCCTCCCGCTGCAGGAGCAAGGCGTGCACCGGTCCCAAACCGTAAAACACCTCGCTCAGCTGCCGATCGATCCGCCCTCCGACGTGGGAGTCCACATCGAGG
Organism: Streptomyces sp. NPDC000075; assembly: GCF_040301925.1. Taxonomy (NCBI): domain Bacteria; kingdom Bacillati; phylum Actinomycetota; class Actinomycetes; order Kitasatosporales; family Streptomycetaceae; genus Streptomyces; species Streptomyces sp. NPDC000075. The sequence goes on from NZ_JBEPFL010000037.1 coordinate 81,329, forward strand.
ATGAGCTGGTGCTCCGGCCTCAGGGTCAGCTCCCGGAAACCGCGCAGCTTGTAGCCCCGGTCGCGTGTCCAGTGAGAGATGAGCCGAGTGAGGTGCTGGGCCACTCCGTCTGGCTTGACTATGAGAAGGGCGAAGCGGTCCGGTTCGAGCAAGGAAGACTCCTGTGCGAGCACGATCTCACGGGGCGCTCCGACTGTACCTGGAGCCCAGACCAAGCCAATTCGTTACTCTGCGTGGCCGTTTCATGGAGAAGTGGACCAGAGCCGGTTCTCACCTACGCAGCCAGATCTCGTTCATGCCGCCGTCGAGGTACCAGTCGCATTCAGCGAGGGCGTACAACCAGGCCGACTCCCAGTCGTTTGGGTCGACGTCCGCGACGCTCTCGGCGTCTTCTACGAGTACGAGCCGCAGAGCTCACGCCCCGAGGCTGCGCAGGTGCGCGCGTCCTTTCTGCGCCGGGTGGCGAGATGTCGCGCCGCTTCGACACGGAACTTGAGGTCGAGCTTGTTGCGCCTGAAATGGTGCTCCAGCCGTTGGGCCTTGAGCCGTGGCCAGTCCTCCGGAGGACGGACGGAGAACTCTGCGACAGCACCCTGGTCGGCTCGGAAGATGCGCGCGAAGAGCCACCGTTCGCTTCCGAGGTCGTCGAAGTACGGGTGGAATGGCTCCTCGGCCGGCTCACCAGACCAGGCTGGCTACCACCAGCGTATGCCCGGCAGGCGGCGATACACGTGGCAGCCGTACGGCAGGGAGGTGGTCGCGGGGCCGGCCGACGTCGCCCATTACCGAGAGGCCGGCCCGGCGCGGGCCGTGTTGGTGGCGTGTTAGTGGGCTGTTGGCGGGGCCCGGCACAGTGCTCTGCGTGCCCCTCCTCAGCGAGCGGCGCCTGTGACGAGTCAAGCGGTGGACGTGCGACGTCCAGCCGGCTTTCCCGAACACCATGGAGGCATCGTGAAGAAGAAGAAGATCAGTCAGGCTGTCGTGACGACCCTCGCGGTAGCCACCTTCGGCCTGCTCGCCGCCGGACCCGCGAGCGCGGCCGAGGCCGTCTGCGAGGGGTACACCTGCAACAGCGCGAGCATACCGGCCAACGGCAACCACCAGGTCTGCTTCTCCGGCACGCACACCGCCCTCGCCTACTGGGGTCGGGCCGAGCTCTGGGACGCCGACACCGGCGTGATGGTCGCCTCCTTCGCCAGCAACCCCGTGGAGACCAAGACGAGGTGCGTGGGCGGTCTGTACGGGCAGCACTACTACGAGCACGGCACCGGCGGCTACTTCTACGGCAAGGTCTGGAACTGAACCACCCCAGGTAGAGCATGATCAGCGGCCCCTGCCGGGAGATCCCGGCGGGGGCCGCGGTCCGCGGGGGCACTCCCCACGCCGCCTCGGACACGTGTTCAGGAGTCGAGGGCGGCGAGTCCCTTCAGGCAGTCTTCGCGTACGCGCTCGATCCGGTGGTCGCGGGCGATGGCCAGGGCCTGGTTCCAGGTGTCCCTGGCCTGTTCGTGGTCGCCGAAGTGGAAGTGGGTGCGGGCCAGCGCCTCAAGGCCGTCCGCGGTGTGGAAGTCGTTGCCGAGCCGACGGTAGATCCTCAGGGACTCCTCGATGCAGGCGACGGCCTCTTCACGGCGGTCCAGCGCACGCAGCGAGTCGCCCAGGGTGACGAGGCTGATGCCCTCGTGAAGGACCTGGCCGTCGGCGCGGCTGATCTTCAGGCACTGGCGGAAGACGGCCTCCGCGGCCGCCGCGTCCCCCGCTGCCAGGAGCAGGGTGCCCAGGGGATGGAGGAAGGAGGCGGTCGGAGCCGCAGCCGGTCCGCGCAGTTCGATGGCGCGCCGCATCGCCTTCAACCCCTCCTCCACCCTGCCGGCCTGGCCGCACGCGGTCCCGTAGTTCGCCAGGACCTGGGCCTGCCGCTCCGGCACCCCGAGCTGCTCGTACAGAGCGGCGGCGGTGCGGAAGTACACGAGGCTGGTCTCGTTGCGGAAGGAGCATCCGTGGGCCACCCCGAGCATGTTCTGCATCCGCGCCTGGCCCTTGAGGTCGCCGACGCGCTCCGCTGCGGCGAGGGCGTCGTGGAACGGCTGCTCCCACTCCCCGGCGACACCCCAGTTGGTGGTGGTCCAGGTGAAGAGGCAGTTGGCGATCTGCCAACTCAGCTGGGGACGGATCTCGGCGGCGGTCTTCACGGCGTGGTGGATGGCGGCCAGGTGCGCACTGGTCCAGGCGAGCGCCTCGCCCGGGCCAGCGAACTCCGGCAGCGGGGCGTCGGACAGCGGTGCGGGGTCGGCGTGCGGTCGGGGGCCGGTGGGTGTGTTGGCCCGGTGGAGTGCCGCGTGGTACCACTCGAGGATCCGCAGGCGACAGGCCCGCTGCTCGTCTTCGTCGTCCTCCCGCTCCGCGCATTCCGCGGCGAACTCGCCGAGGAGGTCGTGGAACCGGTAGACGTCGGGGGCGGGGTTCTGCAGCAGGTGGGCGTTGACGAGGATGTCGAGGAGGTCGAG